>JBCCNK010000047.1:0-17054 GCA_039025875.1 Pseudomonadota bacterium
CTCAGCGAGATTCTCAGAAATCAGGCAGATGCGAACCACCCCGAGATCAGTATTTTTAAGCGGATCACGCTGCCCTTCCTTCGGCAGTTCCGTGAGGTCGATTTTTGGGAAGCCGTCGTCGAGTTGCATGATGCAGGCGCGCCCTGCCGTCCCCTCGGGTAGGCCAATAGCGCTAGCTGCCGCGTCGGGAATCTGCGCCGCACTTTCTGCCGTCAGGTTTAAGTAGGGAATGCCCGCAACGAACGGGCTAAAGCCGAGCTTCTTGTAGAACTCAATCGATGTATTGAGATCTGACACATTGATATTGATGTGCCCCCACGCGAACTGTTGACTCATCAACCCACCCTTCGATCATGCTTGCAGCTATAACGCCGTCTGCGGTTGGCCTCATATTCTCAGGCTACGAAGCAACGGTGTAACAATAGACCCGTTCAAAGCCGACTTCCTATTCGAAAATTTTCAACTGTCAATTTGCAAGCGTTCAATTTAAATATCTAGAGACCTAGTCTATTTCCGCGGGCCTATGTGTCCAACGCTACTATCCGAGCATCGGTTCTGTTCCTTTCGCTGTAAACACTGCCCGCGTCACGGCCAAGTAAACTAGCAAGCAAAGCCCTGAAAAAACAGCGAGACCGTGGATAAGGAGAACAGCCTCATTGGCGACTCCTCTGCCTAGGGTCAGATAGTCGAATGCGGGCAAAAAAATTGCGAGTAGTAAGGTCAACCCCATCAATCGGCGCGCGACGACTCGAGCAATTCTGCAAATCAACGCGTAGATCACGCAGGAAAACCAGAGAGCGACAAAGCTTATAGCGAGAACGACGTAGCGCGACTCTCCGGCGCTCATAAGAATTCGGTCGAGATAGAACATCAGCAGCGTCACCATAGGAAGACCGGCAACCAAACCTGCGTTTACCAGCGATAAACGCTTATAGGTACGCTGGCTGAAGTGTCCAGTAGAGCCGCCTAACCGACGCTCGAAATAGATCAACATGCCCACGGCGATACACACGCTGACGGCCATGCCCAGCAGGTAGTAGAGCACGTTGAGCGCCAGCGGACCAAAAAGCCCGTAGTGCAGGGGCGTCGAGGCCGCAAAAACTCTTCCAGCCACCGATTCGGGTATACCCTCGGTCAGGGGTGCATATCTTTCCATTTCGACGGCGCCAGTCGCTGCGTTGACCGGTACGTTCGAGAGATAGAGCATCTCACGGGGGGAATCAGCCAGCACCCAGTAGGCGGCGTTACGATCCCCATAGCGCTGGATTCGTACTCCTGCGGGCACGAAGTCCGTGGCGGCGGCAACCTCCTTCATAGCATGATCTGCTGAAACCATCGAAAGATTGACTCCGGATCGCGAAGGTTCCTCGCTCCTGCCCAGCATTGCCTCGAGCCTGCTGATGTCACCGCCGGTCATAGGTAAGCCGGCGACAACCGCCATGAGCGGGGGCGTGCCCACCATGATACCGCTGAAGGCAATCACGATCGCGAAAGGGAGGGTCCAGAGGCCAGTCGCGTTGTGGAGATCTCTCCACTTTACATGCAGGGAACGAGTCCAGCGGATTTTGAAGAGATCCCGCGCAATCTTCTGATGAGTCACGATTCCCGAGAGAATCAGCACGAGCATGTATACACCGGTGAGCCCCACGAGGGTGCGCCCGATGATCTTTGGCTCAATGGCAAGGTAGCGATGGAGTTGCTGAAGCCAAAGGGCGACGCCCTCTCCGCCTCGTCCTGAGACCGGCACTCCGGTATCAATGGCGTATCGGCGCGTTTCATTCTTAAGGTCATCGCCTGTGCCATAGCGCGCCCTCAGTTCATAGTAGGAGCTGCCGGGAGAAGGTAGAGTGACTTCGATAAAATCGAGCGGCGCTCGCAAGTCACTTATGAAGGCATCGATCACCGTCTGCATGGGAACAGATGAGTTAATGGTTCGCCTCGCTGCTGGCTCTTCCCACACCCGAATCTCGTCCACAAACATCGCGACAGATCCTGAGAAGTTCACCAAATACAGTAACCAGCCGAAAACGGCGCCCATCACCGTGTGCTGGTAAGTAAGTCGTTTGAGTCGGTTTCGCTGCATGGGATGGCCGGGGCGCCGCTCGGCTTCAGGAGGCCAGAGGAGCGGGCGCGATGAATAAGAGAACCAGAATAGACAACACGCATACCACTGCTGTGCATTGTGCAGGCAGGGTCGGGTTATCCGGCCAATCGACGAAGAACATCATCAACCCCCAGAGCAGAGGCCAGGCCAGAAAGATCGATAACAGCAGCGCAGAGATATGCAGCTCTCCCTGATCGGCCAAATGCGTGCTGAGAACGCCGAGAGATGCGATGAGCAGCAGACTAGAGATCAGCGACAGAAGCCAGCGTGTCCAACCTCGCAGCTTCACGCGACTAGCAGAAGCAAAAATAGGGGAGCAGCAGATACACCAGACCACCAGTGCAGCCGTGGCCAGCGGGTGCCGAAAAGAACGCTGCTAAGAAGGATAAGCGCGTCTGCAAAAGCCTGATAAAAAATCCCACGAACTGGACCGAATAGCGCAGCCGTCCAATAAAAAGACCCGAGTAGCAACGCCCACGCAAGCAGCCTCATGCCGCTAAGCAACCAATCGTTCAACGCCACCACCGCGCGCTTTCTATGGCTGTGATAGAACATGATGCCGGCAAGATAGGGCATGAGTCCGACGCTGACCAAGACCGCGATCACTCAAAACCCGTACATCACCTGCACCCCGTAGGTGCGGGGTTGGGAAAAGTTCCCCTGAGGAATCTCCTCAACAACGAACGGCTCCGCGACCAGTTCAAAGTCATCGAAGACATTGTTAACAAAGCCGCGCAGCGTAACCTCACCTAGGTGGTAGTCGGCAGACAGATCCACGAGAGTTAAGGACTCAGTCTTGAAGGTATTGTTTGGTCGGGTGTAAAAGCCATCCCGGTAGCTGACTTCCGCGCCCAAAGTGAGATTTGCAAAACTGTAAAAAGCGCCAGCGGCAGCGGTCAGCTCCGGTGAGTTTGGAAAGGCATTGCCGGTGAAGTCAACGTTATTCGTAACAAAGCTATCGAATTCCGTATTGACGTATCCAAGCGTTGCGTACGTGTCCCAAGCTGCGGTGCGCCAGGCAAGTTCGAGTTCTGCGCCGTACACCGTTGACTCGCCAGCATTCACGACGATCGAGATGGGATTCCCTGGCTCCTGATCGTTGACCTGCTGGTCCGTCCATTCGAGAAAAAATAGATTGGCGTTTACCGTTAAGCCATTCGTGAAGCTGCTTTTGTAGGACAACTCGTAGTTGCTGACATACTCGGGGTCAAATTCAGCGACGGCGAAAGTCAGCTGATCGAAGGTCACTCCGCCCTGACGATACCCTTCTGAATAGGTGAACCCCAGGCGCTGGTGCTCATCCAGGGCATAGGTCAGACCGACTTTGGGCAGGAACTCAGCGAAATCGGTGCTCGCATCGACCTCAATGCCAGGAATAAGCGGCACAACCACAATCGGTGGGGCTGGAGCAGACAAAATCAAGGAGGCCGTTGTGCTTGCGACCGAGGTCAAGTCCACTCGCTCATAGCGCGCTCCCAAGGTTAGCGTAAGCGTATCGGTGAGCCTGATATCAAACTCACCGAATACCGCCGCTGTTTCCGTATCCACAGGCGCGTCGGTCAAGAGATCGAAATCAAGGCCAGTATTGTTGAAATTGGCAAAGGCCACACCATCGCGTATTGCGGTGTTGTTTTCGTCAGAGAAAAAGAGACCCGTTGCACCTCGTATTCGCTCCCCTTCGTATACGAAGCGAAGCGTATGGTTGATCTCGTTCTGATCAGCGGTCGCTAGCCACAGCCGGTCGGAATCGGGCAGCGTGGTTGCGAACTGGGAGTTGAGATCTACAGAGACAAAGTCGTTGTAGGCGCTCTGCCACTCAAGATTCCAGGTGTCGGACAAGTCGTAGCGAATCCGCAGAGTTGTTACGTCTTGATCGCTGTCCACGCCCCCAGCGCCGAAGGGATTGCTGTTGTTGAATTCGCGTTCGCCCGGGAACCAAACGCTGACGTCGTTGCGCGCGTCCGCGGCAACGTGCGTATGGCTAAGCAGGACCTCTAGCGGTAGAGCGCCGGACCGGTACAGCAACTTGCCCCGAAAGGTGTCCGTTTCGCTGAAGGCGTAGTCATCCGTACCTAGGATCGGATTGTCCGTAAACCCATCCGTGCTCAGCCGTTGAAATGTGACACGGTAGGCAAGTTCATCGGTGATGGCACCGGTATTGGCTATCCCGATTTCATAGGTATCGAAATTCCCGTAGCCAGCGATTGCGGTTGTACGTTGCTCAAACTCTGGATCGTTAGTTGAGACGACCACTCCTCCCGCGAGGGAATTCCTCGCCTGAGCCGTGCTCTGCGGCCCGCGGAGCATCTCCACCTGCTGTACGTCGAAGAGCGAATTGAATCCTCGTGCCAGTTGCTGAGTTGTGAATGCGGCGCCATCGACCATCAAAGAAGCGACCTGCGCGCTGCCGGCCCCACCAACGCCCGATGAGTTGATCCCACGAACGCTGAAAGTAAATGCTTGCAGGCCCGTACCATTCACGTTGACGTTCGCTGCTCGGCTGAACACTTCG
Source organism: Pseudomonadota bacterium (assembly GCA_039025875.1). Taxonomy (GTDB): domain Bacteria; phylum Pseudomonadota; class Gammaproteobacteria; order Pseudomonadales; family Halieaceae; genus Congregibacter. The sequence goes on from JBCCNK010000047.1 coordinate 4,617, forward strand.
GAGAGGCGTTTGTCATTGCTGCGCATGATGTCTGCCTCGGTCTGGATATTGATCGAGGTCGCCGTATCCAGAAGGGATCGTCGTATGTTCTCGCCCCGAACGTAGACCTCCTCAATTAAAGTTTCCCTGGAAAGTCCGCTACTGTCTGGAATTTCCGCATTGGCAAGCTGCAGAGCATAGTTACTATTGTTGACTATCTGAGCACGAAGCCCGGTTCCCTGAAGCAGCCTGTTCAGCGCTTCATCCGGCGAAAAACGTCCAACCGTCTCGGTGCTGCGCAGATCTTTGACAAGAGAGGAATCGGTTGACACCTGGCGTTGCGTCAAAACACTGAAATCAATCAATGCATCAGTCAGAGGTTTGGAGGCGATATTGAAATCAAACTGCTCATCGCCAACCTGCGCCCAAACCATCATTGGCAGCGCCAGGCCTGCCATTAAAAATGCAAAACCGAGATATGACCCAACGGCCCTCAGCAAGAGTTGCACAGCGTTTCTCCTTCCTATGATCGAGAATGATTGAGGCCCGAGAGCGGGTGCTCAATTACTAGAACGATCTGAGAAAAGGCATCCCGTAAAAAGTAGTCAGGATTTTTTGCGTGCGCTCAGACATCGGGTCTGTCTTCGATGATCAGGCGGTTCGAAACTTGCGTAAAGGCGAGTTTCTGACTCTCAAGAACGGTGAAAAGCGCATCCTCAGCCTGATCTTTGTAAAAGGCTCCAGAAACACGTGCGTTTTCAGTATCAATGCGCGTTAAATCTAAGGTATACGGCGTGTACGCGGCCAGTTCGTTGAGCACGTTGCTCAGAGAGCGTTCTCGGTACACGAGTAAACCTTCACGCCAGCGCAGCATGTCGTCGCTTGAGCGGCTGCTGACCTCGCCCAGTTCGGTCCCGCGAGCCAAGACGACTTCAGAGGCGTACAGCGTCGTTGATACCGCGCCCTCAGTAGCTACTCTAACCTGACCCTCCATGACCGCTACCTCGACGTCGGCATCGGTAAGGAAATTCACGGTAAACTCCGTTCCCGTAACTTCCGTTGTTACTGCTCCGGCCTGCACGACGAAGGGTCGAGCAGGGTCGGAAACAACATTGAAGACAACCTTGCCCCGATCTACGGTCACGCGTCGCGTAGTGTCGTCGGAAGACTCTCTGATTGAAGTTTGCCAGTCGAGCCACGCACCGGAGCCGTCGCTTAATGCAATCTCGCGCGTTTCACGCCATTTTGTAGTGTAAGCAACTGGCGGCGGCGCTTCCTTTAACGGTGCTTCCCTACCGTCCGGAGACGCCAGTAGAAGTTGTAGGAGAAATACACAAAGCAAAACCACAGGCAGAGCGGCGACCAGCTTCCAGGTCCGCTGCGTTTCGGTCAACCGCACCCAGCGGACGTCAAGCCAAAACCAGAGAGCCTCCCTAAAACTGGGTTTCTTCTGACGCAGCGTTGGCACGATATCCTGAAGGTGCTGCGCCTGGGTCAGGGCAGCAGCGTGCGCCGCTGATTGATCGTAAAACACGCGGATCGCCATCTCTGTGTCTGCGCTGGCACTGCGCGCGTGCGCTTGCAGCAAATCAAACGCCCGCTGCTGCATCAGATCGGTCGGTTGTGGTTCGTCACTCATCACTGCGCCGGTAAAACGGTTCCCCTCAATAGTATTACGTTCGAAACAACAGCAACCCGTAACAATGATTCAGTCGAGATGCGCTCGCATTTCGCTGATACAAGCTTTACGCACCTTAGCCAGGCGCTTCTCGACAGTCGAAATGTGGACGTCCAAAAGTTCGGCGATCTCTGGCTGTGTCCTGTTGTGTGTATGGTAGAGGTGGAAAATCCGTTGACTCAACGGCGGTTGGCGCTCCAAAACTGCCTGTATGGCAACCATCGCTTCGATCGCCTGTACGGAGTGCTCTGGCGCCGGCACTACTTCATCAGTTTGGTGGTGGCTTAGGCCTTCGACGTTTCGTTCACGGCGTCGATTGGAGCGTTTCAGATCGATCGCTGAGTTGCGTAAAACCGTGTACAAATACCCTTTCGTGAGTACCGGTATCTGATCGCGGACGAGTTTTTCAGCGACCGCTTGCAGCACATCCTCGACATCCGAAGGCTCCGGGAGCCAAAGGCGCAAGGCCTTGCGGAGCGACGGGTCGTTTAGCAAATTGTCCAAAGCGCCAGGTTCTACAGGCATCCCCTAACTATAAACGAGAATCAATCGTATGTGTAACAAGTTCAAAGTTCTTGTTTAGAAAGAAAACAGATGGCGAAGATCGAATCACGAAGCTTTGAGTAAACATCCCGCGCGTCCGACGTTCAACGCATCAAACAATTACGGCCGAACAAGGCCAGACGGAAATCAGCTAGGCAATGATCGTTCTGTGGCCTTGTAGGTATCGTCAGATAATCGAAAAGCGGTTACTGACGCCATTGAAGGTCTATTGTCTTAGTCAGACCATACAGATGTCGTTGAATTGGGCAGTACCAAATGATCCTGAGCTTCCGTCATTTCGTCGCTCTCTCCCCTAGGTCATTCGATGCAGACGCTGACCACGTTTGACGAAACTAGCAAGTGTCTTTGGATACGCTAATCCGGTGTTTAACGCTTGTTCTCGATCCAAATCGTGAACAATTTGTAATCCACGCGAAACATTCACTTAATCGTCAGCAAGGCACACTGCCTTCGACTTTTAAGACGAGCCCAGCATATTAATCAACACTGGTCACCAGCCACGATCGAAGAACGGTTTGCAACGTTGTATGACGATCTCAGTTTAGACACGCTATCAAGCTTGGGTGACGTCTATCACCCTGAAGTTATCTTCACCGACCCGGTCGGCTCCTATCAGGGTCTCGATCACCTTGATGCATATTTCCGGAAGCTTCTCAATGGAAACACCGACAACACCTTTTCAATCGAGCAACTGCGGTTCAGGGAAAACGACGGATTTGTTACCTGGCGAATGGACTTCACCACTCCAAGGTTAAATCGCGGTAGGAGAATTGTTGTCGACGGGGCTAGTGCGATATCGGTAGAAAATGACCTGATCAGGTCTCAGCGAGACTACTACGACTTGGGCTCGATGGTTTATGAGCACATACCTGTCTTACGGAACATTGTTCGTGGCATACGTACACGTATGGCACTATGAAGACCCTACTTATAACGGGCGCGAGCTCCGGAATTGGGCACGCCACCGCTCTCGCTGCGGCCAGTGATGGCTACAAGGTCATTGCTTGCGGGAGAAACCTTCACCGGCTTCAAGCACTTGCTGATCGTTCGCCTGACATATCCATACTGGTGTTCGACCTAACAGACCGGTCATCATGCCAACTAGCTCTTGAGGATGTGCACCCGGATATTGTTTTGTTAAATGCTGGGACTTGTGAATACGTGGACACGGAGAGCTGGGACGCCGATCTCTTCCACAGAGTCTTCTCGGCAAATTTTTTTTCTAGCGTTAACGTGCTGGACTGCCTGCTAAGTAGACTTAAAACTGGCAGTCAGTTGGTCTTCGTTGACAGTCTCGCACGCTTACTGCCATTCACGCGTAGCCAAGCCTACGGGGCTAGTAAAGCTGCAATACACTACCTAGCAAAATCTCTAGATGTGGATCTCAAATCAAGGGGAATCTTGGTGCAAACTGTCTCGCCAGGCTTTGTTCGTACCCCACTTACCGATAGAAATGATTTTCGAATGCCCATGCGCGTCGAGGTTGATCGGGCAGCTCATGAGATTCTGATGGCTATCAAGACACGCCAAAAAAATTGTTTCTTCCCACGTGTTTTCGCGACGTTTCTCCGAACAATAGCTCAGATGCCAAGTGCTGTTCAGGTAAAGCTGTGCCAGAGGCTAGCTGATTCGACGAGGCCTAAGCTATGAACCCTAATTTTTTACGTAACTCCATAAACTTCGCCGGCTATCAGTCTCTTTGGTTTACCGCAGTACTTAGCGGCAACGCGTTTTTGTGGGCACCACTTTTGTGGGTGGCACTCCACGTGCGAATGTCAAAACAAAGATTCACCGAGGCTTTGATCATTGTCCTAGTGACGCTTATAGGTACCGCATTGGATGGCTTGCTCGCCGCTATAGGCTATTTCAGCTACCCAGAGCCGCCGCAGTTCTTATCAGTACCGTTGTGGCACGTCGCTCTTTGGACAGGGTTTGCTTGCACGCTGCGCCACAGCATGCGGTTCATGGTGAAAAGGCCCATGCTGATGAGCTTCTGTGCTGCGCTGCTTGCTCCTCTGAGCTATGCAGCTGCCTATCGCTTTGACAGCGTAGTTTTTCCGTATGGTTTAACACCAACACTAGTGACCGTCGGTTTGGCATGGGGTGCGGTTTGTCCAGTTGTTGCAACGATTGTGCGATTTGCGGATAGCAGTTGCGAAATCAATGCGAAACAGTCCCGTAGCTTACTTTGCCTGCGGGGATAGGACCTGGACTCGCAGAAAAACGAGCTTAGATCTTACAACCCTGAACTTTTCGCCTGAAACAAAATGTGCCCGCACTCTTTCTCTCGCGTCTTGGACAACTTGGAAGGGTGAGAAATCTCTACATTCAACCCAGCAATTATCTGTAAGTGGAATGGAGTCAATTAGATGAAGCCTTTTCTTATATTGGTTATTGCTGCTCTGGGCGGCTGTGCCACCTCACTTGATGGTGAGCGTTATGCCGATCAGCTACCTGCCTTCGATCTCTTCGATTTTTTTGAAGGAGATGTACGAGCTTGGGGCATCGTGCAAAATCGTAGCGGAGAAGTGACCCAACGGTTCCAAGTAGCCATTGAAGGTCAAGTTTCTGGTGACGAGCTTCGCTTAAGTGAAACTTTTACTTATTTGCAAGGCCAAGGAATAGAGAACAGAGTCTGGACGATTCAGCGAAATTACGACGGGACCTTTTCAGGCGGTGCAAGCGATATCTCTGGCAAAGCCGAAGGTATGTCCTATGGCAATGCATTCCGCTGGACGTACGAGATGAGCTTGCCCCTAGGAGAGCGTACCTATGACGTCAAATTTGATGACTGGATCTTTGCGCTCGGAGAGGATCAGATTCTCAATCGATCCTACATACAAAAGTTTGGAGTTGACGTCGCCGCTGTTACTCTTTTCATGACGCGCCAGTGATGCAAAGCGCATATCCCAAACGGTTATCATCACGTTCGGAAATTTGGAAGTCACTGACCTTCGTTTGAAACTAACAGCTTATTTCAAAGGTATTTGGCGAAAGCTCAAAACAAGTTCCAGCTACCAAGTCGGAACAGCATTGGCCGTGCTAATGACCGTGGCGTTGATCTTTGTTCTTTTTTGGATCCTGCTCTCAGATGAGGATGCGCTGTTGCATGAGTCGGAGGAAGCCGTTAGCGCAGAATTAACAGGCCTGGCTGCGATTCACGAATTTGCGGGGTACGCGACCCTAGCGCAATCGATTCAGGCTCGCATCGGAGACGATAGCTCCGAGTTCTTTTACGCATTACGCGACGCCGACGGGCGGCTAGACACAGCAAACATCCCAAGTTGGCCTGGAGAGCAGGCCACGTTACTGGAAGAGGGCTTTCTTTTTTTTGAGTTAGATCACTCGTTTCTTCCCAAGAGACAGGGTAGCCGGTTCATCTTTAGCAGCGAGTTTGACGTTATTGCTAAAACCCACCGTTTCGATTCAGGAGCTCAATTGCTCGTGGGCAGAGACATCGACGATCTTATGGTCGCTCAGTTCGTAGCCAGTACTTTGGGCTGGATTGTGATGGGAATTTTGCTTTCGATCTTCGTCCTTGGCTATGGGGTGGCTTATTACGTTTCTACTCGTTTCGCGCGAATCGCAGCAACGACAGACCGTATCATCGCTACGGGAAACTTATCGGAGCGGTTGCTTGTAGACGGGACTTGGGACGATCTCAGCAAGCTCACGTCACTGCTAAACAGGATGCTTCGTGAGCTGGAGCTGCGAGTGGATGGGATTCAAAGTGTCTCGGAAAACATCGCACATGACCTACGAACACCGCTCATGCGCCTGCGCTCACGCCTTGAAAACGTCGTGAAGGCTGGGACTCGAGATGAGCTTGTACGTGAGTTAGACAGTGTTCTTGACGTGTTCCAATCACTGCTGCGGATTTCATCAATCGAAGCTGGGAAAACGGCGATACCTCAGGAGTATGTCGATCTGGCTTCTCTTCTAGAAGATGCTGTAGAGCTTTATGAGCCAATCGCCGAGGAGAGGAAGCAGCGTTTAACTAGCAATATCGATAGCGCGTCTACAACCGGTGATCGAAATCTCTTGTTTCAGGTAATGGTCAACCTGATCGATAACGCGACCAAATTCACACCGTACGGCGGAGCTATCCACTGCAGTATCGTCAAAAAACGCGATGACGCCGTTCTTACGTTTACTGATAGCGGCCCAGGAATACCACTGGCCGATCACCAGAAAGTGTTTGAGCGTTTCAAAAGGTTGGATTCAAGCAGGGGCGTGCCGGGTAACGGGCTGGGCTTAGCGTTCGTAGCCGCAGTGATACACCGCCATGGTGGACATATCGACGTCAACCAGTCGTCGATAACGGGCGGCGCTCAATTCGCCATCAGTTTGCCACTAGCAGAACCTAACTCGTGACCTCGAGCACCTATGCGGCGTCGCTGATTTTGTACCCTGCCCCTCGAACGGTATGAATTAGCGACTGATCTTTCCCCTTGTCCACTTTAGAGCGTAAACGGCTGATGTGCACGTCAATGACGTTAGTTTGCGGATCAAAGTGATAATTCCATACCTTTTCCAAAAGCATCGTTCTTGTCACGACCTGCTCTTTGTTTTGCATTAGACATTCGAGAAGGGCGAACTCACGAGGGTTCAAATCAATCCGAACGTTCGCTCGATAGACCTGTCGTTTGAGCAAGTCCATATGCAAATCGCGGCACTGAAGGTTTGATGTAGGGGCCTCGACTTGATTTCTTCGTAAAGCCAAAACCTCCAGACGTGCCAACAATTCTTCGAAGGCAAATGGCTTTACGAGGTAATCATCTGCGCCTGAACGTAAACCGCGAACCCGATCGTCTACATCACTGCGGGCAGAGAGCATCAACGCAGGTATGTTCGAGTCAGAAGCTCGTAGCGCGTTCAGGAGGGTAATTCCGTCCACGGTGGGTAGCATCCAATCGACAACCAACGCATCGTAGTTTTCTGTGGCAGCGAGAAAGAGGCCGTCTTTACCGTTATCCACAGCATCGACATTGTGGCCGGCCTCAGAGAGCCCCTTCTCTACGTAACGTCGCACCTGGTCATCGTCTTCTACAACCAAAAATCGCACTAGAGATTACTCCTACGGGGCGAAACATCTATGAGCTTGATACAGCGTCACTGCTTTAAACGGTTCATGACATTTCTGTAATTCTGTTTCCACTTTTCCGTAACCTCAGTAGCGGCAGAGTTACGCCCATCGCTTACACCTTGCACATCCGCATTTGCTTTTTATTAGGAGCAACAAGATGGACATACGCTTCATGAAACGCTGTTTCGCTACTTGTTTTCTCGCTTTTGTCACAAGTACTCATCTAGCGCTTGCCGCTGAGAGCAGCCTTAAAGTTACGGTTACTGCGGCCGATACGGGGAGACCGATCGGGAACACTGAACTAAGGATCAAATACCGCGACGGTCGTGTAATCGAGGAGATCACCGACTCGAGCGGCAAAGCTTTGGTCACCAAAGCTTTGCCTGGGCTGGTCAGCGTTGAAGCCAGTGCCACAGGCCGAGAAAGTGTGGTCGAGCCCAGCGTTAGGCTTGTAGAGGACCGGACCATATCGCTTGCAATCGAATTGAACGCAACTAGCGCTGATTCAGCACTCGAAGAGGTGCTGGTTGTGGCTCGTGCTCGACAAGCTGATCCCTTCGGCGGCGTTGCCAGTGCCTACCGCAACAGAGACGAACTGCGCAATGCTGTAGGAGCAGGCGCGGACGTGATGCGTGCATTGGATGGTCTCCCTGGACTAGCTTCAGAGGGCGAGTTTGCAAACTTTACGGTTCGCGGCCGTGGTCCACGTAACAACTTGATCTTTGTTGATGATTTTCCTCTCGACAAGATCGTCCATTTCGATGAAAGCGTGGGCGGTGAAGAGGATGCCGCAGGAGGCGGTCGGTTTTCGATCTTCGCACCTAACTCAGTGGCTGGCGCTGAATTCTCTCCCGGTGGTTGGTCCGCAGCTTATGGCGGACGATCGGGGTCGCTTCTTCGGCTGCAGCTTGCCGAAGGCGGTGAGACCCCTGTTACCAGTCTTCGTTTGGATCTAGCCGGCGCTGAGTTTACCTACGATGGACCCTCGATCATCAACGAAGACACAAGTGTATTTTTTACAGCTCGTCAGTTCGACTTCGGCAACGTATTTGAGATCGTTGGAGATGATGATATTGGAACTCCCGAGGTCACTGACATCATATTCAAGACTAGTACGTCACTCTCTCCACGGGACGACTTTCAGCTATTGGTGATCAGCGCTAATGAGGAGTTTACTCGAGATGTTTCGAACGTCCTCGAGTCGGAAGACTTCGATGAGGTGTCGATCGAACGATCTGAGCAGGATCTCACGCTTATCGGTCTAACCTGGAATCGTCTGATCGGTAGCAGTGCGGAATGGTCAAACCGGCTCTATTTCCGTGACAGCGATAAGCTCACGAGTGAAGGCGAAGCCTTTCCCGATTTAGTTCCCGGCACTACGAACGCGAGCGACATTCCATTCGAAGCCGATATTCTCCTCATCGACGAGGAAGAGTCTGAGTTTGGATGGCGAAGCGACTTCTCTCAGCTTAATCGGTGGGGCGAATTCGAGGCAGGAACGCGTCTCGTACGGTCTGAAGCAAACTTCCGCACGACCCTCTCACGACCCTGGATTCGCTATGTCTATGAAACAACAGATGAGCGACCCGAGGGACAGGATTTTATCGTCTGGCGTCCTGAGGTTGTAAACACCAGCTTTAATGAAGAAGTTACCAACTTTAGCGGATACGTTCAGCAAAGCTTCGAGTGGCTCGGCTTTGACGTGCGACCAGGACTACGAGTAGATGTAGATGGATTTTCCGATGAGACCTATTGGTCTCCCCGGCTGGCCGTGGGCTATGCCGTATCACCTTCACTAACACTCAGCTTGAACACTGGTGTTTTTTACGAGTCCCCACGGCTGCTGACCCGTGCAAGTGCAACGAACAATTTCGAACTCGGTAACGAAGAGATCGCTCACGTCAGCGTGGGCTTTGATTATCAGGTAAACGACACCTGGAACATACTTGCTGAGGTCTACCACCAAGACCTCAGCGACCTAGTTGTCGATGAGAATCGCAGCAATGCTCGCGTAAATAACAGCGGAGATGGAACCAACTCCGGTTTCGATGTGGTCTTGCAGCGGCAGTTTGGCGAAGGCTGGACGGCCGACATGACCTACTCGTACAACCGAGGCCGACGAGACGATAACGATGGCCGAGGTAGCTACACTGCTGATTTCAGTAGAGAACATTTCTTTGCGATTGGAGGTCGCTGGGAGATCAATGATCGCCTTCAACTAGCGGCTCGCTGGAAGTGGGGAAGCGGCCGACCAGGCGATGCCTTTGTTATCAACCAAGATGTCCTGCCCGGTTCTGCCTTACTCCGCGCTTCGCAAGAGATCACTCAAGAAAATGTGACGACCTTAGATGATTTTCAGCAGTTAAACGTGCGCGTTGATTACCGACAGCGAATCTGGGGCGTTGACCTCGTAACGTTTCTTGACATTGTCAACCTAACCGGTGCGGAGATAGGCACCCCGCTGGATTTCAATCCGAGGACAGGTCGCGTAATCGAGGAAGATCCTTCTTTGTTTCCCCAAGTCGGTCTGATCTTTGAGAAGTCTTGGTAGATCAACCACCTCTGACTGTAGAGAAAGCACCATGTCGAAAGTGTTTAAAGTTGCCCGGCGAGTATGGATAAATTTCATTTGTACACTGCTGTTCATTGCAGGAGCCGCCGGTGCGCATGCGGCTGAGGACCCGTTAGAAAAGATTAATCGGAAGATCTTCAGCTTCAATATGCAAGCGGATCGGTGGGTCGTGAAACCGGTTGCTACCGCTTACTCTAATGTGACTCCCAAACCCATAAAACGCAGTGTGACTAATGCGCTAGAAAACATCCGAGACGTGAACTACGCGCTCAATGCACTCCTGCAGGGAAGGCTTAAAGATGCGGCAACCAGTGCATCACGTGTAGCCATTAATACGACAGCCGGCGTTGCAGGGTTGCTCGATGTAGCATCGAAAATAGGCCTTAAGAAAAAGTACGCCGATTTTGGCCAGACGTTGGCGTCTTGGCATGTACCATCCGGTCCTTATGTCATGCTCCCAATCTTTGGCCCTAGCAGCTTAAGAGACGGTATCGGGCTCGCGGCAGACGCTTTCGCACTATCGGTGCAAGCGCAACTAAGCCTTGAGGGGCGGCTTGGTTATTTGGGAGCAACAACCATTGATTCACGATCGGGATTGCTGAATGTTGAGCCGCTCGTAACCGGCGACAGGTACATCTTTTTTCGAGAAGCATATCTCCAGACTCGAGCCTTACTCACAGCACCACCGGCTCAGGTTAACAGCGAAGATACCTTCCTTGACGAAATCCCGGCGTGGATTCCCGACTAGAGCGCTCGGCAGAACATGTTGGTAAACCCACCGTCGATTTCAAAGCCGAATTCAAACGCCGCTTCTCGAGGGTATTCAAGCATCAAATGTATTGGTCTAGGAAATGAATACTCCCTATGGGCAAGACTCTGACTGCGAGTGAAATCAGTAATGCGACAGGCCTCAGCATAAAAGCTCTTAGGCTATACGAGCGACACGGGCTGATTAGTCCTACACGTACGCCCGCAGGATGGCGAAGCTACAACGAAGCAACCATAGAGCAACTGCACAAAATACAGTTGCTCAAGCGAATTGGGCTGAGATGCGCGATGTATTAAATGATGGTGTCGCTATTGAACCGATGCTCTCGGGACAGGAGGCCGTTCTGGCATCTCAGCAGTATCAACTTTCGAATACCCTCCTCGCCGTAAGACATGCGCTGCATCAGCTCCATACTGGGAAGAAACTATCGATAGACGACCTAACTGAATTGCTAAAGGAAACCGTGACTATGAACGAACACCGTTGGAGCGCAGCAGAACAGGAACTGGCCGCAAAACACTATTCTCCATCCCAGATAGAGAAAATTGCGCAACACAAACAGGCTCCAGAATTTCTAGAAGAAGTCTCTGATGTCTGGGAAGCGCTTGTCAAAGACATAGAGGCCGCGCAGGGAGAGCCACCAGATTCGTCAATGGCTAAAGAGTTAGCGAGGCGATGGCTCAACTATTTCACGAGGGCGATGAGGCTCTCATGGCTGCAACAGAGAAGTGGTATCGAGAAGGCTATGCCGATCCGGCCATGGCGGAGCTTATGCCGTTCCCCCATCATGTTTCGGAATTTGCGGATGCAGCGGTTGCGCACCTTCGAGCATGCAATGAGACGATATAGTGTTATGTGACGGTATTTTGTATGGATACTCTGACAATAAGAAAAGCCCACGAACTGTGGCGTTACATGTCTTCCTTCAATGGCTGCGCACGGTCAGATGCTGTGGTCGTGTGCTGTTCCTACGAACTTCGCGTATGCGATTACGCTTGCGATCTAATTCGCAAAGGTATTTCAAACACCCTTGTTTTGAGCGGAAACACCGGCAATTGGACCAAGCACCTATGGACACAGCCGGAAGCAATTCTCTTTAAGGAGCGCGCACTCACTTTGGGGATTGCTGAGGAAGCAATCCTCTTAGAGGACCGGGCGACAAACTTCGGAGAAAACATCCTCTTCTCGAAGGAGTTACTGCCGGATGCAAGAACCATTACGTTCGTATCGAAACCCAGCGCACTGCTAAGAGTGATGCTGACTGCGCGAGCTCAGTGGCCAGAAGTTAAGGCATTTGTTACCTGTCCGGACATTGTATTTCCCGATGACGTCTCTAATGTTGTCGGCATCCTCGGTGTAATCAATGAAATGGTTGGGGACCTGGAGCGAGTTCAGAAATATCCAGAGCTAGGCTTTCAGGTCGCACACCCGCTTCCCGTCGAGATTATGGAGGCATGGAACTACCTGATCGGACAGGGTTTTACCGAGCACTTGATGAAGCGCTAAGAGCCTACACAGCCAAGCGCCAGGTCGACTCGATGGAAGAACCGGGCGAGCGGCGCAGTAAAACCATGTTATTGCTGGGGTTTTCATCCCCTCAGGAGCCCTTTCGTTATCGCGGAATTTTCCCCATACTGCGGGTGGGGGACAAATCTAATAAGGAATTCCAATCGTGCTTTCTGACTATCTTATGTACCCGCCGGTTCTCGGCTTAGGGGGACTCATCATCGCCTTCGTTATTTATCGTGTGCTTAGTGGATACGATCAGGGTGATGGCGAGGTGAAGAGTA
>JBCCNK010000048.1:0-16303 GCA_039025875.1 Pseudomonadota bacterium
ACAATCAAACATTAATAAATATCAAGGCCTGGTGAGTTCTCCAATAAATCGACCGCTCCTTAAATTGTCGACATCCGAACAGGAGCTACATATCGTGTGGACGTAGCGGTGCTCTTCAAAAAATGTGGGTTCTGTTTTCGCGAGCTTTGTGCGCAGGTCTTCCACGTCAAGCCAGTCACCTTTGTAGAGCACTCGCTCACACATGCAACAGTGCTTGACCAGTTTCTTCGCATTCGGAGCCTGCTCGAACACAGTGGCTCTTGGTACTTCTTTGATGGTTTTGTGCTTTACGCGGACGCGTTGGTGCTTCAACGGAGTCAACGACATCTCCATCACTCTTCGCGTGGCCGGCGTGTCGCAGCGGTAGAGGCATTTGACGGGCTTGCCGGTAATGCGAACGCGAGTCAGTAGGGTCTCGATAAGCATACGCGCTGAGTCGCCCATCACAAACGACCGTATCGGTTGCCCAACGATAGATTCACTGGTTTGGTCATCGTCAACGACGCGCGCAACAGCGTCGGTGACGCTTCGGTCCTCTGTTAGGTGCTCCGCAACGTCAGTGAGTTTGCTGGCCAGATGTTCGTCGATGCGGTCAACGACGTTGTTTTGGTTAACCCAGTAGCAGGCGTCGCCGTTGTTCTTAGCTTTTTCACCTCGGTCTAGATCGACCGACTCGGTAGCTGAGCCTGTCATACCGCAGCCTCTTAACTTTCCCCATCCCAACGCTAACGTATGTCCGCCTAAGCGTCAAAGCTCCTGGGGCTGATCGAGCCGGTTGCAAAAGCGGTCACGAGAACGATATCTAAGCTCTCGTGCCGCATCTCAATTGTCGAGAAGGGGTCGTTCAGCCTCCCTCTATACGCGCCGGGACGTCAGCGCCTACCCAGTACGTAGTCAGCGCTGCGGATTCGCTGCCAGTTGCTCGGCTCCAGCATCGGGTGCCGAAGCTCGCAAAAATCGCTGTAGCAAGGCCAGATTTCTCCTCGGTGTATCCGAGCGATGGCTGATTCGTGTGGCTCGTTGGAAGCTAGCCAACGCACGATCGTAATGGCCGAGCCTAAGCTCTGCTACACCCAGATTGTTGTAGAGCCGCCACTTAGCCTCACCCCTTGCCGTTAGCAGTGCTTCCCGACAGGCGTCTTCGGCGGCGAGGGCGTCATCTAATTGGAGCTGAGCGCGGCACTCAGCGCTATACACATCGGCGGCGTAACGAGCAGGCACTCCCTGACGTCGCAGGGCCCCGGTGAGTTCGAGAGCGGCATCGCCGTCACCTCGCGCCAGTGCTCGCTCTGCCTGACGTAGTAGGGACGGCTGTTTGGTTGTGAACATTTCTGCTTTTGCATGGTTAGAAAGAACGGTCGCAGCGGTCATCGCTGCCAACGCGAAAGCCACGCCGCTTAGGCTTTTAAGGACTGAGTTCTGCATGTGTTGTTCCTCCTGGAACTTCGGCTTGCAGAATGAGAGTAGAGAATTACAATAATGAATGACAATAACACTAAAAATTAGATGCTATTCAAATATGAATAGAAAAATCCTCCCCGGCTATGACATGGCCCCCGTCGATTGGTCGGATATCGCAATATTTCTCGCTATCTACGAAGCTGGAAGCCTAGTGGCCGCAGCCGATCGACTCGCGATGTCTCAACCGACTGTCGGGCGTCGACTGGCGGCGCTGGAATCCCGGATGGGGGTACAGTTGTTCGCTCGCACCGGGCGTCGAATGGTGCCCACCGACATCGCCCGGGCGATCGAGGAAAACGCACGCAAGATGCATCGAGAGATGCTCTCGATTCGACGCAGCGCGGACGGTGCCGCGAGCGGTCTTAATGGTCAGGTGATCATCTCGGCGAATGAGGGCACGGGTTCCGAATGGCTGGTTCCCGTGTTGGCTGATCTTCAGCGCGCGTATCCCGACATCGTGATTGATCTGCGCATTGAGTCCAGAACAGCTGACCTCGTTCAACGCGAAGCAGACATTGCTTTGCGCATGGGGCGTCCCAAGCAACTTGATCTGATCACTCGCAAACTGGCCACGGTCGGTTTTGGATTCTATGCGTCGGCAGACTATCTGGCGGCCAGACCGCCGATTGCCAACTTAAGTGATCTGAGCGGTTGCAAGTGGATCTGGGGCGTTTTCGGCCCCGGGCGCACGGATCTTCTGGGTGATTTCCTGCGCGAGAATCAGGTGCGATTCGATGTCGCTATGCGCACCGACAGCCCAACGGCGCAGTTACGAGCTGTATGTGAGGGTATGGGAGTCGCAGTCCTTTCTCACCGTTGGGCGACCAAGCAACGTAGTTTGAGCCGAATACTGCCGGATGTTGCCGCGGCGACCTTCGAACTCTGGCTGGTGACACATGAGGACCTGAGGCACAGCGCTCGAATCAGGGCCGTAGCTGATCACATAAGCGCCGCAGCGCGGCGAGATGCACATCTGTTTGAGTTTGGTGTCGCGACCAACACAGAAGAGCCTAGGGAATAAGCGTTACTCAAAAGTATTCAGGGCATCTTCGTCAGCTTCCTGACCACCCAATCAGAAATTCGAGTAGGCAGTAGACTCTTGATAGCTACAAACGCCGCTCCCGGGAACAGCGGCACGATCCGACGTGGTGGCGGCTCATTACCTTCACAGGCTGCGACTACCGCTCCTGCGACGCTGACCGGATCGGCGCCATTCCGGTGCAACTCGCGATGAAAGTTCTTGAGCGTATGAATTTGAGAAGCATAGGGGGGGCTTGCTTCCGCGTGCGCCTCAAATTGCTCCTGTTCCAGGGAACTGAAACGGGTTTTAACGGCGCCCGGTTCCAGCAGCACTACCTCGACACCATGAGGTCGTAGCTCCATTCGCAGTGCATCGGACAGGCTTTCGAGTGCATGCTTACTGGAGTTATAAGGGCCGAAAAAAGGAACTGTCACACGACCGGCGACGGAGGAGACCATTACAACCCGCCCCCGCCGTCGCTCGCGCATCGCGGGCAATACCGCTTTCGTCACTCGGAGAGGCCCCAGAACGTTAGTCTGATACTGAAGCTCCCAGTCCTCCATGCTGACGCTCTCGACTGGGCCAACCTTCGCAATACCGGCGTTGTTGACCAATACATCGATCGTGGCACCCTCCAGCACATCGCTTACGTACTCCAATGCCTCCTTCACACTGCTGTCTTCGGTCACGTCGAGTTTTAGGGGTAGGATGTTGTCGTGGCCGGCCCCCAACTTCTCCAGGGCACCTTCATCGCGCCCCGCTCCGAAAACGCGATGCCCCTTGCTGGCGAGAAGGATTGCGGCGGCCTTTCCAATTCCTGCTGTTGCTCCAGTTATCAGTATGTTCTGCATCAGTGTGGTGCCAGTTGTTTATCCGTTGAATTCTAAGAGTAAAGAGCAATTTTTGAGAAAGGTATAGCGTGGAAGTAGCGCACTGTTACGTTCAGTTGCGATCATAGAATCGCTTCGATCAGAGAGGGGCCTGGCTTGCCCATCGCGTCGACAAACTGCTCCTGGAACTCAGCCGCTGTTCGCGCCTGGGTAGCCTCGATGCCAAGTCCGCGCGCCATGGATGCGTAGTCCATATCCGGATTGGATAGATCCAGCATGGAGCGGGTCTTTTCGTTCACCTCTTCTGCGCCCACACGGTCCATTTCTATATTGAGAATTGCATAGCTTCGATTGTTGAGCAGCACGACCGTCACGTCCGCGTTTTCGCGGGCCATGCTCCACAGCGCCTGAATGGTGTACATCGCCGAGCCATCGGCCTCCAAGGCCAAGACCTTTCGATCCGGACACGCAAGCGCGGCTCCTAGGGCCAATGGCAGGCCTTGGCCTATTGCACCGCCGGTGAGAGTCAGCCAGTCGTGCGCGCGCGCCTGCTCGGTGAACAAGTAAATTGCGAGACCGCAGGTAGTGCCCTCATCGGACACGATGGCGTTCTCCGGTAACTCGTTGTTGATAATCTGCCCTATAGTCACGGCTGTTAACTCAGGATCACTCACCTCCTGCGGGGCAAAAGTGACTCGTTGTGAGGGCTCTCCATCCAGCTCCAGTTCGTTACAAAGCGCCTGAATAGTTCCGTTGAGATCCTCCCCAGGCTCGGCCAGTGTCATCAGCGTGCAGTGCTCAGGTGTCAGCCAGCCTTCGATGTTTGGGTAGGCAAAGAAGCTCACCGGCGCTTGGGTGCCAAGCAAAATTAACTGCTTAAACGGAGCAAGGATGTCGGTGGCCTGTTCAGCAAAGTACGGCATTCGCTGCACGGGTACCCTGCCTTCACCGCGGTGTAGTCGGGTGGGAAAAGTGCTGCTCATCAGCGTGACTTCGTGAGCTTCGGCGATGAGCCCCAGTTGGCTTAAGTTATGCTCGCGCAGTGCGGCGCCCCCTAGAAGTATCAGCGTGTTCTCGCCGTTTCTGATGGCGTCAGCGATTCTCTTTACTCGCTCTGGAGGCACATCGATAGGGGCGGGCTTGGGAAGAGCCGGTGCTGCTTCGCTGGTGTCGCTCCAGGCGTGATCGGCGGGTGCCACCACGGTCGCGATCTGACCATTGCCTCGCAGTGAAGCCTGAACGGCGCGGGCACCGGCTTGCGATAGCTCCTCCGGGGAATGCGCGATTTCAGTCCAGTGCGACCCCCAGCGGGCCAGTGCCGGTAAATCAGAGGTTAGTGGTGCATCGAACTCCAGGTGGTATGACGCGTGATCACCAACAATATTGACGATGCAGGTCCCAGCTCGACGTGCGTTGTGCATGTTTGCCAGGCTGTTAGAAAACCCCGATCCCAGATGTAAAAGCGTTGCGGCAGGCTTGTCGGCCATGCGGGCGTAGCCATCGGCAGCACCGGATACCACGCCTTCGAACAGGCATAAGACCGGACGCATCGCGTCGGTCTTGCCGATTGCTGCGACGAGCTGCATTTCAGATGTGCCCGGGTTGGCAAAGCACACTTCAACGCCGGAATCGACAAGAGTCTCTAACAGGGCTTCGGCTCCATTCACCGGCGGTTCTCCTTGAGATTTATGAGTTAGGGGCGCACCAGGCGCTGTACTTGCGCGCTGCATGCAAAGCGCTAGGCAAGGCTATACCGTCTGATGTGTTTGAGGAACCCGCGCAGCTCCCCTAGAATCCGAGCGCATCCTGTAACGCGAGCTTACGCCGAGTGTCTTTGAACCGACGATCCAAGAACATTACCGAGGGCGTGCAGCGAGCTCCCAATCGCTCAATGTACTACGGCCTGGGTTACAAAGAAGAAGACTTCAAGAACCCGATGGTGGGCATTGCCAATGGCCACTCTACTATCACGCCTTGTAACGCCGGTCTGCAGGTGCTCGCCGACGCGGCAGTCGAGGGATTGAGAGAAGCGGGAGCGAATCCCCAGCTGTTCGGGACACCAACGATCTCCGACGGCATGTCCATGGGCACGGAAGGCATGAAATACTCGCTTGTGTCCCGCGAGGTGATTGCGGACTGCGTAGAAACGTGCGTGGGTGGGCAGTGGATGGATGGCGTTCTGGTCATTGGCGGCTGCGACAAAAACATGCCTGGCGGCATGATGGGCATGCTGAGAGCCAACGTACCCTCGATCTATGTCTACGGCGGCACGATCCTGCCGGGACGCTTGGATGGGCGCGATCTGAACATCGTCAGCGTGTTCGAAGCGGTGGGAGAGCATGCGGCAGGTCAAATAGACGATCAGCAACTGCTCGCCATCGAGCGTAATGCAATACCCGGTAATGGATCCTGCGGCGGCATGTACACCGCGAACACGATGAGTTCGAGCTTTGAGGCGCTCGGACTGTCGCTGCCTTACTCATCAACCATGGCGAACGTAGAAGACGAGAAGCGTGAGTCCGCCAAAGCCAGCGCATTTGCGCTTGTCGAGGCCATTAAGTTAGACCTGAAGCCCCGAGACATCGTGACCAAAGAAGCCATTGAGAATGCCGTGGCTGTGATAATGGCCACCGGCGGTTCGACGAATGCGGTATTACACTTTCTGGCGATCGCCCACGCGGCGGGAGTCGATTGGAGCATCGATGATTTTGAGCGGATCCGTAAGAGGGTCCCGGTCATTTGCGACCTGAAGCCAAGCGGTAATTATCTGGCAATTGACCTGCACCGTGCTGGAGGTATTCCGCAGGTCATGAAAATTCTCTTAGGCGGCGGACTGTTGCACGGCGACTGCATGACCGTGACCGGTCAGACAGTTGCTGAGGTCCTCGCAGAAGTGCCTTCTGTTCCCAGGGCGGATCAGCAGGTAATTCGTGGCCTAGACAAACCACTCTACGAGCAGGGACATCTGGCAATACTGCGTGGCAACCTCGCTGAGGAAGGCGCAGTTGCCAAAATTACCGGACTAAAGAACCCGGCAATCACGGGCCCGGCCAAAGTGTTTGACGATGAGCAGTCCGCACTGGATGCGATCCTGGAGAACAAGATCGAACCGGGTGATGTCGTAGTTCTCCGCTACCTCGGTCCGCGTGGCGGCCCGGGTATGCCCGAAATGCTAGCACCGACTGGCGCTCTAGTGGGGCAGGGCCTGGGCGAATCAGTCGGGCTGATCACCGACGGTCGTTTTTCTGGCGGGACCTGGGGAATGGTTGTCGGCCATGTCGCACCGGAAGCTCATGCCGGTGGCACGATCGCGCTGGTCGAGGACGGGGACTCAATTACGATTGACGCGCACTCGTTGGTCTTGCAGCTCAATGTCGATGACGAGACCCTCGCTCTGCGCAGAGCGGCATGGAAGAAGCCAGCAGCGCGCTACACCCGCGGTGTCATGGCGAAGTTTGCGAACAACGCGGCTTCGGCCTGTTTTGGCGCCGTGCTGGATCGAGTAGACCCGTAGCCAATCCTGATCGAATGCCACAACTAGACCAGCGCAGCTTCCCATCCTGAATCGTTAGCGCCTGTGCCGTGACGTTCGCTTCTGTCATCGCCTATGTCGACCTGATTGCAGGTGGCGTGTTCGCCGCGTCCGGGGCCCTCGCTGCCGCCGAGAAACGACTGGATGTGCTCGGTTTCGTCTTCTTTGGCACGCTGACCGGCGTCGGGGGAGGCACGCTGCGTGATGTGCTGTTGCAGCAGCCCGTGTTCTGGATTTTCGATAACCGGTATCTGTGGGTATGCGTCGGCATGTCGCTTCTAACCTGGTATCTCGCGCCATTTCTGTCGGCGCGACGCCCGCTGCTGCTATGGGCAGACGCTGCTGGACTGGCGCTGTTCTCGGTACTTGGATGTGCCAAGGCATTGCAGAATGACATGACGGCGATCGTGGCCGTTGTGATGGGGATCATGTCGGCCAGTTTCGGCGGACTGCTACGCGATACCCTGTTGAGTAGGGACTCGGTGCTATTGGGTGCGGAGCTTTACGTGACCGCTGCGCTGGCGGGTGCCAGTGCGTATGTGGTGCTCGAGCAAGTGCCCGGTCTATCAAACAGTTATGCACTCTTGCTGGCGATGCTGCCAGCGATTGTTCTACGCGCCGGCGCGATCCGACGCGGCTGGTACTTGCCTAGCTATAGACGTCTTCAGTAAGAGTCGACTTCAGTAAGAGACGTCTTCAGTAAGCGACGTCTCAAGTAAGAGTCGACTTCAGCGAGAGGCGGCTTCCGCAAGCGGCCCCGCTGAGCGACTACTCGTGCGTTTACATTCCCGCCTGGGTCGTATCGAGAGTCTTCGCCAACACTTTATCGCGCAGGTCGCGCTTGTAGCTTGCGAGTCGTTCGCGAATGCCTGCGTCCGATGCTCCCAGGATTTGCGCAGCGAGAATGCCGGCATTGGTTGCATTGTCGATCGCGACCGTGGCCACAGGCACACCCGCGGGCATTTGCACAATCGATAAGAGACTGTCTTCGCCGGCCAGTTTGGTTGCCGCTACCGGGACGCCGATCACCGGCAACACCGTAAGTGAGGCCACCATCCCAGGCAAATGTGCTGCGCCTCCGGCTCCCGCGATGATCACTTGATAACCGTTGTCCACCGCCGACTCAGCAAACTCATAGAGCTTCTTGGGGGTACGATGCGCCGACACGATGTCGAATGTGTGGCTGATATCGAATTGACGCAATATCACTCCCGCCGCGCTCATCACGGGAAAATCCGAATCGCTTCCCATAATGATCGCGACGGAGACCCGGGAGGTCTCGTGTTCAACTGCCATGATCGTAATCCGTCATCGTGTCTATCTCGATCGTTTGTGGTTTATGTCTTCATGGCCGCGCGAACAAGAGCCGGCACTAACCGCAGAGCTTAACTGTTGGCCTCTAAGGCGGTTCGCTGGATCTGCTCCCAACGCGCATCTGCACGCTGCATCGCCTCTTTCGTGGTTTCACCCAGCGCTGTGATGTGACCAAGTTTGCGCATCTTTCGGGTGGGCGTCTTCCCGTACCAATGCTCGCTGAGCGGGCCCGCTGAACTTACTTGTGCGCTCCGCATTCGAGACTCCTGGGCAAGCGCTGGAGTGCACAAGAGGTTACGCATGGCTGCCGGTGTGTGCTGCTGATTATCAGCGAGTTTCATGCCGCTAACTGCTCGCAGGTGTTGTTCAAATTGAGAGGAATCGCAGGCTTCGATGGTGTAGTGGCCCGCATTATGAACCCGGGGCGATATTTCATTAATCAATAACTCCCCGCTCGCAAGCAAAAACATCTCGACCCCAAAGGTGCCTACACCGTCCATCGCTTCGATGGCATGTCTGGCGAGGGCGCGAGCGCTCTCGGTTGCTTCGCTGCCGAGGTCCGCCGGCGCAAGCACGGTGTCCAGCACGGAGTAATCTTCCTCGAACGTCATAGCGACGGGGCCGTAGGCACAGGTGTTGCCCAGACGATCACGAACCAACAGCACAGCAACTTCTCGAAACTGACCCGCGTACTCTTCGTACAGAGTCTCACCGGGCCAGGCGCGCATCAGTGCAGCTTCGTCGCGCAGCACCTGTACTCCACGCCCGTCGAACCCACCGCGCAGTGCCTTCTGCACCAACGGGAATCCCAGCTGCTGCGCAGCGCGGTGTGCATCGTTTGGATCACCGTCGCTCAGCACGAAGGGTAGGGTGGCGATACGCTCTTCGGCGAGCCAGGTTTTTTGGCGACCCTTATCCTGGATCAGCTCAATGACCGTCAGGCTGGGAAAGCACTCAACCACACCTCGTTGCTCGGCGGCCCTGAGCACAGCAATGGCGGTTGCCGGAATATCCTCGCGCTCGTAGGTAATGATATCGCAGCACCGCACAAGCTCTTCGATGCATTCCGCATCGCTCATCTCGCCAACCAGCGCCGATTCGGCCGCCTGGGCTGCGGGGTTCGAGGGATCGGTTGTCAGAAGTACAGTCTTAACAGGTAAGTGATTGGCCGCTTGACAGAGCATCATGCCGAGCTGGCCGTCGCCGATTATCCCCACAGTTTGCACCGGCTTCACAACCATGTCGCCTGCGCCCGCGCTGTCCGCTTCGCTCGCGTTAGAACTCATATGCATGGCACACCGCAAAAGGCGCGTATGGTACTGTTTTTACAGGGTGATGGAAGCTGCGCCGCTTCTGCTCGCGCTAAGGCGTGTGGTGAATGATAGAGTCTACTTTCGCAAAGGGGCGGCTCACCGGATCCCGATGTATTCCTTAGTTTTTTGGTTTTAGTGCAGTTTACCGACTGTTGAGCACACGCCGTTTATTTTTCGCAACCATATGATGAGAGCCCATGGCCCAAGTTAGACCACTTTCAGACTTGCTGAATCAGCGCTATTCCTGCCGCGCTTTTCTCGATCGCGCCGTGCCTGAGACCGAGTTGTCTCAGATCCTGGCGCCGGCACTCCGAGCGCCCAGTAACTGTAATACCCAACCCTGGTATTTCCATGTTGCGTCGGGCGCTGCATTGGAGGAGCTGCGCAAGCGAATACCCGAGGACTTCACGGCCGGCAAGCTCACCCTCGACTTCCCCTACGACGGACAGTACGAGGGCGTTTACAAAGATCGCCAGCATGCGTCAGCGCAAGCTCTATATGGAGCTATGGGTATCGAGCGTTCCGATAAAGGTGCACGCCTTAAAGCATTCATGCGCAACTTTACTTTTTTCGATGCGCCGCATGTTGGCTTCTTTTTCCTGCCGGAGGGTTTTACTGAGCGAGAATCCTGTGATCTCGGTATGTTCGCTCAGTCAGTGATGTTGTTGCTGGAATCCGAAGGGATCGCAAGCTGTCCCCAGACGGCGCTCAGTTTTTTAGCTGACACCGTGCGAGATGTGCTGCAAATTCCTGCTTCGCAGCGTCTGATGTTCGGGTTGTCATTCGGCTATGCCGATACGGACGCAGCGGCAAACAGGTGCCGAACTGAGCGTGCCCCTGCTAATGAGGTGCTGGTTTTTCATGGTGAGACAAATTCGGTGACGTCGAGATGAAACCCGGACAGCGCATTAAAGCGAAGAGGACTCGACATTAAGCGCATGTGCTCAATACCCAGCTGCTGCAGGATCTGACCGCCGGTTCCTATGATCCGATAGTTTTGCGGCGCCGCCGGAACACCCGGTATTGAGTCTCGTACCGGCTCGGGAAAACCATCAATCGCTGCGAGCTGAGACTCGACGCTCGGCTCCTGCCCGATCAAGACAAGCGCTCCTGAACCCTCGGCCGCGATGCGGGCCAGCGCTTTTCGCGCGTTCCACCCCGAGTGGTTGTTGATCTGGGTATCGAATACATCGCGCAGCAGGTCGACCGACTGTACGCGAACCAGAGAGGATGCGGATGCGTCAAAGTGACCCTTGGTTAGCGCATAGTGCAGCGACTCGTCAATCAGATCTTTGAAAGTGTGTAGCTCGAAGGTTCCGTGCTCTGTTTCTATTGGTTTTCGTGAATGAAGCTCGATCGAGCGCTCGTGAAGCGAGCGATACGCGATCAGATCGGCAATCGTGCCCATGGGCAGGCCGTGCTTATCGGCGAATACCTCGAGCTCAGCCCGGCGTGCCATGCTCCCATCTTCGTTCATAATCTCCACGATGAGCGCCGCGGGTTCGAAACCTGCCATGCGTGCAAGATCAACTCCCGCCTCGGTGTGCCCGGCCCGTCGGAGCACACCACCGGGTTTCGCCACCAATGGAAAGATGTGGCCGGGCTGCTTGATGTCGGACGGCCGGGCTTCTTTCGACACCGCCGTGGCTACCGTGTGGGCCCGTTGGATTGCACTGATTCCAGGTCCCTTTCGCTGCGCAGCATCGATCGACACAGTAAAGTTCGTTTCGTGCTGGGACCGGTTGTCCCGAACCATGAGCGGGAGTTGAAGCTGTCTTGCCCGGGCCTCGGTGATGGGCATGCAGATAAGGCCGCAGGCCTCGCTGGCAAAAAAATTGATCGTCTCGGGTGTGACGGCATCGGCTGCGATGATCAGATCTCCCTCGTTCTCCCGATCCTCGTCGTCCATCAAAATTACGGTGCCCCTTTTGCGAATCGTTGCAATCAGGTCTGGCACGGATGACAAAGTCATTTTATTGCTTCCTGCTCGTCGTGGAGGATGGGAGCAAACAGGAGGTTTGCCACTGTCGGTGTACGATCACTCGCATCGTTCGATGGCCACGGCTGTAGCTTCGCCTCCACCGATACATAGCGCAGCAACTCCCCGTTCGCTCCCCTGATGCGCAAGCGCGTGCATCAGTGTGATGAGAATCCTGGAACCGGTTGAGCCGATCGGATGGCCCTGGGCGCAGGCGCCGCCGTGTACGTTTACGCGATCGCGGGGAAGATCAAACGCCCGCATGGCGAGCATGGTCACCATGGCGAAGGCCTCATTGATCTCGAAGAGATCGACCTGGGGCGCAGACCAGCCGGTTGACTTGAAGAGCTTTTCGATTGCGCCGATTGGCGCCCGGGTGAACTCGCCAGGCGACTGGCTGTGTCGGCTGTGAGCCACCACGCGGGCTAGGGGACTGAGATTGTATTCCCTGACCGCTGACTCCGACGCCAGCACCAGTGCACTCCCGCCGTCTGAGATAGAGCTCGCATTCGCAGCGGTGATCGTGCCGTTCGATGAAAACGCAGGCTTGAGTGATGGAATGCGCTCAATGTTCGCCTTGAAGGGCTGCTCGTCGTCGCTGACAACTACGTCTCCGCGGCGGGTAGCGACGGTAACCGGCGCTATTTCTTTTCGCAGAGCGCCACTGGCCATCGCGTCCTTGGCCCGGCGAAGCGATTCTATGGCGAAGGCATCCATATCCTCGCGGCTAATGGACTCCTCATCGGCGGCCGTCTGGGCATAGCTGCCCATCGCAAGTCCCTCGTAGGCGTCCTCAAGCCCATCGATCATCATATGGTCATACGCGACTGCTGAGCCGAGCCGGTAACCGGCACGGGCGCCGGGCAGAAGATGGGGCGCGTTGCTCATGCTCTCCATGCCTCCGGCTAGAACGATCTGATTGGTTCCCGCTCTGATGCTATCGATGCCAAAGATCGTGGCTTGCATCCCACTGCCGCAGGCTTTGTTGACGGTGACCGCGCCGGCACTGACCGGCACCCCTGCAGCGATCGCCGTCTGTCGTGCCGGACACTGTTTGAGACCCGCAGGCAGAACACAGCCCATGAACACCTCGTCGATAGCATCGATCGGAATCCGGCTCTTATCCAGTGCAGATCGCGCCGCAACGGCCGCAAGTTCTGGTGCAGCAACGTTGGCCAGTGCTCCTCCCAGTCCACCCATGGGGGTACGTGCGCCGTCTACTATATAAACGGTGTTCGCGCTCATGCGTCGCTCCTGCGGCTCCTTTGTGGCGTCTCGTTATCGAAGGCGCGTGATTTAGCCACAGCGCTTCGTGGCTCTCAAGCTGCTAAATCTATGGAGCTTGGCACCGCAAAACCGAGTTGAGGCCAGTTTTGCGCATGACCGATTCGCATCAGGGTTGCGACGTCAACGCGCTGAATCGCTTACCGCGGACCGCCTGGCGATACTCCCGCGGTGTCAGGCCATTGCGGGTTCGAAAACAGGCCGAAAACCGACTAGCCGAGCGAAAGCCGCATCGCCAGCTGACTTCGGCGAGACTCAAATCCGTGTGTTGCAGCAGTTCGCGCGCCTCACGCAAGCGCAGCATCTGCAGATGTGCAAGCGGTGAAGCCCCTGTGGCGTCCTTGAAACGCCGGCTAAGGCTGCGGGTCGACAAGCCTGCAAGCCTAGCTAGATCCGTGAGGGTATGAGGCTCAGCAATAGAGCGCGCGAGAAAGTCCTGAACTTCCCGGACCGCCGAGTCGTGGTGGTTCTCTGGCGCCTGCTGGGTGAAAACGGCCGTCTCGAACGACTGGCGGGCTTCAGGTGAAAACTGGGCTTCAACAGCGCGAGCCACCGACGAGCCGTACCACTGTGTCAGCAGATACAGCATCAGATCCGCAATAGAATTGACGCTGCCCGCGCAGAAAATGCGGTCGCTTTGCGTGATTAGATGGCGGCGCTTGAGCGTGACGCGTGGGTACCTGACCGCGAAGCGGTCGAAATCCTGCCAGTGGGTGGTTGCTGCTTTGTCTGTCAGCAATCCGGCCTCGGCGAGCAATCCACTTGCTGTTCCAACGCTGCATACCAGAGCGTCGTTCCGGTAGGCCTCGCGAATCCGATCGAAAAGGGGCGCCACGCGCTGCATAACTCGTCTTGGATGCCGCCAAATCGCCGGCAGCAGCAGTACGTCGGCTTCACAGATCATATCCAACGAGCCGGTAGTCGTCAGCGTGAGACCCGAGGTGAAGGTGACGGTCTTCTGATCTTGTTCTGTGACCGTAAGAAACTGGCTTTGCGGGGCATCCGGCCGTTGCGCTCGCGCGAGTTGATTCGCGGCGTGAATGATTTCGGCGGGCAGGGTCACGCTGGTGGCTAACGCCTCCGGATACAGCAAAGCGACGATCAAGGGCATGTAAGTACGAATCGAGCAACACGTTTTTGGCAAGATACATCATTAAGTGGCCGGATACGTATAAATTTGAGCCAATGCGCCCCTTACACTCAAGCGTCAGAGGAGCAGGGTGAAACTATGGGCAGGCCGTTACCGGTAATCGTGAGCTTCGGGGGCATAAATTCGGCTGGCCGCAGTTCGTCGCAGCACGCGCACGCACGCTTGATTGAAGACAACCTGTCCGCGACCCAGCGTGACGTCTTGTTTGCATCTCTCCGCCAGCTCACCGGATCTGACGACGCCAGTGAGAAGCAACTCCTCGATAGCACGCTGATTCGGCGCATCGGTCATGATCATTTTGATCCAGCGCGCGTTGCTTGGAATCAGGCGTTTAACGTCGTCGGTTCCGAGGCGCCGACCGAATTTATTTTGCCCCGTCGACGACTACCCGAACCCCTACCTGAGCACTGGGAGCTGAGCGAGACGGCAGACGAACAGTCGGTGCGAGTTCGGATTCACGGTGCGCAGTCACTGCTGCTCCCGGCTGAGCGCGACTTCGATGTGAAGGCCGCCAGCCAGTTACCGAGTGGCTTTGACCCCGCGTCGCTGTATCCCTCGCGAAACCATCCCCGCGGTCTGGCGATGTCCATCTTTGCGGCGAGTGACGCGCTCGGCAATCTTGGGATGAATTGGGATGAAGTCATCCGTCAGGTTTCGCCGGATCTCATCAGCGTGTATGCAGGCAGCTCGATGGGCCAACTGGATGACCGGGGCTTCGGTGGCATGCTCAAGTCACGGCACCGGGGTGGTCGCGTAACGTCTAAGCAGTGTCCGCTGGGAATGCCGCAAATGCCGGCCGACTTCATCAACGCCTACGTGCTTGGCACAAGTGGTGCGACCGGGGCGACGATCGGTGCGTGCGCTTCTTTTCTCTACAACTTGAGACTGGCTGTCCACGATATTGCGGAAGGAAGAGCACGAATCGCTGTGGTGGGTGCCGCCGAAGCGCCCATTAATGCAGAAACCATGGACGGTTACAGCGCGATGGGCGCATTGGCCACCGATAAAGGGCTTCGCGCACTGGACGGTTTCGACGACGGAACGGCGCCGGATTACCGACGTGCCTGCCGCCCGTTCGCAGACAACTGCGGCTTTACCATGGGCGAGTCGGCGCAGTACGTGATTCTCTTCGACGACGCGCTGGCGCTTGAGACCGGGGCCACTATTTTTGCCTCTATACCCGATGTATTCGTTCATGCCGATGGGCCGAAGAAGTCTATTTCCAGCCCAGGTGTCGGGAACTACCTTACCCTGGCGCGGGCTGCAGCCTGCGCTCGTTCGGTGCTGGGGGAAGATCTCTTGCGAAAGGCTGGATTCGTGCAGGCTCACGGGACCGGTACACCACAAAATCGAGTCACCGAATCCGCGATTCTCAGCAAGGTCGCGCGCGCCTTTGGCATAGAGGACTGGCCGGTAGCCGCAATCAAGTGCTACGTAGGGCATTCACTGGCGGCGGCTTCTGGCGATCAGCTGTGCATGACGCTGGGCACCTGGGCGACGGGCTGGATCCCTGGCATCAGTAGCAGTGCGGCCATCGCGGATGACGTGGTGCAGCAGGGTTTATCGTTTTGCCTCGAGCACCGGGAGTTGGCTCCGGAGCAGCGGGCCTATGCCCTGATCAACGCGAAAGGCTTTGGTGGTAACAACGCCTCGGCGACCGTGATCGATCCTGCGCAAACCGAAAGGCTACTTCGCCAGCGTTACGGTCTGCAGTCAATGCTCGATTGGGAGAGAAAACAAGCGGTCACTCTCGGTGAGCGCGAGGAGTGGGCGGCGGATGTGCTGGCCGGGCGGGCCAGTGTTCGCTATCGCTTCGACGAAGGCGTGCTCGGTGACGACGACGTGCACATCGAAGAGGACTCGCTATTGTTGGCGGGTCAGCGAATCGACCTCAACTACACCAACCCCTACACTTGAGCCTGGTCCGTCACCCGGCACTCGATCATTACACCCACCCACGCAGCGGAATATAGCCCCGTCCTTCATACCACCTGCCGTTTGGATCCGATACCGGGAATTGCGGCCACGGTGACGATCAGGACCCACGACCCGCAACGAGACCTGGTGTCGCGGATCATTCACGAGCAGCGCGTATGGGAACCGTTCGAAACGCGCCTTTGGGTCGCCTGCCATGCACCCGATGACGTGGTCGTAGACGTGGGCGCCAACCTTGGTTACTTCTCGATTCTCAGCGCTCTCGCGGTTGGTGCTTCGGGGCGCGTGTTCGCGTTCGAGCCTGAGCCGCTGAATTATTCCTTGCTCGAAGCCAACCTAGCGGACCTCGAAGCGAATGGCCTGGTCGAAGGCTTTCGCATCGCGCTCGGAGCACATGAGTCATCGGGCAAGCTGTGGCTCAGCGACGACAATTTAGGCGATCACCAGTTGTTTTCTGCCGATTCAGCGCGCGAGTCGGTCCCTGT
>JBCCNK010000049.1:0-16209 GCA_039025875.1 Pseudomonadota bacterium
GATAGGCTTCAAGGGGCATCCTGATTTCATGGATCAGGAAATTGCCCTGAGTGGGGATATAGCTGAGCCCGAGTTCCGCCAGAGCGTTTTGCGTAACTTCCCGGGCAGTGCGGTTACTGCCGAAGCTCCGGGACCTGAATTCGGCGTCCTTCAGGGACGCTCGCCCGGCCTCGAGCGCCGCGATGTTGACCGACCAGCTGGAATAGTATTTTTGCAGCGCTTCGATGACCGGAGCCGCGGCCATGGCGTAGCCGAGCCGCATGCCGGCCATGGCATAAATCTTGGAAAAGGTGCGCGCGATGAGAAGATTCTCGTGGCCTTCTTCCATGAGCCGAACACAGCTGCGATAGGACTCATCGTCCACGAGCTCGTGGTAGGCCTCGTCGATCAGGAAGAATACGTTGTCCGGTGCCCGCCGAATCCAGGAGTCAATAGCGTCATAGGGTGTGAGCAAGCCCGTGGGGTTGTTGGGCGTGACAAGATATACGAGCACGGGACCATCCACCTTCGCCGTGGCAGCCTCCATGGCCTCCAGGTCGACGCGAAAACCATCGAGCATGGGCACGTCGATGCGCTTGAGTCGCGCCGCGTCGCCAATCTCTCCGACGGCGCCAAACGTGATCTGCGGCTGAACCAGGGTGCCACCGCGCATGGCCTGCTGCCATACAACGGCCTCCAGAATGCCGGTAGACCCGTTGGCAATGGTGACATTTTCCTTCTCGACGCCCTCGATGGCGGCGATTTCCTGAGCCAGCAGTCCCTCCACGCCAAAACTGTAGCGATGTCCCCGGGCCAGGGCCTCGGCGGCGGCCGACCTTGCCAGCGGAGACATGCCCAGAGGGTTCTCGTTCGCATTGAGGCGCAGCAGTGGCGGCGATTCTGCGCCCCGGCTGAGTGACCAGGGGAGCGCCGCGGCCGTTGCGACCGCCGCAGATGCGGCTAGAAATCGACGTCGATGCATGTTGGGCTCTCCCCTACTCGCTCCCTAAAGGAAGAACCCAGGATAGCAGCAAGTCCAGATGCCCGTATTACTTCCGCTGTGTATCGTCTCAGAGCGCAGCGCAAGCCGCCCTCAATCTTTCGACACCGCACACGAGGCGAGAGAAAAGCGCCTACGCCCTCGTGTTTGCAGCCTCAGTAGTTACGCCGGGTAAACCCGCCTTCGCAGCCACGGAGCGAGACCGCCGGTCGCTAAGGCCACGCTAGCGCATTCAGCGGCCTAGAAATCGGTGAAGCAGTTTTCTCACCGGCTTATCGGTGGCAGCCAGCAGGGTCAGATACAAACCGACGCTGCCTGCGACGGCCAGAATGATGAAAAAGTCCGAGCCGTCCCAGAAGCGCCGTGACACTACCGAAAGACCCGCCGCTGCGACGGCCAGCACGAGTGCAAGACGGCAAGCGTGGAGCAGCTCACCCGCGGTGACGTCCATTTTCCCCAAGAGCCACAAACATCGATTGAGTAAGAACAAAGAGGTAAATAGGGAGTAGCTGGAAAGGACCAGGAAAGCGTCATCAATAAACAGGCCGGGTATAAACGCGAGGGTGATTACCGCAATATTCTGGAGAGCGAATTTGCCTTTTGCCCGCTGGATCATTTTGAGATCGAATATCTTGTTGAGCGGCCTCAGGATCAGATAGAGCATGAATACGGGAGACAGCAACAGCGCATACCACCCGGAAGACCGCCAGTTTTCTCCAAAGAGCAGGGAAAAGAGCTCCGGCGCACACAGCAGCCCGACCATGACCGGTATGGCGATGAGCTTGAGCAACATCGACGTCATTACGACCGTGGCTCGGCGCACCGCATCACCACCGCCTTCCTTCACGGCAAGTTGGTAGTAGCTCTGCCCCAGAGCGGCACCCATAATGATCGCCGGTTCGGCTAAAACCCGTCGTGCCAACGCGTAGTTGCCCGCGATGGCGGGCCCAAGCAAACTGGTTACGAGGACAACGGGAAGCTGTTTTGCCGCGTTGTCCACCATGATGGCCCACGAGTACTTTGGAAACTGTTGATAGTCCCGGGCAATAACCGCCATCCGTTTCCGGTCCTTCGCCCCGAAACCGACGGCCAGCTTGCGGCTCAGAAGCGGTTTAACAAGTGCGACGACCGCAGCGAGTTGGCCCAATAAACGCCCCAGCACCAGGCCTACGGGCGTACCCGGTGCTACAAAAAATCCAAGAATCGTAAAGGTACGATCCGTTAGCGCCTGACTGATCTCTCCAAAAGCGATGTTCCGGTTGAAGTGTTCTCGCAATAGCCACCGTCGCAGAACCTGACGGAGCCCTCCAAGAAAGACGGCGATGGACACAAGCTGCAGGAAGACGCTGTAGGGCTCGATACCAATGATCGGTGCAAGTCGATCGGCGAAAACCGCACCAAGCACACCGCAGACCAATGCGATGGTCGCCACGACCAGCGTAGCAAGTTCCGTAGCGGCATCGGCGTCATCGTCCGTAGGCGCGAGGACGATTACCTCGGCTAACCTCAGATTTGCGACGCTGGTAATCAGAGTTGCTATGGCCACGAATACCGCAAACACGCCGAAGGCTGCCGGGTCGTAGAGCCGGGTAATGACAGGCATAAGCGCGAGCGTAATGAATTGCGCCAGGGCGCTGCCTGCCGCCAACGTCAACACGCTGCTCAGGAAGGAGCCTTTTCGCTTAGCCTTGGCACCCTCTCTGCTTTCGTTGTTTTCCACGGCGCTCAAAGTGATCGGTATACGGATTCCAGGTAGCGGGCAACACTGTTTGCTTCAAACTTTGCCCAGGCGAGGCGCTCGTTCTCCGTAGACAGCCGCGCGCATTCATCGGGATCTTCCAGGAATCGCTGCATCGCATCGGCGACCGCGTCGGCGCTGACCGAGTCCAGGAGCACGCCGCCCGCGGGCGGCTGCATGACATCCGGAATCCCTCCAACGGTCGTGCTGATGACGGGCAGGCCCGCCGCCATGGCCTCCAACACACAGTTAGGACAACCCTCTCCGTGATAGGTTGGAAAGACGAACGCATCGGCCCCTTTGAGGGCGCCGCCCTTTTCGACACCCCGTAAGTAACCCGGCAACTCAACGATTCCGGTGAGGCCTGCGCGCATCACTTCCTCTTTGGCTTCGCCGGCAAAAGGGCCGGAGCCCGCGATCACCACGCGAAAACTGAATCCGCGATCGCGGAGCATAGCCGCCGCGCGGATCAGCTCAGCAATACCTTTCTGTCGAATGAGTCTGGACATGAACAGAAAGGTAAAACGATCACTGCTCGGAGGCGCTTCGGTTTCGCGGAGAAGGGCGCCATCGAAGGTCGTATGCGTGACGGACACACGATCTTCCGGAACACCAATATCAACGAGCTCCTGTTTAATGGTCGACGCAAGGACTAGCACCAGGTCTGCCCGGAGGAAAAACCACTTCAGACAGCGCTTTCCAAGAGGACTCGCCAGAAGTGTCTTAAAAAAATCGTCGTCCCAGCCTCGAACAAAAATCAGCAGCTTCGCCGATGAGAGCCCCGCTATGACGGCCGCGAAGACCAGATCCCGGTAAAACGCCGCCGCGTTCATCGACGGGTTCAGGTGACAAACATCAAAGCGTCGTGTAAGCAGGAGCGACATAAGCATGATGCCGTCGAGCAAAAACCGCACTGGATACAAAAACTTGCTGCTGAGCAGACCGCGACGCCTGCCAACGAGCAACGAGCGGACGGCAAACTCGTCACTGATTAAGTGCAAAACAGAACGGTAATAGTTAACGACACCGCCCGGAGGCGTTGCATCTGGTCGCAGTAGTAGAATCGAGTAACGCGGTTTTTTAGTGTCGGTGCCTGGTGCTTCCGGAGCGTCGACTTTCCCTTCGACCTCAGCCGATTTCTTGTTCACCCTGAGTCAGCTCCAGTGATATCGGCTTCACGGCTTCCAGTAAATCGATGCCGAGTTGTTTTTTGATGTGCGCGTTTGCACTTAGCCGGGCCTCGTCTGAATGCAAGCCTTCGCGGAGAATGCCTCCGATCTGCT
Source organism: Pseudomonadota bacterium (assembly GCA_039025875.1). Lineage (GTDB taxonomy): Bacteria > Pseudomonadota > Gammaproteobacteria > Pseudomonadales > Halieaceae > Congregibacter. The sequence continues at coordinate 4,001 of JBCCNK010000049.1, forward strand.
TGTTTTTCACAACTCCCATAATGAGTTCAATCGAGACCGTTTTAGCACTCATGGCATAGGCATAGACTAAGCCCGTATCGCAGAGAGTGTTGATAACGCGCGGAATGCCGCCGCTGTAGTAATAAATTGCTATCAGCGCATTGGCCTCGAAAACATCTTTTCCACCACCCACCGCATTCATGCGATGCCGTACATAGCGGATAGTATCGGAGAGTGAAAGCGGCTCAAGGTGGTACTCCGCGGATACCCGCTGAGCGAGTTGCGACATCGTCGGATTGTAAAAGGAAGTCAGTAACTCCGGCTGACCGACCAGAACAATTTGAAGAAGCTGCCTTTTATCTGAATTTAAATTCGTTAAAAGTCTCAGCGACTCCAAATCATCATCAACAATATTCTGCGCCTCATCAACGATAACGACGGAGCGCCGGCCTCCCTCGTGAGACTCTTCAAGGCTGGACCTAAGCGCCTGAAGCATCTGCCCCTCATCGCCGCCGTCTAACTCGACGCCGAACGCATCTACGATCCAGCGCAGCAGAGATCCGTAAGAGGTATGCGTTGTGTTAACGAGCCCGATATTCAGGCTGCTGTCGTCAATACGACGTAGCAAGTGCCTGATCAGCGTCGTTTTGCCGGCGCCGACCGCCCCCGTGATCAGCGTGATGCCCACGGATTCGAGAAGCCCGTACTCGAGCATCGTGAAAGCCGAAAGGTGCCCTTCGGAAAAATACACCGAGTCAGCATCAGGAATCAGGCTGAAAGGCTTTTCACGTAAACCAAAATGTTCTTCGTACACCGTCAGCCCTTGAAGCTTAAGCAGCCTTGTTCAAAACAGTGCCCAGGAGAAGCGTATCCGCGAGGAGCCCCATGGACTGGCGCACGTGGCTCGTCGTCGTGACGTCTTCTTCAATAACGTACATACAGGCGTCGACTTGCGGTAAAAACGACATAGCGTCGTCATTGCGCAACAGGGGCGGCAGGTCGAAAATAACGATTCGATCGTCGTAACGATTCGTTATTTCTCCTACCAGCGAACTCATTTCCGGTGCCGTAAGCAATTCTGAAAGATTGCCTGCGACAGCTCGACCAGGAAGAATCAGGAGCCGCTCAAAACCGGGGTCGACGAGTATGTCTTCAACGTCGACGCCCGATCTCAAATGATCGATTATGCCGAATTTAGTCTCCAGCCCCAGCGTCGTGTGAACGCTGGGCTTGCGCAGATCAAGGTCCACGAGCAGGACCGTCTGATTGCGCTCCATCGACATCGATATCGCGAGATTTACCGCGGTGAGGGTTTTGCCGGCTCCCTCGTGTGCGCTGGTAATCGCGAAGTTCTTTAAATCGTGTTTCCGCAGTAATCTCAGCGTCTGACTGCGCAGCTGTCGGTAGGCCTCCACGCGATGATCGTTCGCGGAATCGGCGATAACTCGATTTCGAACAAGGTACTCTCGCTCCGGAATGATTCGCTGCGTTTTATTGAAAACCACCTTTGCCGTCGTCGGCGTGGCCGCTTTTCGACGGCTGCGTCCACGTCGGGACCGGGTTGTCGTCGCAGGTTTTTGTGCGGTTACCGGGTCTCTGGGCTCATCGTCACCGGCACCGTCACTGGCAACTGCGGCACCGCCGCTATGCCCCCTGAGCGCCTGCGTATCTCCAGTCGCAGCGGTCTTAGCGTTTGATCTGGAACTCTGCTCTTTCGACGAGGTTCGCGCAGAGGTACTGGTGGCCTTCTTCTTTGTCCGAGCCTTGCTTCTGGCTCTCCTCTTTATTGGCGTCGTAATACCTTCGGGAATGCCAAGCTCTGCCAAAACATCATCATCAGCCGGATCGGCAACGGGCGCTTCGGGAGCGTTAGTCTTGCCGATATTTCCGTCACCCTTGGAACGCGCCCGCGCAACGGCCTGGCGCATACTATCCAGCGGGTTGTCATCGTAGTTCTTAGCCACCCATGCTTCTCCAGAGGTACGCAGCCACCGTGAGGCCCACGAACGCTACCGCGACAACCGCGCCCCCTCTGTACATCCATTGCTGCTGCCGCAACTCCTGGTCATTCTGAAGGTACGGAACAACCGCAAGCGGTGGTGAGCCAATGAGCGAGGCAACTTCGGAGGCACCGTGTACCGTTCCCCGAATGACATCGATGGCCAGAGCGAGCCCAACGCCCACCCCCAGAGCGAGCACCGCACCGATAATCACTATCGCCTTGCGGTCCGGGCTGATCGGATCTGAGGGCGTAACGGCAGGCTCGACAACAATAAAACGTTCTCCCTTCTGCTCGGTTTCCAGATTGGTGGCCACAGCCGCCTCGCGTGCCTTCGCCTGGAAGTCCTGGTACTTCTCGTTGGCGGTTTCGTAATTTCGTATGAGCGCGTTGTAGTCTTTTTCGACGTTTGGAGCGCGCCGCAAGAATTGCTCGAACCGCTCCACACGCTGCTCCAGCGCCACTTTTTCTTTCTGAAGAGACGCCAGCTCAGTTTCCGCTGCCTCGATCTGCGAGCTGACCAGAAGGTACGCCGGATTGTCGGGCGATCTATTGTCTTCGACGGTAGTGGCCTGCGATCGGGCCTCTCTGAGTTTTGCTTCCAGTTCCAGGACCACTCGCTGTGCGTTGCGAACAGCAAAATAGTTTTCGTTGTATCGCTCCCGCAGCTTCGAGAGCTCTTCCCGCTGCTCTACGAGCTGTTGCTCAAGTGAGGACGTATCGGCGCCGACGCCAAGAACCTGTTGAAGTTCAGATATTTCTCGCGTGAGGCGCACGAGATCCGGATGGGTTTCTTTATAGATGGCGCTCTTACGTCGTTTCTCCGCCTGCAGCGCACGAAGACGGTCTACGTCGCTGTAAACCGTTTCATCGCCTTTTGCCCTGACGGCCAAAAACGGTTGGATACCCGACAGGCGGGTACGCAGCTCAATTCTTTGCGTTCTAAGAGACTGTTCCCGAAACGCCATTTCCGCCAGCTTGCGCTGCGCTTGATCCAGAGCGTTGAGATTGAACGAATACTGCTCTGGCAGACTTCCTTCATTCGCGAGCTTGAAGTCGGCCAGCGCTCGCTCGATATCCAATAGCTCTTCGTTCAGTCGGGAAGCTTCGCTCGCCAAAAACTCCGAGGTACTCGCGGCCAGGGTACTGCGGTCGCGCCTGTTTTCCTCGATGAACAACGCCACCAGTTCATCGGTAATCTGACGCGCTATCTCCGGGTCTCCGGCTCTGAACCCCAGCTCAAAGGCGATAGTGACCTCTGTTTTGCGAAAGTTCCTGGGATCGTTGGTTTCCGCGCTCACGAGTTCGAGAATCATGTTGCGACGGAACTTTCGCTCCAATTTTGGCGAGGGAATACGCGGTCTGTCACGGTCTTTGCTGTACAGCCCGTAGCGGTTAACGATATCGGCAACCTTGTCGATAGTCAGGACCCGCTGACTGATCACCAATACCTGCTCCGACGCAAATCCGGTGTTGGCGGACCGCACGTAGTTCGGCGAAACCGACTGATCTTCAACCAATATCGTCGCCTGGGACTCATAGACGGCGGGGGCGGTCAAGGCATAGTAGAAAGCCAGCGTGAAGATCGTCGCCGCCGACAGAAGCAGCGGCATCCTTCTTCTGCGGAGCAGCTTAAGCTTATCCCAGAGATGCTTTTCCGGAACTTCAGATTGGTTGATCACAGTTCTCTGCCCTACCAGACGCTGGGAGCCGGACGAAAGACGAGTGAGAGCTGTACTTCATTGGCGGAGGCGGTCCCGGAGACCCGCTCCCGTTCCTGTTGAGAGTAGATGTAGCGACCGGAAAGAACCCAGCTCTCGGAAAGGCGCCTCTCAAGGCGAATTCCAAACCGGACATAGTCCCGGTCTGCTTCAACTCTCTCTTCGATGATGCCTCGTCGGCCCGCGATGATGTTAAAACTCACTCGAGAAAACTCCGACAGCGAGTACCGGTACCGGAGGTTTAGCTGATCCGTGACTCGCAAGAACCCGTTACCGCTCGGTAGCGGCGCGCTGATCCAGGTAGCTGTGAAGTCCGACCGCTCCGCCTTATATCGGTACTGCGCGTCCACCAGGTGTGTACCGGCGGAATCGTCAGTTAAGCCCTGGTCGTTGCCCTCGTCGTAGTCGGAATCAACGTCCAGCCATCCCGCGAGGATTTTCAGGCTGCTGCGCTCCGTAAAGTCACTCTGAAAGCCGACTTTGAAGCCGAGGCCATCCGATACGGTACCCAGCAACTCTTTACTCTCAAACCTGCTGCCGTGTAATTGAACCTGGTAACGCAGCTTGCTGTTGTACTGCAGGCTCCAGCCCAGGTCCGCGGTACCATATTCAAAGTCAGAAAAGCGTTCAGCTTCATACGATACGTCTTCGAGATGAAACTCTGCCAGCAGCCCGCTCGTCTCTGTCAGCTGGATATCCCCACTCCCACCGCCTTCGATCGCTTCCCTCCGGGACGCCGATAAACCGACAAGACCGGTATCGAGGAATTCCGAGTCCCGAGTGGTGTCTCGATTAATCAGCGCGTATAGCGAACCCTCGCCACGTTCAAACTTGTAGCTCGTACGGCCTTCGATTCGCTGATCGTCGCTGTCGTAGTCCGACTCATCAAAACGGGACACTTCCGCTCGGGCGTTTATCTCGCCGGTGAATCGTTCTGTTGTCGATTCGAAGTTAACGGGTACCGACACTTTAAAACCGGAAATGTCGATCTCGTTTTCCTCGGTCTGCAAACGAACGTTGTCATTGAACTCGTAGCCCGCCTCGACTTCATAGCTGAGTTGATTTTCATTAGCTTGCGCCCGGTCGCCGAATGCAACCAGCTGCAGCGTCACGATACTGGCCAGAAGTGTGGTGAAGGCAGCGGATTTCGCGTTTTTATTCATCGTAATGTCGTGTTTTTCTTCATTTTAATAACGCGCATTGTTTATCCCAGAGCAGTACAGACGCTAAGGCAGCACTTGCAGCACTGGGCCTCACGGTACAACGACCAGGTCGCCGCTGCGCAGCACGATATTGGATTCGAGCGACTTTCCCGACTTCACTTGCGAGTAACGAAATGGGATTGCGGTCTGCTGGCCATTTTCGTTACGTCTGAGTACCTTTATGTCATCTTCGTCAGCGAAACTGTTAAGACCGCCAGCGAGGGCCAGGGCCTGCATTACGTCGGTATTGGCACTGATGCGGAATCGACCCGGCTTATCAACCTTCCCCAGTACGTAGATCTGATTACCGGCAGCCTCAACTAGGGAAACCACGACGCGGGGTCGATCCTTCATGAAGTCACCGAGAGCGTCTGCAATTCGTACGGCTACCGCTCCCGGAGCCAGGCCACTGGTTGGAATATCCCCAGCCATCGGCAAGCTGATGATTCCGTCCGGGCGTACCAGCACGTTCCGGCTCAATGACTCTTCGTTCCAAACGTCGATCTGGAGACGGTCGCCGGGATTGACCAGATAGGAAGCCGGCTGGCTCACCGCTCGCGCAGGCGCGAGTGAGATCAACAAACAAAAGGCAGCAACGACCAGCTGCGTAGGTCTGGCAGCATCTTGTGTAGGGTGCTGACCCGCCATCACTTTCTCCATCGCAACATAATTACGCCGTCTTTCTCCGATCAATACGGTCACACTCGCCCGCAAGTTCTGCAGCTTCCACCAGCTGCTCAAAATCTGTAGGCGCCAGGCCAATGCCGACGATTCACGTCATTGCCCCGTTTCGTCTGCACGAGGCACCACAGGCGTTTGCGTAGATTTCCATCGCTTTGCCCATGCGGGCGGCACCTCTGGTTGAGCAGATCTCCGGAGCGCGCTGCGAGTCGTCAACGCAAGCGGCCATTTTCCGCGGCAGCTGTGGCCGGTCGAACTTAGCCCGTCCGGACTACGCTGACTTTCCTGTACGATCGTGGTCCTTCGAGACAGTTATTCGTGTACGCAGCGTTGTGTCGCCAGTGATAGTCCCTGCGTACCTCAGGGTGGTGATCGGCTCCCGGACATCAAAGCTTGATGATCCCCAGCCCAGGGGTGGGTCCACTTCTCCTCGATGTGACGACATCGTGAGACGCTTATCCGACATGGCTAGTGTTGCTCGCACAGCCCCAGATTCAATGTGCCATACATCGAATCTGCGATGCACGTCGCACTTGCCACCCACATGCCAGTGAATCGCGACACTGTGGGTGTCGCTGCAAGAGAGTTCGTCAGTTACTTCAATGCTGTCTGTTTCCTGATCGTAGACAACAGTTCGGCTATGTACAACCGGATCTTTGAGGCGGCAGTAGCCCGAGTGCTCGCCCTTCCATAGCTGCTGCCGACCTATCTGCCTGTGCTCGATGCAGTGGGCTTCCGCATGTGCAAGCCAGATGAAGCTGCCCGCTTGAACGGATTGATCCTGATTGTCCACCTGCACAGTGTTGTGTGCCGCCGTGCCACGAAAATAACTGCGCCATTCGGGTTCCGAGTTATAGGTGTAGGTGCCTGGATCTACGAGTATTTCTCGTCCGGCTACGCTGAGAAGCAGAGCCAGAGCATCCGCATGGCCATGGGCTGCAATCGATAGGAAGCCCAGCTCTCCCGCATCCAGTAGCACGCGTACTTCATCGGGCTCCTGGAACCTCTTGCCGAGCAGGAAGTAGCCCGCCTCGGGGAGTGCCGGCAAGGCACTGTCACGCTCTTTGCTCCGACTCAAGTTTTCGAAATTTCCGGCCGCCCGGTGGCCCAACAGCCATTTGACGCGATCGGGCATCGTGTTCGCCAGCTTCCCGAGATCGGCACGATCGAACAGAACAGCTCCCGTGGCCAGGAGATTCCGATACACATCCGCTTCCAGCCCGAGTTCCAGATAAACGGCATCATCGGCGTCCCCGAGCGCAGGCACCTGCCCGTTGCAGTCAACGAGCAGTGCCAACGCATCGATCATTGCCTCAACTTGGCCCCAGTAGGCTCTACTGAACTCACCACCGGCACTCTGCGTTACCAGCGCTGCGATCAGAAACAACTCCGCTACTTCGTGGTGGTACCAAACGGCCTGCTCGCGATTGAATCCATCCGCAAAGATCTGGCGATGAATTTCCCGTTCGAGGCCATCCTTTGCAATCCGTTGCCAGCGATCGCACTTGGGCCAGAGAGGCCAGACCGTGGTACCGACGAGCAATCCTGCGTACTCACCGACGAGGTGATTGTTCGCCGATGAGTAGAGAGAAAAGTGGCCCGCTATGAAGTGTAAATGCTGGTAGATCGAAGCCAGCCATCGCGTACGCAGCTTGGCACCATCCTCACCAACGAAGAGCGGTGACTGGTCACCGCCGATAAGGCTCCAGGCGCCCGCCCAGTTGATCAACCGGACCGAGTGCTCCAGGGAACTTGTCCAGTTTATTCCCAGCGGGTAGGGAGACTGCTCGAACCAGGACGTCAGCAGCTCGGCTACTCCCTTGAGATAGATTTCATCGTCGGAAAGGTGCCAGGCCTGAGCGAGCCAGAGTAATTCCCGGTGTCGATTTATCTCCCAGAGATACTTAACGTCGCCGACGAGAGCCTCATCCCTATAGTTCAGGGTCTTGCCGAAGCGCAGCGGAGCCTCCCGGCCCGTTTTCGGGTCACGATTCCAGCGAGGCGGGAACCCCAGGGCCAGATCTTTCTTGGCGAAAACCTGGTACCGACCATCGAGAACTCTCCTGGCGCGCTGGAGATACGGATCGGGGTCCAGGTCGTCGACGTCGGGGGATATCCAGCGAAGGCTTTCATGTCGGCACTGTGAGGGCACCTTGGCCGCCAGGCCAACCCCGAGTCGTTCGGCGTTTGCGGAAAGCTTGGCTTTTACTCGATAGTCTATTTCCGCCGGCCCCATGCATCGGAGACGATTGAGCGTCCACGCGATCTTATTCACTACGCAAACATCCGCCGCGGCGCGGACGCCGGAAATCGTGCATTAATGACGGCATCATGAATCCTGAAATAAGACAAAAAAAGTCCGCACACATGTCCCTCCCCCCATTTGTCGCGACAATTGGGGGATCGGCCCTGCTTGCCGTATCGGATAGCTCGTAGATGCTTTCAATTGTAAGAAACACTTGAAGCGCGATCTCGCCAAGAGCTCAACAAAACTGCACGAAAGCGATCCAGTTCCCGTTTTACCTTCATCGATGTTTCCGGAGCGGTTCACGCCAACGCGTGTTTTGGATCAGTGACGGCGGAATCAACAATAGAGCAACCGCACAGCCTTGGTAGATACCGCTGCGCCTACGTCAAATCGTATTCTTCCGTATGAGCTGAGCACTCGCGCTCAGCTGATCGCTTGCCGCGGGTGCCGCCGCGCCGTTTCGCTCGAAGGTTGCCGAGGCTCACTGGGATTGCGAGTATCGCAGGCTGCCTACTGAAGTACTTGAACAGACTCCAGCTGAAGAACCCGCGGTCCGCGCGCTGATCCGGAGACGGCGGATACGGGCTGGGCGTTTGTCTTTATCCGGCAATGACCGAGATAACCTAGCACCAGCCCTAGCGCCATCAGCGCGCGCATATCCTGAAAGGGCATTGTGCCTAAAGCAGACACCAGGACCACCATGAGAAAGGGTGCTGTCGCCTGGGCAAACAGGTCTGTCGACTTCGCCAGCGCGAAGGCGTCGCTGGCGATCCGGAATAGAAACCAGAGTAAAGCGATAAAGCCAAAGATCCCCATCTCTACCAGGGCGGATAGGTATTCATTGTGCGCGTAGAGACCCATCTCCTCCTTGCCCTGTGCCGGCCCGATGCCCGCCGCCCAGACGTGCACACCGGAATTCAAATAGGTTCCCATGTATGAGTTTATGAGGTCGACCCGGCCAGACAGGAGATACATCCTCTTGGCATCTCCGGAAAAATCGAGATATTGCGAAGGATTGGCCGCGAAAATCGCTAGATCCGCCATTTTCTCCACAATGCTCGGACCGAGTACCACGGTACTGACCATGACCGTACCCAGGCTCGCAATAACCCAAAACGCTCGCTTTGAAATGCTGCCTCGAAGATAGCGCGTCCAAACATAGAAGCCCCAATACGCGGCGGTCGCTATCCAGAGGCTTCGATAGGCCGCATAGGCGAGGCCAACGTGGGAAGCGGCCAGACATCCAAAACCAAACACCTTGCCCAGGGCATTGTCGGGGCGGCTAATGAAATAGACACCCGGCACCACCAGCATGGTCAGCAGGAAACTGATGTCGCTCTCGTGGGCGTAGGTGCCGACAAAGCTCCACTGGTCCGCACCCCACTTTGGTTGATCAGTAACGATAGAGTAGACCTGATTGAGAAAGGTATAGAGACCCGCAATGGCCACAGCGCCCATGAGCTGGTGACCGTGATCGTCCTCCAGCGCTGACATGGTCAATGCAATCAATATCCAGATGTATGCCCAGCGCAGAATCAGGACGATAAGTTCCATCCAGCTGGAGCTCAAATAGGCGCTGAGCGTTGCGGCAGAAACGATCGCTAGGAGGGGGAGCGTATAGCTGTGCATCCGCAGGCGATGCAGAAGCAATAGGTGCACTCCGCTCGCGCCAATGAAACAGACCGAGTAAAGCTGCATGAGCGAGAGACTGCCCAGAACGGGTTGGTAGGTGACTTCAGACGCGCTGTCGAGAACCACCCTGCTTACAACATGCAGGGCCAGAAGATAAATCGAGGGGGCACGTAACAACCATAGTCCCCCCCCTACGGCCAGCACCACTGCGATCGCTGAGATTGCCGATAGCAGAGTTTCCATGTTCGTCAGCCAATACCCAGAGCCAAAGCGATGGCTTCAGAATCGATGGGCCGACCCCGTCTGCCTTGCTTCTCCTGGAAAGGTCGGGCTAGTAGATGTTGGAAGAAAACAGGGATCGCGGAGTTTTCAGCAGAATTTCCAAATCGAGCCATATGGACCAGGTGTTTATATATTTGAGGTCATATTTTACCCGCTGCTCCATGAGCGTGAGCTCGGCTGTCTCGCCTCGGTAACCTTTGATCTGAGCCAGACCCGTTAGGCCGGGCTTCAGGCGATGTCGCGCCATGTAGGTGCCAATGCGCTGCGAGTAGTACTCATTATGCTCCACCGCGTGCGGTCGCGGACCAACCAATGACATGCTTCCAGTGAGCACATTGAACAGCTGCGGCAGCTCATCGATCGATGTTCGCCTGATGAACCTGCCCACCCGCGTCACGCGTGTATCCTGCCGCGACGCCTGGGTAAGTTTGTTCCCGTTTTCCTCGTGGACCTGCATGCTGCGGAACTTCCAGATCTCGATGATCCGACCGTCCCAGCCGTGACGCTTCTGCCGGAACAGAACCGGCCCCGGCGAGCTGAGTTTAACCGCCACGGCGGTACCGATCATCAGGGGCGCCAGGGCAAGCAGCATCAACGAGCTGACCGCGATGTCAATCGCGGACTTGGCAAGCAGGCGAGACTCCGCCGCCATCGGGCTTTCCGAAAGTGCGAGCAGGGGAACTCCCGCCACCTCCCGTGAGCCATGATTGAGCAGCGGTAGTGAGAAGATATCCGGCGCCCAAATGACATCGATGTTGCTCTCAACCAGTGTGTGGTGGAGGTCAGACAGCATATCGCTGTCCTGTAGCGGTACCGCCACGTAGACCCGGCGTATGCGGTTATTCGTGACTATCGCCTCGATATCGCTCGTGCGCCCCATCACGGAACACAAGGACTCATCCCACTGCCCACGACCCCTGGCGCTGTTGTCGACGATGCCGACCACACTGTCAGGCAGCCAACGGTTGCCGTTGATCGACTTCACCAGGTGATTGGCCAGGGGACCCGACCCGACAACCAGTGCTCGGAGCGGCTCGCGCACGGCTCCATAGAATCGCCGGTTGAGGACATCGATCGCCAGATAGCAAACTACCTGAACGATGAAGCCGGCGACGATCCATCCACCCAGGACAAGGCGAGAGAATTCTTCAAGACTCTTGGTCGCGAAGCCCGCGAACAGGACGACGGCCACCACCATGGCCCACGCCCGGGCCATTCGTACTACGGTGTTTCGCCACCAGTCGGAGCGTCGGAATACCCCGTGCAAGGAGTACACGCCAAAGATACACATGGCGCTCAGGACCGCGAGCAGTCGGTAGGAAACGCCCACATAGCTATCGCGCAGATAGGCGAAAAATATCAGCACCAGCGCCGAGCTGCACATGCACGCAATCATCTGGGCACGAACAGTGAAGGTGTCGTGGTAGTGGAACAGCCGTTTTACAGGAATATGTTGACCGCGACCCATTACAGACGACCGGGAAGATAACTCTCCAGCTGATGCGTTCATGGTGTAAGCCTCGCTCGATCTGGGCGGTTTATGCCGTTATCCGCCATCGTCTGCCCAGCGCGCTGCGTGTTTCGTAGTCGCGATTTGGCCGTTAGAAAGCGTGCAGATTCTTCTTCTCATTGGAACATTCAAATGTAACGCCAACGGCTCCACGGCATGGGGCGAATGGTGTGACGCCCTTCACATATCGACAACAATTCTGTAACAAACCCCTCGCCGGGGCTTCTGGCCGACGCCAACCGGCGGCTCCAGGCCGGATCTGCGCGACGGATTCTCGGTGTCTTCACTGCTGCCAGCGGGAGCCAATCGCTGGTGTGTAAAAAATCCTGACAGTCATTGCCCTGGCCTCAACTGCCCTCCCCTTCACGCCCGCGACCTGTCGATGGCTGCCCTGCGCAGGTATTTCGCCTGGGCTCAGTACGTCGCTCGGGCGTCACGGCGCCAGGCTTCGTCGCAGACGCGGGCGCCCCCGGGGCGGAGCTCGTAGTTCCCACGCTCGCATCGCAATGTGCCAACCACTCGTTACCATGCAGCCCACTTGTAGATGGCGCGGTGTCCGCCGCCCTGGCCGAAGCTCGCAACGCTTCGCACCACCCGGTCGAGGGTCGCAACACACAATGAGTAGGACCCTCGCCTCGTTAACACCGATCATGATTAAGTGCTGGAACACGACGGCTTCAGCACAAAATCGGAAGGAGTCAGCTCGGGAGGGAGAGCAACGCCTTTAACCAGAAGGATGCATAACGCAGGATGGAATCAAGACTTCGTTCCACGAAACAGAACTCTGACCCTTTTTACCAGGTAAGGCAAAAGCGGTCCTCGTTTGTCTTTGTTTGCGTTCAACGCAATCGCTAATGCGAACGGGGACTTTAGAAGAAGCCAGGCAAGAATGAAAGGATTCACGGAAACCGGGCTTGGCTCATAGCCGGATTGCCGCATCAGCCGACCGCACAGC
>JBCCNK010000050.1:0-16125 GCA_039025875.1 Pseudomonadota bacterium
AGGTGCACCCCAACGAGATCGAAAATGGATCGTGAGCAAGATGCGGCATAACCAGTCACTGCAGCAGACGCTTGACCCTGTCGCGACCTTGGCTGTCGCCAAGCCCGCGCCAGCGTCAATCGCTGCTGAGCCCCGGCGTTATGCCTCACTAGCCTAGGAAGGACCCGTGAGCCGATTGTTATCACTCACTGTTGCGTTTTCGTTGGGCGCCGCTCTCGCAACTGTCGCATTTCGATCTGATCTAGTCGCAGCCAAGAATCGTGATGTCGTGTGTATTGAGACTCTTCAGGAGTACGCTTCAGAGCGAGCGAGGAGGGGATACGTCACCTTGAGAGCAATACGTGATCCTGAATCCCTGGAAGGGCAACAAGCGATTCAGATGTTTCGGGATGACTTGGCGGGTAGCATTCGAGAAATCGACGCCTTGCTCGAGCCGAAATTTGAGGAAGCTGGTTTACTGCAAGAAAACCGTGACGTATTGGAGTACGCGCGCCGCTCTGCAATCGAAGAGCTGGAGAATTGGTGAGGCATAACCAGTCACTGCAGCAGACGCTTGACCCTGTCGCGACCTTGGCTTCCGCCAAGCCCGCGCCAGCGTCAATCGCTGCTGAGCCCCGGCGTTAGGTGTCATGAGCGAAGCGCGTACGTATTGGAACTTGGTTGAGTCCGTTTGGGACACGGTTAGTATTTACGACGGCGCAGAGCGTTTCCTTCGCGAGTACGCGGACATATCACAGAAACAGCAAGTTCTGTTCTCGACTCATTGGTGTCAGTCCGAGATTCGAAACGGAGGGCTGCAGCAGTTTTTCGAAAACTCGACAGGAGTATTAGCGCCGGAGGCGGAACAGGGCTTCAGGTCGTTGGGTATGCCGAACTGCGCTAATGCCGTAGCCCGCGGCATGGCGTTCTTTGGGGCTGAGTATCCTCGGTCGCGAGAGTATCGACAGGAGCGCTTGGCCGATTATGAAGGGGAGAACCCTGACGAATGGGATCCATTTCTCGAGTTGGACGATGCCTTCTATAACGCGATTGACGAGGAAGGGGGAGGGTTTCAGGCTGCAGCCGAGAGGTATGCGTATGACACCTAACGAGTCACTGCAGCAGACGCTTGACCCTGTCGCGACCTTGGCTGCCGCCAAGCCCGCGCCAGCGTCAATCGCTGCTGAGCCCCGGCGTCAGGCAGAAGAGCATTGAGGCACGTAGCGACATTCTTACTTTTTCTTTTTTGCGCTGTCGCGGGTGCTGCGGAACAGAGAATCTGCATTGGTACGCTAGATATCCCCACTGGAGACGCATCCGGCGGTAGAAATTGGCCTAGTTCAACTACTTTTTCCGTTTCTTTCGACGACAACACAATTGTTGTTGCCAAAGGCGAAAGTGACACGCTTGTTGTGCCGGATATAGAAACAACCACCGCAGTGGTGATTAAGAAAGATGGTGAGCCTTACTCTGCTTTTCAGTTTGATCCATCTGTAAACAAAGCTGCCGAGTACTGTTTGTGGTTGTATTGGCCGCATGCAACATGGCAACTATATGAATACGAGTCGGGTAAGTGGGGCTGCAGTTGTTTCGGCTAGAACTCTTCCTGCCTAACCAGTCACTGCAGCCGACACCGGGCATCTGTCACGAGACATGCATGCGCATGTCTCGCGCCAGCTGCGTCGGTGCGTCTGAGCCCCGCGTTATGCGTCACCATGGCCGGCTCCCGCGAGGATCCAACAGAAAAACCAATTTGGGATCCGGACATTGGTGACTCAAATATCGGACAGTACATCCTGATTGGAGTTACTTATCTGGATGAAAGCGGCGAAGAAACTGGACACGTGCAGTTGCACGGAATCGTCACTTCTGCGTCGCAAGTTTGCGGGATCAAAGTGAAGCGCCAGGGAGACGGCGAAGGCAGGCTGTGGACGCTACCCCTCCCCCGATCAAAGCGCAGTGACGGTCGCGACACCCGGTGTGTATCGGCTTCACTCGACGAATGAGGAAATTGTAGATCCGGATCTGCTCTCTACTTGGACCATCCATCAATCCGAGGAATGAAATGCCGCTAGCAGAATCAGCTATGGAAGTACCGCCTAACAAGGCGATGAAGCGGGCACTACCTGTGCTTATCGCGCTTCTGGTCTCATTCGTCTGCCCGAGGGGTCTTGCTCAGTCGCTGCCTACCATTGACGATGTATTCTCGGGTGAGCTGCCGCCTGGCTGGGCGATAACGGTCTTTGGGGGTGAGGGAACTCCCGAAAAGGGCGAGCTGCTCTTTTCAGTGAATATCTCTACCGAACCATTCAATCTGATCGGATACGCGACGTGGGGCGATGTTGTGAGGATTCCAAAGGACGCCGTCCAGATTGACCACACCTCGGACTACTCGCTCTATTCATTTGAGGATTCGACGGGAGCATCCTTCTTTTACCTCCGTCGCGGACCCGCATATTCGATTGTGATTCGCGTTAGCGATACGAACGTTCGCGCCGGCATGCGAGTGATCGCTGCATTTGCAAGCATTGAGGTCAAGTGAGATGCCACTTACTCAGTCACTGCGACCGATACGGGGCACCTGCCCCGTTTTTTGCTTGGGAAAGAGCCGCGCCAGATCCGTCCATGCGTCTGAGCCCCGGCGTTAGGTGGCATGTATATGTCCGGCCAGACTGATGCGTCGCTGATTCTTCTTCCTATGCTTGCGCATGTGTGCTTGGCTGCGATTCTCTACGCGGCGCTGACCGTCGTTAGAGCGCCCTCCGTTTGGGGCTTAGGCCTCGCCAAGGATGGTACAAACCCGTGCCGAAACGTCGAGCCGAGGATAAGTGCCAATCTATCCAATCAATTCGAGTGGCCTGTTCTTTTTTATGTTGCTTGCGTTCTAGGAATGCTCATTGGCGTCGCTGACGAGCGTGGGTTTCTGATGCTCGCCTGGTTGTTCGTGGCGGGCCGTATTGCGCACAGCCTGGTTCAGATACTCACCGAGAATATTCGGTTACGCGGTATTGTGTTCACCCTTAACTTTGTCGCTGTTCTCGGCATGTGGAGCTATCTTCTCGGAAAGTAAATGGTCTTTAGCGAGGACACATATGACACCTAACAAGTCACTGGAGCAGACGCTTGACCCTGTCGCGACCTTGGCTATCGCCAAGTCCGCGCGAGCGTCAAACGCTGCTGAGCCCCGGCGTTAGGTGGCGACCGCTTTCGGGCACATAAGTGAACGCTGATCTGCGATCGCAGTGGGATGGGCTCATCAGCCGCCACAAGGCGCAGCCGGTTGGGAGCGGATACATCGACATCATCGTGCCGCGGAACGGCTACCGCGACTTCGCTCAAGATCTCATTCCTCTTGGCGTAAGCATCGATGCAGTCAGTTGGTGGGAGTACGTGCCTTCCTGCGCTCAGCCGAACAGCTATGGAATGGGTGGCCCACCGTCAGATTTTTTTGAGGGCTGGTTTGCCGAATGCGGGGACGTCGATAACGTGCCACAAGCGGAAGACTCGTCCATGCACTTGCGGGCGGTAGTCGAGTTGGTGGAATCCAAGGACTTAGGTTTCAGGGGCGGGTCGTCGATCAGTTTTGCTGGCGCGACATCACTAACGCCGGCATTCTGGTTGAACGTCGACGGAATGGAGGGTTACTCCTCTTGAGAATTGTGTCACCACACTTCCAGTCACTGCAGCCGACACGGGGTATCTTTCACGTTTCTTGCTGGGGCAAGAGTGGTGCCGGCCGCGTCCTTACGTGTCAGCCCCGGCGTTAGGCTGCAAAGCAATGCCGTCTTATCCTCCACGATCGCAGCCTTTCCGTAA
Source organism: Pseudomonadota bacterium (assembly GCA_039025875.1). Classification (GTDB taxonomy): domain Bacteria; phylum Pseudomonadota; class Gammaproteobacteria; order Pseudomonadales; family Halieaceae; genus Congregibacter. The sequence continues at coordinate 3,796 of JBCCNK010000050.1, forward strand.
GCAAGAAATCTTGCAGAAGCGCGAGCGAGAAATGCGGCATGCTATTCGCAATGACCTCTCAGAAGAGAAGCTCCTCAAAGCTGCAGCACGAATCCGTGAGGCACGACTCAAGCTCTACAAAGGAATACTCGAGCAGTTCCGCTACAAGAAGGTCGCTGATTCTGAGAACCCCGGCGCGAGAGCACAGCGCGAGATGGCGCTATGGGAGTCAATGGAGCTGCAAGATGTCATCGAACACTATCGGCGGGAGACATCGCCGCAAGACGAAGTCTAAACAGTCAGCGCAGCCGACACAGGGTATCCGTCATTTCTCTTTTCTGCGCAAGAGCCATGCCGGCTGCGTCCATGCGTCTGAGCCCCCGGTGTCATGTGCTTCCTCAACTTGAGGTGATTAATGAATCGAGACGATTTTTGGAAGATAGTTGAAGTTGGCTGCAGTTCTGACGAACCTGAAACTGTTTTAGAAACCGAACTCAAAGGAAAAAGCGCAGAAGATCTGCAGGAATTTCAAAAGCACTTCGACGAGTTGTTCGATTCTGCTTATCGATGGGACTTATGGGGTGCCGCATACATTATTGGGGGCGGCTGTTCAGACGATGGGTTTATTGATTTTCGTTACGGTCTGATTTCAAAGGGAAGGAATATTTTCGAAAGAGCATTATCCAATCCAGATGCCTTAGCGGATGTTGATGCGGAGAGCATCGAAAATGAATCGTATGGTTACGTTGCCGGGGAAGCGTATGAAACCCTGACCGGTAATGCCATGCCTCAAACCGATATTGCTGAAGCAGCAGCGTCGATGGGCGAAGAATGGGATTTTGAAGATGAAGACGAAATTAGGAAGCGCTTGCCAAGACTTATGGCGAAGTATTGGTAGCGCACATACGCAAAGCCTGCGTCAGTCGCGTCCGGGCCTCTGAGCCCCGGCGTCATAGGGCGCTTTGAGACCTGCCAGGCGGCCAGATTGGACGAAGAATCCCTCTCGACACTAATGATGCTCACGGCCATCGGTCTCGGGTTGGCCTTGTTTGTGGCCACGTTAATCCTGATTCGTAGGAAGAAGGGCGATAGCGCTATCGATCGAGCGACCAAGGCCAGTCAAACTGTTTCGCTTCTCGTCGGCGTTTTGTCAGCGCTCCTTTGGGTTGGCCTTGGAAACGAGCCCTTCCTGCCCGTTGCCCCTTTCTCGATTTTGTTTTTTTATATGGCGCCAGCGTTCTTGGTTATGTTCTACGTAAGTTGGTTCATGTTTCGTCGCTCTTCCGGGGAAAGCAACGCATGAGCCCAACACCATTGAGCCTATCGATAGCCGGTCCGGACTATCGCACGCTGCCCGACCACAATTCGCCGCAGCAGTCTCTTGACCCTGTCGCGACCCCGGCTGTCGCAACGTCGCGCCAGCGTCAAGCGCAGCCCCGGCGTTAGACCACGATGAACAGGCACGCACTTCTGTTCGGCGTCCTGGCACTTGCGGTTGGCTATGCGCAGGCCGCTGATGTTGAGGCAGTGTCGGGAGTTAACCAACCCACCCACTTTGAAGTACAACACTCGATTCTCTCCGACGCATTCTCCGCGGACTACCATTGGAGTGTTGCTCGTGTTTTCTCGGGGCTTGAAGACACGATCGTAAAGGCCATCGTGCTTCCATCATCCGAAAACGAGTATGCACTTGGCTTGAAGATCTCAAACGACAATTGCGAAGTGATATACCTTAGGAGCAAGACCAGCCTGTACCGTGCGCAGACACACGGGGTGAGCGTAGGGGGCCAAAACGTGTCCCTGCTGGAATATGTACGCCAGGCTGAGGCGTATCCGATAGAAGTGTCGCGACGGTCGGTAGAGCGAGAGATATGCGAGCGTTTCGGGACTGCCTGGCTCGACACCCTTGAAAGGGCGCGGAAGCAGACTCAGAGCTCGCTAGAATTGAGTACCGACGGTACCGGATATTTTGTTACCGCTGTTGGCCGCGGGCGTGCACTTGAGTCTGGTTGGACCCAGAGTCCACCGGCTCATTCTGATGCTGGAATCCTCGTGGCGAGCCTTGAGCAATTGGTGCAGTTTGCTACAGAACCTTCAAAGACGAGCGCCGACTTACTCGTCGCTGTCGAATCGCTGGAGAGATTCCATGCCAGGTGAAGCTCGATGGCGCGTGCTGATTAGCCGGCCACTGCAACCTTCATGGGGTGTCTGTTACAGCCTTTTCAGTAGGAAAGCCTGCGCCAGCTGTGTCCATGCGTCTGAGCCCCGGCGATATGCGCCGTGAGAGCACTTGCTGTCGTCGCAAGCCTCGCACTAGTCGCCTGCCAATCCTCGGCAGTAACGGGTCGGCCCGTTCACTCGGATCTAGAACTAGCACTCGATGCTTGGGCCAAAGCGAGCCTCGATACATACTCTTATGTGATCGAGTACAAGGCGAAGGGCTGCCGAGTTGCGACAGCGCGGGTCGCGGTCGAGAACGGACGGGTCGCAGACGCGACCAAGGTCCTGAGTTTCGACCCATGCGCTGCGGATCGCCAGAGATCGATTTCCGGAATCGTGGATCGAAGTTTCTCGGACCTACTCGCGGAGTTAGTGCTTTTCAATGAGGGAGTGCTGCCGATCGAGATGGGGCCATTACCGATCAAAATGAGTTTCGATGAAGCGCTTGGATTTCCTCGGAGTTTTCGACTCAATGCTGCAATTGACCAGAAAAGCTTCGAGCTAGCCGAGGACAGCAGCGCCCGATCGGACTACGAGTACACGGTCTTGGCGTTTAGAGTAGGAGCAGATGGCACATAATCAGTCATTGCAGCTGGCACCGGGCACCTCTCAAGTCTCGTGTGTCCGCGATAGCCACGCCGGTTGCGTCTGCGCTGCTAGGCCCCAGGGTTAGACGGGACTCTGGCGTTGCGTGATCACAAGTTACTCATCGTGTGGGTTACCTTTTTGTCGGCGCAGCGACCTCAACACTGTCTGCCATGCTCTCTCGCCCTGTGGCGGAAAGTGATGTCCTGATGTTTGTGATTCAGAAGCCCGTTGGCTCGACCGGGTGGTTGGCTTGGCGGGAGATGTGGATTCTCAAAGACGACGGCCCTTCGTTCATTATGACGTTCAGTGAAGATGGTGCGGGCGGCGCGTTCTTTGAAATTTCACAGCGTCAGAGCTTTGATTTCCCTTTGACGTGGTCAGCCCCAGGTGACAATCCGCTGCGGCGCAAGGGTGCGTTTTGAAGGTGCTAACGGCAGCCATTGTTCTCGCGGCTACTTTGGCCGCTGTGGCATCGCCCCCAAGCTATGATGTGGAGGAACTACCTGACGTCGAAATTTCGGACCCGCCTCCCATGGCGTGGGATTCGATTCAGGTCGCTGGCGAGTTCCCTTCCGGCACAAAGTTTCGCATCTCGCTCGCTCTCGATGCCGACCGAATGCTCACCTCGTTTGATATTCAGGTGAATGAAGATACGGTAGAGATTCCCAGGAATTGCTGGCCTGCTCCGGCGGTCTTTCTGAATAGCCTGACAACAGTTGGCGGGACGCCAAGGGACGGTCTCGACGAGCTGTGGATTGGTGTCGCTGCAGACTATGGGCCGACCATCGAAGACGTCGGTGACTACACAGTTCGTGTTTCGGGTGGAGAGTTCGTCTATGCGAATGTTTTCTTCGAGGCCGGGAAGCTCGCCGGGCAATACGTCGATGCGTGTGGCTTTGAGCTGGACGCAGCTTGATCAGTCACTGCTGTTGTGCCCGGGCGTTAGGGTGACAGCTTCGCCAACTCTGTCCGTGCGCATGACCTGCGGCGTTAGCCGTTATCCAAAGGGCGCTGCATGTTCTCCAGCGTAAAGAGTTCGTTCGGCATCATCGGGGCCTCGATCCGACTGATGGCGAGGTATCCGTCGCTGCTTGTCCCCGTTTTCGTTGTCTGGGCGGTGTTTGCGCCCGTGAGCGTATACATGTATTTCGACTTCCCGAAGCTCGAACTCAGCGGAGGTGCAGTGGTGGCTGTGGTTTTCGGCCTCATCTTCGCCTTCTCGATCCTGATGTCCTTCACCTGCTTCATGCTGCTCGAGCAGATTCGGCGCATCGAGAGCGGAATAAAGCCGAGCCTGACCGGAGCACTGTGGTCGGCCCTGACGAATACACTTCGTGCGATCCACGTAACCGCGATCTGGGCACTCATCTGGTTTGTACTCTTCCTGCTCGAGCGCTTGTTGTCTCGCGGCTCTGACTCTGAGGAGAACGACGCCGAGCCAGAGCCGTTTTCGATGAAGGGGGCGGCGGAAGTGGTCGCAGGCTACGAGCGAACCAGTTTGTCTGAGACCTTCATCCGCGCAGTTCGGAAAGGCGTGCGGATGGTTGCATTCCTGATCTACCCGGCGATTGCCTGGGAGCCTGATCGACGAGGGATAAAGCGGGGCATCGACATCGCCGTCGCCAGGAAGGCAGAGTTCGCCGCCGGATTCGTTCTCACAGAGCTTGCGGCGACTGTGGCGTTCTTTCCCGCGCTGATCGTGTTCTGGATTTCAGGCGAGTTCGAGGTGGACTTTCCCGACTGGGTTTGGATGTCTATGATTATCTATTGCGGATTCGCGTGGAGCTTTTCTCTGCTCCTGGAACAACTGTTTTCTGCCGAGCTCTACCTGTGGCACTGGAAGTGGGAGCTCGAGGCGGAGAAGGCGACTGCCGCGGGCGCGTCGCCGGCCCTGTTTTCAGAGATCCCAAGTCCCTCGCTTCTAGACGATTCGCCGGATATGCCCCAGCCAAATGAAAGCTAGCCCGTCACCAAGGCCGACATATGCGTCATGAGCATTCACACATGACCCGCTGGCTACGATTTCTGTCGGGCCTCATCGCACTCGCAGTGACCTCTGCCGTGCTCGCCGATGACTCCTGCAAGCTCGAGAGTGTCGACGAGGGAATGTCGGCGAATCACCCTGTCTGTCTTTTTTACACGGGGACCCAGCACTTCCGTAACGAGCGCTACGAGATGGCTGCGATGTCCTGGGACACGCTGCGCCAGCTACCCGAGATTGAAAGTGAGCATCTCTCGCTTCGCGTCAGCGCACTGAACAACCTCGGCTATCTCTACTTCTCAGGTTTTGGAGTGGATGCCGATGAAGCGCTGGCGGTTTCGTACTGGCGAGACGCCGTCTCTCTTGGACACGATGAGTCCGAGTATCACCTCTGTTATGCGCTGGGAAATCCTGATGCACCGACTTTCGAGCCTGTCACGGCGAAAATGCACTGTGACAAGGCTGAGGCAATCTACAGCTTCATCAAGGAGCCGGGCGAGAGCGACAAGGTGATACTCGAAATCATCAGGAAGTATCAGGCGTTGTTAGATGATGTGTAAGAGGTCACCGCAGATGCCAATTATGAAACTCTTCATTCTGCTCACGCACCTCATCGTGCTGTCCGCTTGCGATCAAGGATCGAGTGCCACCGCCTCTGTTGGTACCGCGCCAGCTGACTCCGAAAGGGCGGCCATGCTGGATTCAGCGATCCAGGAAATTCTGGATGGCCAGGACATCAAAACAGCAGGAGTAGGTCTCATTGAGAATGGGGAGCTGATCTGGGCGGGCTACTACGGCGAGGAGTCACCGGGCACGCCGACCTCCGCGGCGACCCAGTTCGATACCGGCTCGATCACCAAGGTGGTCTCGACCGAGACCGTCTTGCGACTCTCCAGTGATGGGCTGCTTGAGCTTGATGAACCGATGGGTGCGCTTTGGATCGATCCCGATCTTGAAGACGACCCGCGCGCACTGCAGTTGACGCCCCGCATGGTTCTAAACCATACAACGGGCTTTCCCAGCCGGCGAAGCAAAACCGACAACGGCAAGCTTCAGTTCCTGGCCGATCCTGGAACGGAGTTTGGTTATTCGGGCGAAGGCTTTGAGTATCTGATGCGTTTTGTGGAAGCGAAACTGGGCGCACCGTTTCCCGAGCTTGTTGAAGCGGAGGTCTTCACGCCCCTTGGCATAATCGGTGCCTCTTTCGCGTACAAGAAATCAAATTTTCAGAATGTCGCTCTCAGTGTTGACCAGGATACGGGCGAGTTCCGAACCGACTGGGGTTATCACTGTTCGGTCGTCTCGAATTCGTGCCTGGAAGAGGGCGCCTACAGCACGTCACGCAATATGACGATGACGGTGGAAAGCCTGGCCGCCTTCGCGATCTCAGTCGCCAACGCCGACGGCTATAACGCCGCGATGGCCACCGATCGCAACAAGGTCCAGTCGGTTAAGGATCGCCCCATGTACTACTGCGATGAGCCGGGCGTTGACAACTGTCCTCTGGAGCAGGGCTATGGCCTGGGCTGGGAGGTCCTTGATTATGGCGATACCCAGTTTATTGCGCACGGCGGGCACGATTACTCGGTGCTTACCGCGTTTGGGATCAACACCGAGACACGAGATGGCGTCATCGTGTTGCTAAACGCACGAGAGCTCCCGTCCTTGCGCGTGATGCCAAGAATCCTTGAAGCGTTGGATCCGTCCACACCGCTCAGTCAGCAGTATTGGGGATGGCTCCGCTACGAAGAATCAAAGCTGAAAACAGAGGCGCAATAGTCGACGCTTGATCAAGGTTTGCGAGATTTTGCATATTCAGGACAGTTCATGGACCGCTTTTGCCAGCAACCTTCCGCCTGGCGAGTGTCTGCGATGACAAAGTCTGGAGCGTCAGTCCTGGCCTTGTCAGCACTCTTGCTTACGCTTGCGTCTTCTGGGTCCGTTGCAGAGGTGGACTTATCCACAATCGTAGTCCCGGATGGATATGAGGCGTCCGGCGAAGACACTCCATTTGTCCGTTCTGGAGATGGAGCGTCCGCACTTGCTGCAGCAATTCCAAACCACCAGTACAGTGCCTCATTCATGGATGACTGGTTCTTCGATGGCGCGGTCGCGGTCATGGATGTGTCATCAATGCCCTTGCCAGAGGGCATCACAACGGAGCGCGAAGCCCATCAATCCCTGGCCGGCGCCCTCAAGGCACGTTGGGGTGAGCATAGTTTTTCCCTGTTTGACCCCGAAGCGGGCGTGGGCAGGTTTGTAAACTACTCGGGTGCGTTCGTCGCACTATCATGGCGTAAAGTTGGGGGAGAACTCGTAGTCGTTGAATCGATGGATTTGGTGGAAGTGCTTGTCGCGGAATCGGCTGAAATACCCGATACCTCAGATCCTGAGATCTTGTGGCAGCATTTCAAGAACGCCGCCAATGCGGAAGACGTCGATAGGGTGCTGAGCAGTCTAAAACCTGAACCGTAGTTTCATCAGATTCTTGGCACGAGGCGATATCGGCGGATTCGCCGGTCGCGAGCAACAAAAACGGGGCGTGAGTCAGACGGATGAGCAAAGTCCGGCAAAACCAGTCACTACAGCCGGCACGGGGCGCCTGTCACAGCCCGTGCATTCGCAAAGCCTGCGCCAGTCGCGCCCATGCGTTTGAGCCCCGGCGTTAAGCTGAATAGACGCGCTATGAAAGACCTGAAGTACGAGAAGCCGCTGTCGCAAGATGAAGCCGAGGCGCGTGATTTGCACCTGTTTGGGCGAAGTCTCTACTTTCATATTCCAGGTGTTGCTTTTTTCGTGACTGGTCTGGAGGCGCTGACCCGAGACGGACTGTTTCGTAGCCTGCTTGGCGGTCGAAGTGCGGCGTGGACCGTCCTGGCGGTGGGAGCGGCACTCCTGGTGGCATCCATTGCCCATACGCTCAAGCGGGGAAAGTTCTACGCAGACACGATTCACAAGGCAAACCCTTCAGATGATGAGCTCATCTAGTAGGCGCAGTAGCTTGCAGCCCTGCCAGCCGCCGCAGCCAACACCGGGCGCCTTTTACATTTCTTGCTCGGGCCAGAGTCGCGCCAGCTGCGTCCGTGCGCCTGAGCCCCGACGTTAGGCGGCACGCGTGGCCATCCACGTCGATCACCTATTCATTTGCACCACCACCGGTGCCCCGGAAGCCAGGTTGCTGTTCGACGCGGGTATCACCGAGGGCTCACCGAATGTGCATCCCGGCCAAGGGACCGCCAACAGACGCTTCTTCTTCGAGAACGGATATCTGGAACTGCTGTGGGTCAGTGACGAGGCGGAGTCACGATCGCCACTCGCTGCGCCGACCAGGTTGTGGGAGCGCTGGAGCGGACGTGGCGAGGGTGCTAACCCGTTCGGTATATGTCTTTCTTCCCCAGCTGGGGTGAATGGTCGGTTGCCGTTTGCGACATGGAACTATGAGCCAGACTATTTGCCGGAGAGACATCAGATTCTCTTTGCTGACGGTCTTTCGCTTTCAGAGCCGGAGATTTTTGTTTTGGACTGGCCGCACCGTTGGTCACCGGGCGAAGAGCCGACCGAGCACGCCGCGGGGCTAAGCCGTATTCAACGTGTTTCGGTCGGATTGGGTCAGCCTGAGTCAGTTTCGGCGACTCTGAATGCGGCTGTCGCTGCCGGGTTTTTCGGGCTTCATCAAAGTGATTCACCAGAGCTCATAGTCGAGTTCGCGGCAAACCGCGAGACGCAGATTCAGATTCCGGATCTCATGCTCACGCTGATTGGGCACAAGGACCATGCCACCTAACCCGTTAATGTAAGCTGGGCACTCGACACCCGCGACTACGCCACAACATGTCGCATAACGAATTCGCGGACATTACGCTCGTACAAATCCAGCACACCTTCGGCAGCGCCTTTGAAGGCGGTGAACGCAATCTTGTCGCCTCGTTTGACGGTCACTTCCTCCAGTGGTCCGTCAAAGAGCAGGTGACCGGCGTTCTCGTAGAGAATGAACTCTACGGGGCGGCCAGCCTGTTGCCTTTCATCAACCCAGTCTTTGATCGAGACCGGCGACGAGGGACAGGTCCGCGTCCAGACGAAGTCCGTGGGTGATTTGCCGGCCCACGTATCAAGGCCTCCGAAGGAGACGACAGACGAAATGTCGTAGTCACCGAGCTCCAAGCCTGTGGCGGCGCGTGCTTCTGAGATGATGCCCCGGATTCGCTTGTCCGGGATTGCTGAACCGGTGTAGAGGATCACTCGGCCGCCGTTTGACCCACCATAGAAGAATACGTTGCGGTTGTTCCGTGTTTCGCCATGCAGGGCGTATTGCACCACGCCGCCGTGTGCATAGACGATCACGGGCGCTTTGCCCGTCTTGCGTGGTACCCAGATGCCCACACTGGGATGCGTCGGGTCAAAGGTGGCGAACGGACCGCGCACGGTAAACCAGCCTCGGGTCCCCACGGCCTCGAGCGTTGCGGCGGCAGACGGGGCCTGATCCTGCGCGCCGGCATGAGTGGTGGCAACGGCGAGGACCAAAACCAGGCATCGACAGATCCAGCGTGACATTGTCATTTACCTGAACGAAGCGGAGAAACACCCGTTTATAGGTCGGGAAATCTGATTTGGTTACACGCCGGGTGCTGTGTCTTCCCGGAGGCGCCCCCGAAGGCCATAATCCAACGCATGACATCAACGAACGCATTAGGAAAGTCGCTCCTCATACTTGTGGTTGCGTGCTATTTGGTCGCGGCGATCGGTGAGTTCCTTTTCGCGCGACTGACCGAAGCCCCCTATATCCGCGTTACCCCCGAGTTGATATCAGCCATGAGGTCTAATGAGATTCTCCTGGGGGCAATGGTCACTGCGTTAGTTATCGCGGGGGGCGCAGTGTTATCTGTCCCTCTAGCGGTTTCGAGTGCGCTCTCGTTGATTGCGGGGGTCTTGGTCTCCGTGATGAACACTCTTGCAGACGCTCGTGGCTTCACCGAGGCGGTGGGAAATGCGCTGGGCTTCTTATCTACCTACGGCATAGGTTGGTTGTTCGTCGTGATTGTGGCGTTCGGCGTGTTCAAGGTCCTGGAGGTGCGGCAAAGGGGGGAGGGTGATGGCGCTTGAGGGTCATCCGTTTTGTCAGTCACCGCAGCTGAACGCTGGCGTTTTGCTTCTCGAAGAGAATGCTCGTGAACCTCGAATACGGTGCGACGTATTACCGTGTGACCTACGCGGATCCGAAGTGCTCCATGCCGGGTCTGGAGCCGATCGTCTATATCGGAGAGAACATCTTCGGAGACGAGAAAGAGACGACCTACTATTTCCAGGACACCGTTTCTGTTCTTGTCTTTGGGCGAGTCGACCAGACGACGGACACTGAGGAGTGCTGCGTCTCTTCCTGCCCGGGTAATGAACTCGGAACGAGCATTGTCGATATCGACCAGGCGTCGCGACTGGTCACCAGTGCCGCTGAAAAGAGCAGAGCGATGGGCTATCCAAAACTGGAGAAGACGAAGGGCGAATGAAAGAGCGCGACGTAGTTCCCGAAGATCTTGAGCAGATCGATGCACTCATCGAGGACGGGGCTTTCGATGAAGCGCTAAAGCGTCATCTTTGGTTCTACGAGGCCTCCAGGACCACACCGGGGATGGGGGGTGTAAGGCTCTCATACGCATTAGATTCCTGGCTGACCCTTGCACAGCTGTTTCAACCCGCCATGGACGCCCTTGTTGAAACGAAGGACCGGAACAAGCACGCCCTAATCGACGGACATGGTGCTTTCGATGAGTTCCACGACGTCTATGCTATTAATCACTATCTCGAGAACGAGAGTGAGACGTACGACGTTTTTGCGTCTCTTCATAAAAACTACCCCGACTTGGCGCGCCGCTGTTACACAGTCGTGCAAGAGCTGCTCATAGAGCGGGGTGAGTATGACCTTTGCGCTTCCTACATTGACGATCCGCTAAAGCAATACGAAAAAATTGAGCGTCTACATCGTGTGAATCTCAACTACGCAGCCAAGCGGGTCGGGCCGGGAGACCGAGAGTTTGATGAGTGGACTCGTGAATCCTACGTCTCGCAGGTAACCCAGTTAATCGAGATACTCTCTCGCTCCAGCAATTCCGGTGTGGCCAAGCAAGTCCAATCAAGAGCTCTGTCCTATATGGATTCAACAGAGATACGGGATGCCATATGATGGCGGTGAACATGCTCAGTGTTGTCCTTTAACGCGGTTTAAGACGGGGGGCTATTCCCTTGGGCGTGATTCGGTAGCGATACATGACGAAAAAAAACCGGCGTGACATCCCCTGGACGAAGATTACTGCGGAAGGTGTCGCTATTGTCGTCAGTATTCTGCTGGCATTCGGAATCGAAGCCTGGTGGTCCGACCGGCAGGAGGTGCAGCTGGTGGAGGAAAATCTGGCTGCCCTGCGTGATGAGCTCACGAGTAATCTTGAAGAAATTCGGCATGAGAGAACCTTCAGGCAAGCCGTCATTAATGCCACCCGGCAGCTCTTCGAGCTGGCGCAGAGTGAAGACGCCATCCCCGCTATTGAGCTTGACAGGTTACTGAGCGATGTCACCTGGGGTGGTCGCATCGATGTTTCGACCGGTGCGCTGCTGAGCACGCTGCAAACCGGCATCTTGACATCCATTGACGAAAGCGAATTGCGGCGCAGCCTTTCATCTCTGCCCGCTCTTTACGAGATCACCAGGATGCACGAGCAGAATAGCTCTGCGTTTACGGATGAGCACGTGGTCATCTACATCAACACGCACGGTTCGCTTCTACAGGTTTTTAATTCGGGTGAAGGTGCAGGTCGACCTGGCGGGCGCAGCGAGATGGCATCGCCGTACAGGTATCCCGTTCGATCGCCTGTAGATCACTCCGCGCTATTGGGACAAGAGGCGTTCCTCGGCTACCTCGCGATGGGAAAAAGTACTCACGAGAACATCGTGCTCTACTACGACAGGCTGGAGGTGGCCACGCAACACTCCATTGAGCTTATTGAGCAGCGGATAGACTAGTACCAGCCACGCAGCGCAAACAGCCGCGCGCTTTTAAACCGGTCAAGCGGGCGAGGTCGAACCAGTCGCGCCGGTAAAATGCTCGACGGCTGCGACGAACTCCGGCCAGGCCGGTTCCGAAGCGAGCAGTACGTGGTTCTTACTTTCCAGCGACAAGAGCGTGGCGTCCGGAATCAGACTCGCCAGTCGGCGCCCTTCATCAAACGGCACCGCAACCTCGTCAATGCCGTGGGTCACGAGCGCAGGAGCCCGCAGCGAACTCGCAAGGTCGCAGACGTCGATGTCATGCATTGCACCCTCGAGCATGCCGGCCGTTTCCCCATCACAGGTAGATCGCTGAAGCTCATTGAACCATCGAATTTCCTGTTCGCCGGCATCGGGAACCATCTGCTTTGTGAAGACCTCAACGAAGCTGCTGTGGGGCACAGCCCAACCCACCTCGGCGAGGCTGACCTGAAGACTGGCTTGGCGTACTTGCGTCGCATCGCCTCGCCGATTCATCCCGCGCGCGTACGTACCGTGAAGAATCAATCGATCCACCCGGTCGGGGTATC
>JBCCNK010000051.1:0-16092 GCA_039025875.1 Pseudomonadota bacterium
AATATGAGGTATCACTGAACTCGCGGCGGTGATCTTGAGAATCGTTATTTGCGTGCACCGTGCCATTAAAATAATATGACGCGGTCCGTGCCAAAGCAATGGCAATTGCCACTTTCAAACAACGATAAAGACAGCTGCAGTGCGCGACGGCGTTCTACGTGGCTTCGGTACTGTTGGCGATAGACTGTGTAGACCATGAGTCAAAACGCGCTGTGTGGGCGAAGGACGCCCATAGGCCGAGGAGTATGAGACTGTAATTACGCGATTCATCGCGATCACTTTCCTTCTACCCTTACTTTTGTCGTTAAGCGCATGTGGGGCCAAAAATGCTGGCGCACCGGCGAGCCTATCTAAGCAGAACACCCAGATTTCGTTTCCTCCGCCCGGCGTTGCGACCGAGTACACAAAGCAATTAAACGCTTACGCGGTGCCAAGGTTCGCGATGCCCTTACCTGGAGCAAGGCCATCGACGGGATCCTGTCACGATACGAAGGCAAGACGGACGTCATGTTTGCATCGCACCACTGGCCGGTATGGGGTGCGGACGACATCGAACTTCAATTGCGTCAGCATCGGGATCTGTACCGTCGGCTTCACGACCGGACGCTACGATATGCAAACGCCGGAGCAACGTTGGACGAGCTTCCATCCCTGGTGGAGGAACCGAGCTTCGCCACCGAAAACATGTCAGTGCGGGGTTACTACGGATCGCACAGGCACAACTCCAAGGCTGTCTATCAGCACTACTTCGGATGGTGGGGCGGCAATCCCGCTGACTTCGACACACATCCGCCCGTTGAGCGCGGACGACGATTTGTGGAAGCCGTGGGTGGCGACGAACGCGCCGTTGAACTGGGGAAGGACGCTTTTTTGACGGGTGATTACAAGTGGGCCGCGGAAGTCTTTGCGAGCGTTGTGTTCTCAGACCCTAAAAACAAAGGAGGAGCCTCTAGCGGAGTTTTCTACCACGCGAGCACTCTTCAACCGCTTAGTGCTCAAGGAAAGCAGCGCGCTAATGATGATCGTTACCGGGAAAATCAAGATCAGTGGAAACCGTTCGGCGGTCTCCGACTTTTTTGATGCACTTGAGGAACCCCCAAACGACTTTCCCGTCGTTACGCCTCAGTGATTTGGCGTAACGGCGGGCATTTTTCAAACAGACAAGGCCAATCTCACCCATGCATTAGAGGGTCCAAAAGAGCGCTCACCATCAACTGCCAAACGATACGGCAAGGAAGCCCAGCGCAAAGGCCAGCTCATTGACTACTCCGCCAAAGAGGGACGATCCCGCACGTTGTGACCGGAATTCGTAGATGCCGAGGCCGGCTAAGCCCAACATCGAAATCATCATGCCAATACATACTGCATCGCGAAGATCTGACGCGAGGGCGGTGCGACAGAGCAACAACATGACGGCGTTCCCGAAGTAAACGACCCCTATCGGGCGACCCACGATCAATCCGTCATCGTGGACGACCTGACTGATGACCGACTAACGGCACGTGAGGATCCATGCCGGTCGCTTGGCGTGGTGAGTCCAATCGCTGAGATACCCCACCGACGATATCCGACGCCTGCCCGCCGCTATCCTTTATTATGTCACGCAACGCGCCATATTAAACGAGCAAGGTGTTGACAGCCTCAACCAGCGAAAGCTGTCTCAATCAAGGAAATGTTCGATCGGTTTAGGCGAAGGGGTCTCACGATGGAAACCGTGCCAACAGATAATCAGGGGTTTACTCGCCCAGCAGTGCTCTGGCTGTCGTATGCATGACATTCTTAGCGTCTTTCGGACTCAATCTCTGTTGGAGCCTCAGTTGTGTCCACGACTGAAAACTCAAGGCCATGAGAAGACTGGCTGTCATTGCTTTGTTTCGGGTAACTCTCTTGGGTAATACCTCGAGTAACGACGCACGCTCGCGCTCCAAAAACATCTTGTAGTCGTTCATCAGGAATTCGGAGCGAAAGCGTTTGATATCGGCGGATACCTTTACGAGCATAGTCCTCTCGAAGACGATCGCTCTGCGCTCGATCAGCTCGCTCACTTTTCCACGCCATGTTGTCGATTCATACGGTGCAAACGCGATCGGATGGAGTTCGTCTTTCAGTTGCTGCGACATCTCCACGATAAGCGAATTTAGGTCACTGAAGTGACGGAAGGCTGTCCTTAGACTTACCCCTGCTTCTTTAGCGATCGCTACGACGCTCGGGCTAGGGTCATCGTCCTTGATCAGTCTGAACATAGCAGCGATGATTTTCTCGCGACTGCGCTGGCTGCGCTTGCGCCGACCATCGACAGTCGGCGAAGGGCCAGTCTTTGGGTCTGAATCTTGATTGCTCGTGTTGTTCTGCGTGAAATCCATCCAAAGAAACTAACACGGTTCATACGGCTCCAAAAGCGTCGTCAATAGCGGCGGCGATTGCCTAGCTACTTTTTAGCCCCTGCGGGGTGACGCGGCTATTCCTTTGACACGAGACCTGTCACTGGACGTGAGCAACTATCTTGCGTTCGGGGTCGAGCATATTCTTACCGGCTATGGCCACCGGATGTTTGTCGTCGGGTCATTTCTGCTGATACGTGGCAAACGGTGGCTTGTCGCGGTGTTAGCGTGCACCGATGGACACTCGCGGGCACAAAGTGGCGTTGCCCTGGGCGTGAGTCCGCCACCTGGCGCCCTGGCCGAGATTTTTATTGCGTTCAGCGTCGTCTTTCTTGCGGTCGACGCGCTTCGCTCTCATCGGGGCACGCTTCAGATACGTTTAGCTCGGGCACTGCTAATTCCGTTTGGCTTTGGCTTTGGCTTACTGCAAGGCTAGGGATTTGCCGGTGCGCTATCGGATTTTGGACTGTCCAACGGCAACCTTTTGACCGCGCTACTGTTGTTTATCCTGGGCGTCGAGCTCAGCCAGAATGGCATTGTATTGTGCGCGCTCGATTTTACTCGTGTGCTCACTAGCCGACATGCGCATTACGGGTTTACCCCGTCTGCTATGCCGCGGGAACCTCGCGCAGCATATCGGCTGGCACCCGCATAGCCGATACGATTCTAGGAAGGGTGACACCGCAAAGGTCTCAGGAGACCTGCACCAGTGGAGGCGGCGTCCATTGGCCTTCAACGATTGGCTCTCCCGGCAGATAGGTCCTAAACACACAGTTGAAAATGCTGTCGGGTGTCGGCATCCAAACCACGCTAGGGTCGGCAGGCCTATCCGACTGAAGGGCGAGCACTATGCTGCCGTCGACTTGTCGAAGAAGATCCTCGCTATGGGAATTGATCGCGTAGCGATTCAGCGCATTACGATAAAAGTACTGTCGATTGTCGGCATCGACCGCATACATGCTTAAGGACCAAAACGCCTTTGCGGGAATACCCGACGCAGGGATCACCATTCGATACTTCTTTCTTCCATCTAGTGACGCACCTGAACTGTCGGTCAAACCCTTAAAGTAGGCCGCCTCCTCAAGCGTCAATGCGCCAAACCCGACGACAGCAACCGCTGACCGTACGTCATCATGGATGCCATAGCGCCCCAAGACGGCAGGTGGCATCGTCCAACCGTTCGTCGTCTCCTGCTGTTCGAGTGTGTGGGCCATGATTCGCTGCTCGACGCCTTCGATGCCGCGAGACCACAGTTCACGCTTGAGCCGTGGAAGCTGTGCAAACGCATCGCGATTGCCTGGATCAATCCCAAGATGGGCAAAGTCCCTGGCGCGCAAAGCCTCGCCCTGCAACGGAGATCGCGAGAGAAGTTCGTTCGTCAGTGCGAGAAAAGTACCCGGATCGGGTCGTTCAGGTGCCGTCACGGTAAACGGTGTACCGGTGTTCCGGGGGTCCACAGGCTGTGCAGTGATGGCTTGTTGAACCTCTTGGGCGGCGGGCAAGTCCTCGCTTCCCGCCACAAAGACTCGGGCCAACATCCACAAGTCGTTCGTCGTGGACTGTATGGCGGTGACACCCTCAGGAGTCGCCGCTGTTTGTCCTGGCCCGTACACCCAGAAACGGCCGCCCTTGCCTTGCGTGGCGCGTGTGCCGATGTAGGCAATCTGATCGCTGAACGCATCCATGAAGGCGACCGATAGGTAACGAGTCTCTACGTCTGGCACAGTGACCTCGACAGGTCCGTCGCCCAGGCTAAGCACAGCGGAGGTGTAGAGCGTATCGTTGTTGGGGGTCGTTATCTCCCGAGCCTCGTGCGTAACCTGTCGCAAGCGGTGAAGCTGTCGATTGAGGATGGGCTCGCCCTTCCAGGTGGGATACTGAGCAAGAATGTCGGTCTTTTTGACCGTGCCTGGCCGTTGAATCTGTAAGGACAGAATCTGCATGCGGTGGGCGAACTCATACAACCCGTACGCGTAGAGCAACGCACTGCGGAGATCTTTAGCGGCGCTCGAAAAAATAAAACCGGCGCCCGTGGCGGCAACGGCGACGCCTGACGCAGTTCCTGCTATTAAGGTTCGACGAGAAATCATAGTGTCGCTGCCTCTATGTATGAGAACTACGCGTGCAGCGTGCGCTGCAACGCGCGATGAAGAAGATTGAGGTAGCGAACCGGCAACAACCGGGTCAGCCAATCTAGTATCTTGGCTTCGCGTGTAATCACTATTCGCTTACGGCCTAAAGCGACACCACGAAGTATGTCCTCTGCGGCTGATTCTGCGGGGTATTTCAGTAGCTTGTTGTCATACAACTCAAGTTCGCGTCGTCGTTGGTCAGCAAGCTCAGCAGGAAGACGGCTAAGGGTTTCGAAGTTTGGACGAGCGATGTTTGTCTTGATACCGCCAGGATGCACGCAAACATGTTCAACCCTGGATCCCGCGCGGAGTGCGTCAGCGCGCATCGCGTCAGTGAGACCACGAACCGCAAATTTTGTTGCGGTATAGATGGCTAGCCCTGGTGTACCCCCAAACCCATTTAGGCTTGAGATGTTGACAATTGCACCTGCATCGGATTTTTGGATGCTCGGAAGAAACGCACGTGAGCAGTGGATAACGCCCATCAGATTGATATCCACCACGCGTTGTATCTCTTCTGGTGTCATTTCAGTGATCTCTCCAATCCCGCTCACGCCTGCGTTATTGAAGAGCTGATCCACTGCGCCATATCGAGCGAGCACCCGCTCGGCGTAGGTGTAGATTGCATCCCGATCAGCGACATCGAGTACATCAGCGTGCAGCTCAACCCCTGTGGTCTCTAGTAACCGACGCGTCTCCTCCAAGCCATCGAAGTCGATATCTGATATCGCCAGGATAGCCCCAGCCCTTCCCAGTCCTACGGCTAGTGCTCGGCCTATACCGCCCCCGGCGCCGGTGACCACACAGACTTGGTTGAAAAATCGAGTTCTCATGCGGCCTTGCCCATCGATCGCTGCGTGTGTCGTTCCACTCTCAAGTGTTCATCGAGCACAGGTCGACGTCGAAACTCTTTCTGGTCGACTAGGTAGTCCATAGTCATCGTCCACGGGAAATCAAGCGCCTGCTTGGGCAGCTGGTGTGCAGAGCGCCGTACGTACCCCGCATCGAAGTCGAACAGTGGTCGCGGTGCTAGCCCCTCAGTGGGCATCACAGGAGTACATATCGTGCCCCCAGACGAGTCGAGGGTATGCAATAGCTGGCAAAAGTACTCACACACCAGATCGACCTTCAGCGTCCATGATGAATTGGTGTACCCGATAGCAAACGCAAAGTTAGGAACGCCGCTCAGCATCAATCCGCGGTAGACATAGCAGCTGGGCACTGCCAAAGCTGACCCATCGATTTTTAGCTCGATGTGATCGAAGAGCTTCACGTTCAGACCGGTGGCGAGAACTATGATGTCAGCGGATATGAGTTCGCCCGAGGTCATGCGCACACCGGTCTCTTCGAACTGTGCGATCTGCCCCGTGACGATGGACGCTTTTCCATTGCGTATCGCTCGGAAGTAATCACCGTCAGGGACCGCACACAGCCTCTGATCCCAGGGGTCGTACGGTGGATGAAAGTGTTCGGCAACACTGAATCCTTCGGGCAGCGCTTTGCGGACGCCGTTTTCTAGAAGACGGCGGGCGACGCCAGGAAATCGTTGACACAGTTGATAGAAATAGCGCTGTTGTCGGATGTTCTTCCCGCGTGCCAATGTGTGAATCAGACGGTCTGGCAGAACACGCGTTAAAAGACGCGCCAACCGATCCACTTTCGGGCGAGCCACAATGTAGCTCGGTGTTCGTTGAATCTGTGTGATGTGCGCCACGTCGTCGGCGAGTGCTGGAAGCAGTGTCACGGCAGTCGCGCCACTGCCGATGACAGCGACGCGCTTGTCGGCGTACTCTAGATCTTCAGGCCAATGCTGCGGATGTATTACGTCTCCCGAGAACGACGCCTCACCTTCGAAGGTTGGCCGAAACCCCTGTTCATAATCGTAGTAGCCGGTGGCTGAAAACATCCACCGGCACTGAACGATTTGCTCACCGCTCGGTGTGGATACTGTCAGTGTCCATAACGCAGCCTCGCTATCCCACTCAGCGCGCACCACACGATGGCGGAAGTGAATCTTTGACCGAACGTCGAACTCATCCACCGTTTCATTCAAGTAGGCCATGATCTCGTCAGCCCCCGCGATCGCGGTCGTGCTTGTCCACGGCTTGAACTTGTATGAGAAGGTATGCAGGTCGGAATCCGATCGAATCCCGGGATACTTGAACAGATCCCAGGTGCCGCCGAGTCCTTCGCGTCCCTCCATTACCGCCCATTTTTTCGTTGGATGTTGAGAGGCCAGGTGGCAGGCGCAACCAATGCCAGAGATACCGGCACCGATAATGAGGACGTCATAAGGTTGTAAAAAAAGCACAGTGACCGCCGAATCTTGGAAGATAACGACGTGCAACAATAGAGAATTACCGCTTCTGGTAGTATGTACAGAATGATGAATTAAAAGGGTAATTCAGTGCAAACTGCACAGAATCCATCGACACTTGAACTTATGCGTGAGGGCGCAAGGCAAGCTCTTGACGCTGACCGCACGTGGGAAGAGCCGTTGCATGAAGCCGTTGAGGCGCTTTTCGATATCACGACGGATCCCACCGCGAGAGAGGCAATACGGCGATACAATTCCTTGAGTACCACGCACTTCGCCAGGTCGGTCCTTCAGAATCCTCAGACGCCTGTCGACGCCTTCATCGACCCGAATATACGATTCCAAATTCGGGATCAGCTTCGCAACGGCACGCCTGAAATCGTTTTGAACGCCTACCGTGCCGCACAGATCGTGGCATGGCGCGCATGGATGAGATTGTCATTTACGCTGACCGACGACAAACAGGAGCTAGAGCAATTACTGGAATTCTCAGCACAGCAAATCAACGACTATTCAGAGCGATCACTAAGGTTACTGTCCGATTTGGTGGACCAAGTCAGAGCCGAGTTCGTCAGCCGCTCGACCGACACACGCTTCCAGACCGTTCAGTCGATCCTACGTCGGGAACTGCGAGAACTGAAACCGGCGAGCTCGCAACTGCGCTATCCGCTGGAACGCTCGCACCAAGCCATCGTCATCTGGAGCCGAAGCCCGGATACGGACGCACGAGCCCTTGAGGCTGCCGCTGATGCAGTTGAAGAGGTATCCGGCAGCGGTGCCAAGCTGCGAGTGGATGCCAAATCGTCCACTACCTGGCTTTGGAGTACCACACAGCTGGAGCCAACAACCAGATTTGATGATCTCGATTCTGGCGTTCAGTTAGCGATCGGGCCGCGGAGGGCTGGGATTGAGGGGTTCGTGGAGAGCCACGAGCGTGCCGTTGTGGCCCAGAGGATTGTTCTGAAAGCGCAACGAAACGATCGAATTGTGCGTTTCGAGGAAATTGAGCTGGCGCACCTTTTGCTCGAGCAGCCGCAGTGTTATGAATTCGCACGGTCAGCACTAGGGCGTCTATTTGACGCGTCGGTGTCTACTCAGGACAGTCTGCGCATTTATCTCGAAGAAGGATCCAACGCTGCGGTAACTGCCAGTCGTCTCGGGATTCATCGAAATACGCTGAATCAACGCCTCGAAAGGGCAAAGGATCTACTTCCCGAACGCGCCTTGAATCCTAAAAATCGCGCTTCTGTTGCGGCAGCGCTCCACGTCCTGCACTGGTCGTAGCCGAAGTTGGGAGGGAGGGCGTCACATTAATACTTCCTGTTTCCTTCTATGTCTTAGCTGAGAACGTTTACTGCACTGCTGTTGTTAGGGAACCAGCGGCACGTCGCAAGCACCGGCTCCAGGCGCCTTAAGCACGAACCGACCGTATAGACCAACAGCTGAGATACCTAAGCCAAGCGACAAAATCCGCTCTGCACCAACGGCACCGACCCACGGGGGTTAGGACGGCAATACTTCGTTGCAACGAAGCCAACGGCCAGCGATGTTTTGGGCATCTTTGACCACGTCGTTCGATTGCTGGATCCAGTGGTGTTCCAGATTGTTGGCAAAATGAGCTGCAGTTGTTCTGGGTTGTTTTTATAAAAAAGCCCAAGCGCCCGATAGATCGCCTTCGTCCTTTGAAAATTGATCACCAGAGCGTTACGACCGTCAGCGATCTTGTGCCTGCTTAAAAGACGAAAGTTCTGTAGACGTTACATGAAGATCGGGTACGTTTCCCGCGGCAGACACGACCGCAGTTGGCCGGAGGCGGCTGTTCGGAACTACCTGTGGGAGTTCACGTAAGAGAAAGCAGCCATTCCCGGTTACACAGCGAAGCGCTCACATTCGACCCGTTCCGGTCATTCGCTTTGGTGATCAGAGGTCCATGCAATCAAAATGTAGCCCACGACTCGTTCACCGTTGAATTCATTGACTGAGTTTCCGAACTCAACCATGCCTAGCCGTTCATAGAACCTTCTCGATTCGATGTTGGTCGCGAGCGTTCTCACGATCAGTGGTCCACGCGAGACCTCTTTTGCCCATGCGAAGAGGATCGAGCCGATGCCTTTTCGCTTTCTATCAACTGAAACAAAGATCTGAGACAGGACCGATTCGCTGACGTTCAATGCAGCGAAGCCGACGATACTTTCGCTCTTTGAATCTATTGCTACCACGACTCTATGTTGATCGACCAAGAGCATCCATCGATCTCGCCAGTCACGTAGAGGTTTGGGGTGTTCGAAGCCAGAAGATGAGTGCCAGGACTCCCACCAGATCTGCAGCACAGGCTCACGGTCGGCATCTTGGTACGGTCGCAACACTATCTCTTGTTTTTTCTGACACTTGAATGAAGCGATCAAAGTGGCACCGTTGCTACGCAGAAAACCGGAATATACTCCGCCGGCTGATAGTTCGCGCCTTTCGAGGCAGGTCAGTAAAACGGTCGCTGACGAATCTAGAACGCATCCGTCAAAAATCGGCCCAGAGCGGAAGGCTGGACTGGCGCATGTGGCCTGATAAATCATATCTTCCCAGCAGAATAATCGCGGGAACAATTCAATGACAGATGGCAACGGAGTACGGCGAGGTACGTCCGTCCAGGATACGCTTGCTCTCTATGCGGGGGCGCATAAGTGGCTTCTGATCCCGATGATGGTGATTCTGGTCGCTTTCACTCCCATCTACTTCCTCACGTTTCCCAGCGAGCCATGGGGCTACCATGTGCACGCATTGTCTGCGATTACGTGGTACGCGTTCATGATCATACAGCCCTACCTGGCGACCCACGGGCAGCTGAGGCTACACAGGATGTGGGGAATGATCGGGATTCTCTTCGCTGGGGCATTTATAGCGACCGGGCTCTCCATACAGACAAAGAATGTTTTCCTGGGCTTTGCCGGAGGGAACCCGCCGGTATTCCCAGCAGAGTTTTTCTATGGACTGACATTCACTGAAACGCTGCCAATGCTTGGATTCGCCGTATCAGTTCTGATGGCGATAGTTAATGCCAAAGATCCAGAAGAACACGCTATTTGGATGCTGGGCACGGTTTTCTTTGGCTTCATGCCCGCGTGGCTACGGCTTAGCTTGTTTCCAACCTTTGCATTTGGTGCGGATGTAGCTCTGACGACGTCGCTTGCGATCTCCAGCCCGATTTTTGTCGCAATCATCCTCTATGTCGGTTTCCGGCTTCGGAAGCTCAAGCACCCAATGATCGTAGCTTCATCAAGCATGACCTTTTTGATGATCGCCACGACCACCATAGGAGGTAACGAGTGGTACCAGGATTTCGTCACTGGCCTCATTAAGCCTCTGATACCTTGGCCAGAGATCAACTAGATACACCATGGCGTTGAGGAGGTTGAATTGCTAGCTCCTTGTCGAGGGCCGTTTCTGGCCGGCGGAGCACACTGAAACAGGCAGCGTGTAGCGTCCGCTTTTATAAAAGCCGCCGTTGAAGGCTCGTATCTCGAACGCGTGCTCTCGACCCCAAGGAGACGTTCGACCAAAGTCACTTGGTAGGTGTACTCAATCTAGTGTTCAAGCTTGAGATATTTCTCAAACCGAGACTCCATCGAGTTTAGGGATTCTTGCATCCATTCTTTAATTTGGCGCTGCTGCTCTACATTCTCTGTTCGACCGGCACCAGGCGGCTCTCCTTGTAGTTCTGCGTCCAGAGCCTGGAGGTTGACGGCGTGACTATAGATATCTGAGATCAGATTCTTAACGTCGGCATTTCCTGAGAAAAGAAAGTAAGCCCGTTTCGTTTCACGGAGCAACTCTATTTCTCGCCCAGAATCCACACGGCCCGAAATCTGAGCGTCTGCGAGAAATGCAGTAATCTGTTCATAAACTTCGTAGCGCTTCTCGAACAGTTGATGCTTCAGGTTGAGCTTAGCAGTCTGAAATTGACCATAGGTGATTAAGGCAACGATCACTGCCAGCGCAAGTGTGAGGATATCGATAGTCACAGGCAGCGAACTCCGCGCTCTACGGCTAATTTGGAGCGCAGCGGAAACCTTGCCGGCAACAGCGCCTTGTTAGGCATCATTACTCGGATGTGGGCTGAGTAGTTCAAGTACATGTTGCACAGTAGCCTGACAATTACATCACGTAAGTTGGTTTCTGCAATTTTCGCCCCTTTCAGCCTCCAGCAAGCATTTAGTCCTGCTGTTCACAGAGCCTCTAGACCAAGTGGTTACCGAGATCGATATGCTCGAATCGACTGGAAGCCGACAAGCGGCTCGTCCTATTGCATGTTCGAGTCCAGGACGCGAGGAAGCCAATAATGCTCAAGCGCATGCTCTATACCAGCATCGTACCAACGGTCTTCGAGTTTCCAGAACAGGTAGTCCACGATGACTTGAGCCTGCGCTGAGCTATAGAAGTCGAAACTCTCGCGAGCGCGTTCCCCCATAGTTCCACCGCCCCAAATTCTTGCAATTCTCTCTCGGTCGGCATTTGGTGTCAGGGATGTTGTCAGAATGAATGCTGGGTCTTGTTCCTCTAATTGCTCTCGCAAATCGGCTATCAGGTAAGCCGGTAAATAAAACTGGCGAGCGGCTGCAGAGAAAAAGCACAGGGCATTCGCCCATCCGTCTGGAGCTTGGTCGAGAAACTTTGGGTCCAGCGATCTCCAATCGTCTTTGCCGGTAAACTCGGCGATTAGTGCAGGCGCTTCATCTCCGTAGGTGTTGATCGCAAGGTTATCGTCACCTGGGAAACGTACTTCGGCGAATGCTTCGAGAATCTGCGTAATAAGCGTTTGCGTGTCGACCATAACAACATTTGATTTGTTGACGAAGGCGGAAGCGTGCCTGAAGTACCGACAACGGAATACGTAACCTAATGAGGAGATTGTGCCCTACTTACCCTGTAATAGAAGGGCAGATTGCGTCTGCGGCTGCCTTCTGCTTCAAGCGGATGCCCTGCTAAAACAGCTGCTAGCGCCGATATCGACCCTCAACGGCCTCGTCGCGACTAAAACTTGTGGCGTCTGGTATCCGTGCCAGTGACAATGTAACGGTCGTCAAAGACAGCAGCCATCATTGAACGGACCAGATGAACGGCGATGACAAAAAACTGATTAGCCACTCACGGCACTTGGTAGCCTTCATGGCCTCAGTCACTCGCAAGTGGCGAGTGACGCAAACTCTGATAGTTGGTCGGTACCCCGAGATTCGTGCCGACGAACTGGCGGATGCTGGGTTTCGAGTCTGCACCGAAAGCCTCTACTTCAGCGTGATTCACGACCTTGCCGCACTCCTTTTCGATGAAGGCCGTAAAACGCCGAGTCTGGCCACGTGTCTGCAGATCCTCAGTCAATCGGTTGTCGAGCGTCGCTTGCGAAACCACTACGTAGCCAGCGCATCTGGTGACTACGAAGGGCAACAGCGATTTCGCGACGAGTTTGATATCGCAGTGCGACGGCTGAGAGAGGGCATTCCCGCTGTGCTTGAGTTCGGAGATGCGACAGCGTGCCGGCGAGCTAGAGACAAGTACGTAGCGCACTTCTCTCTTTCAGGAGAGGGAAAGTACTCTATGCAGTTGAAAATTCAACATTTCGGTCTCTTGTTGGACACACCGAACCGACTGATCAAAAGGCTCCTACCGGTATTGGACGACCTCTCACTGATTACCGGGAACACACTATTTGCTTGGGATGCGCATGCGGAGGAAAACGAACAGATCTCGACGCAACTTGCGATTGGCTTTCGCGGCGAAGCGGGTGTCATCCCGGATATCGAGGACTTGATCGAACAATTCGAACCAGTCCCTCACGCGCAACCATCAGTTTTTAACGTTCTCATGCACACATCCCGGGACGACGACGAGTAGTCATAGGGTCGAATGACCGGCCGGTTTTGCCCGATGACTGACGATAATTTAGACGGCGCTAACCCGTTCTAAACGACTGCTTTGCGTCTCACCCGTGCCCTCTTTTCCCACACCCCTGCCCTACCCTACTCCGAGCAAAAGTCGCACTCATTAACTTCTACCCGAGAGTTAATGAGTTGGTTTTGGCGTTTTTCGCCCTCCTGACGCTAATTTGGGTCTCTGGTTTTCTCCGTCTCCACACGTCTACGCTCAGCGAATACCTTACCCTAGAAACCTTGCGCCCGGCTGGCGATTCACCGCAATTGCCCTGCCATCGTCTGCGTCTAGGCGGCATGCGGCCTTAACCGACAGGCGTAAACGACTATTGCCACGATCCCAATCCATCCAGCATAAATACCTGCCTGATAACTGTAGAAATACAGTCCCCAAAGCATCGGGTGGGGTTCCATATTAGTAGGGTCATTCAGCCCTGCGACCGATGGAAGGTAGTACGTAAACGCAGACGCCAGAAAATAGATCGAAAAAGCTAGGAATGCTGCTCTGCTGTCTACACTTGGCCTTCGTTCGCCACGTGAGCAAGGCTGTAAACATCACTAAGCCAAGCTGTAGGCCAAAAGAAGTCACCGTGTGCAACATCTGTGCAAACCTCCACCGTTCCAGATAGCGTGCGGTGACCGAGGTGCGAAGCAACTCGTTGGGCGCACGGCGACCGAAGGCAGCTTGTCGCCGAAGCTAGTCAAGTTGGACCTCTGTTAATCCGCTGATGATTAGCCACAACCTTGTCTATTACTTGGTCGAGAATAGAGGAGGCTAGGCGCGGATCTAGACCATACTGATGTGAAAGCTCCCGGATGCGCTCGTGCTGAATGGCTTCCCGGTCCGGATCCTTGGCTGGAAGGTTTTCGCGTGCTTTGAAGCGCCCAACGCGGTCAGTGACCTTGAACCGCTCTGCGAGCATAGCGACGATCGCATTATCAATGTTATCGATACTCTTTCGGAGTTCTTCAAGCGAATCCATGATCATCTCCTCAAACAAACGGCGATGATATAGAACAACCCGGGCATCCAAAAACACTTGGGATTATCCTTCTCGCTAATCGCACGACGACTCGGCCCGTTTATGCTTGACGACTGAAGCCTCCAGCGATGACCCAATAGTTAAGGCCACCTGGACCAACGAATCAGCCGTTGCAGCACCTCCGCGGAATTCTAGAGGCACTGCTCGTGTTGCCCTGCGTACTGCAGACGCAACGAACGCAATCAGTCTTCGTTCGCACGAAATTTCAAAAACATAACAGCGAGGAGGACGATGAAGTACGCGAGGATGCATAGATAGAAAGCCACCGGCTCACTGTCACGTGAAAATTCCAGGCGCCTCAAAAAGGCTACACGACCCGACGCCAGTGACACCCCGATGAGGTAGCTGAACCAAATAGATAGCACAAGCTTCGGCCCAGCCACTTTGCCTGCGTTTTTACTCACTGACATAGGCGTCTATGTAAACGATGACACCGAATCCTACAAAAACTGACAATAAGCTGAAAATTCGATATCAGGCGCTACTGCAGCCAAGTGCTCTCAACAGTCTCGATACCGACTTTCCATTGATGAACACCATCACCTCGTACGGCAAAACGAAAGCGGGAGCAGACACTTTTGGAATTTTTCAGTGAAGGCTCGCTGTCGACACACTGCGGAACACTGGCGCCTAACGATCGCATCTAGTGCCGCTGTTTAGCCGACAAGATAGACAAAACACCCAGAGCATCGTAAAGCCGTAATTTATCCTCTGATAAAGCCCGAACATGCCATCAGGTTGCGATGCCTTTGACATAGCGATTGCGGAGATCAATCCAAAAAGTACCGCCGAGATTGAAATCCAAAGAAGCGGCTTTGACGTCAAAAGCTTTGGCGACAAGGGGATCCACAGAACGCTGGCCAACATTAGCGACGTAAACATCACCAGACCAAACGCCATATGCAGTTGATGAGACGTGGTTGGTACTTGAGGTTTACAGCCAGAGTCGCACGCAAACCAGCCCGCCCCAATGCTTGCGAGGCCATGAGTACCTAGTAAGATAGCTGACACGGCGCATAAACGTGAGCCAGGAAACGTCCTAAAAAGGCCCGACGCAAAGAAGATGAGAAGTACGCCGACCGGATAATTGTTCACGAGCGGGGACAGGTGCTCGGTTGGAAACCCTACAGCGCCAAGTTCACTCATTGCCTGGTAGACGTGACTGTAGCCTGGGTACATAAAGCCAACGGCTGTTACTCCGATAATCAGCCAGACGAAAGCGGCAGCCCCAGAGCATTTAGTCTATTGTGTTGAAAAGTCGAGATATCGCTGCCTTTGTCGTGTTTGGTGGCTGCCAACGGACGTTAGGTCGTGCTGGACAAGGGCGCCGAAATCGACCCTGAGCAGACAGTTTTTAACGTAATCGAATGGTGCGTAAAGACACACCGTAGTTACTGATCGCTTATGCTATTTGCCCCGACTCTACTAACAACAACGGAGGCGCGAGCCTCTAAAGCGTTGCCATCTGCGGTGCTACATGCCCAACTAACAGAAACTTCAGCTTTTCCCTCCT
Organism: Pseudomonadota bacterium; assembly: GCA_039025875.1. Taxonomy (GTDB): domain Bacteria; phylum Pseudomonadota; class Gammaproteobacteria; order Pseudomonadales; family Halieaceae; genus Congregibacter. The sequence goes on from JBCCNK010000051.1 coordinate 15,305, forward strand.
TGGTCGCTTCGAAGTAATTCCAATCAGAGCGAGACGTCGTGATGTTACTAGTATCGATGGTCGACACAGTGATGGGAACCGCAGGCAAAAATGCATCGTGCTCGTCATATGCCTCGACAACAATCTCACTCGGATGCTGTTCCACATTGGAGCGATGAATGCGATCACCAATTCTCAATTGGATCGGGTTTGGAAGAATCTTGAGCTTCGCCGGTATGCCCGACGTTTCGCATGCCTCCTGCCTCGTGTAGATCGTGAATGCACGAAAGTAAATTGCTGACGGGCCACCTGGCAGTGATGAGGAATACCCCTCACCAAAGATTCCACCAAGCGCAGTTGCGGTGCTCGCGAAGTAGACCAATGCTACAAACGCTGCTAGGAAGGTGTACCTTGTAGCCTTGGTTACGTATTGCATATGACCGCTCGTGCGCGCAATGACGATTGCAGAACGCGGCGCTTGAAGGCTAAAGCTCGCCCGGACTAATACTTCCACCAACTACACTGCGACATTAAAGCGGACGCGCATCCGACAGACCACGATACCGCTGCAGTCAACCCTAATCAGACTTTCATCTGAACGCCTGTTGAGTTAACTGCCACCAGAATTTGCGCGCAGAAAATCAGTTAATGCGTTCAGATGCAATCCGTATAAAGCTCTAGTCACAAGTGATCGGCGCGCATCGCGAACACACGGATTGACGGGTGCCTCGATCCCCAGTTTACTCAGCGCCCGGAAAACGAAAGCGAGAGTACCTGATGATTACTGTTCACCATCTGCGCGTCGGGCG
>JBCCNK010000052.1:0-15742 GCA_039025875.1 Pseudomonadota bacterium
CGATGGTCAGTGCGGCGATCTGCGCGCTGATAGGATCGTAGATCTTGCAGGGGATATCGCAGTGCGCATCAGCTGTAGGGATATCGGCCACTTGATCCGCGGCGCTCAATAGTTTGTGCAGCATGACGGGTATCCTAGTGATTTTGAGAGTTGGGTTTGGCAGAAGCGGTCTCGCTACGGCTCTCATTGCGAGCGGTATTGCGAATCGGCGCCGTTTGATGTGAGTGTTTGTTACGCCACGCGACGATGCGGCTGGCGATAAACGCTGCCGCGCCCACACTCACTGCGATAACTGCGGCGTGATAGAAGAAATGTGCACCAGGATCGGATAGATGTCCGGGGTGGGCAGTAGCCGTCAGTGGCATCATTAACGGCGCGATCAGTAAAGTGGCCCTTGCCACTCTTTCCGTAGCTCTTTTTCTAGTTCTTTCTGCCGCTCGTCCTGCTACTCCTCCTGCTACTACTCCTGTCACTCTTCGTGAGTCACGAATACTTGGGGTTTGAGTCAAAGTCGCTCTCCTTAGTTCAGGTCCGCATGTAGGGTCCGTTTGTTTTGGTCTGGGAGCAGGTGTTTACCAACTCCTCACGACCTAACGCGTCCGTACAGACCATAACGTAACTCGAAGGCGCAGTGAATCACCTGAGCAGAGCCAGGGCGGGAATTTCACGGTGCCCCCTACCCTAAAGCCAGTCCTCCAAGTATCGTTTACGCGGGTTTAATAACAACGGAGATCGATAGATGATTGGATACACGAGCGTGGGCACCCAAGATCTGGGGCGAGCGGCTGCATTCTATGACGCCTTGTTCGAGGTGGTTGGAGGCTCTCGCATGATGGAAGATGAGAGCTTCATCGTCTGGAGCAACGAAGGCGAGGGCGGCGCGTTCATGGTCACGCACCCTTTCGACAAAGGTAGCGCCACAGTGGGTAATGGCGTCATGGTCGCAATCCAGGCCACATCGGCAGAACAAGTACAGCGAATCTACGAAAAGGCTCTCGAACTTGGCGCTTCCGACGAAGGCGCGCCAGGTGATCGCGGCGACAACTTCTATGCAGCCTACTTTCGGGATCTGGATGGCAACAAGCTCAACGCCTTCGCGTTTTTACTCTGATGCTAGTGTGCTGAGCGGTCCGCTCGCATACTCGACATAAAGACCGCTTCTCCTGATTGTAAGACCGAGTCGTCAAGAACGCTGCTCGCGAGGCCTGCAGCTTAGGAAGCAGCTCGGGTTTGCAGTGGGGTGCCCCGTTCTTCCGCGTCTTTTTCTTGTTTAGGTAGGGGAGTCAAGCACCACGCTCCAAGACCGAGGATAAAGAGCGGCAGGAAGGATTGAAACGGCCAAAACGGGACCCATAATTCAAGCTGGGACGACCATGCTGGTGCGAGCAAGAACTCGCTTGCATAGGTTTCCCAGCTGCTGCCCGTGGCCGCCGATATGAGACCGATACCAATACAGCCATAGCCCAGCATGAGCTGCCATACGGCGGGTGCGATTCGACCTTTGCCTCGGCCTGCGCGCACTTTGCCCCACGCTGCGATCCGAACGACAAAAGCAAGAAAGCCCGCCCAGTAGAACAAGTAATCCAGCAATCGGGGACTTTCATAGTAGAAGATGTTCCACCAGTACACGCTGAACGGATAGGCCCATAAGAAATACATCCCGCTCTTGTGGATCAGCTTCCACTGGCTGGCGGTTACGGCCTGGCGTCCGAAGCGGAAGGACGTAGCAATCATTGCCGCCAAAAACAGATATCCAGAGCTTCCCTCAAGCTCGTCCCGTAGATAGTAGATATCGTTGTAGTAGTAATCGATGTGCACGGAAGACACTAGAAAAATGAACAATCCCTGCCAGCCCATCGCGACCGCGAAGACGAGACCCAGTTCCTTACGGTTGCGAAGTAACCAGCGACTCCACGTCTTGTTGAACAGAATCTGCAGCGACGATGCTGCAAGGGCCAGGTAAATAAAGGGTACAGACCAGCGTACTGAGTAAGAGATCATGTGCGACACATGGGCGGGATCGGACAGCGACCCCTTCAGGCACTCACCGATCATCGCCACGCACACCACGACGGATAGTGACCAAAACAACGGCCACCCTGTCGTCAGGGCGCGAACGCTTACTTGAGTCATGGGCGGAGGTTCCCTCGCGATGATCGCAGCGACGCTTGAGCGCTTCATTTAACGCCTACCGTGGTTCGCGAAAAAAGCGAGCCTATCGGACCGGGTGACGGCGCCTAGTCGGCAAACCTTAGTATGGACGGCGCCTGCTCGTCACGGTGCGGGTAAGCCAGCTAGCAACGCAGCGATCGATGAGACTTCGTGGCTGCAGTGATGCCGCGGCTGAATTTAAGCTCGCTGACTTACGTGTCAGGCCCTAGCTAATGAATCAGAAACTCAAGACAGACTCGCTGTTTAGGTCGCTGCTCATAAAAGCGCTGGTAAGTATCCCGTGGCTGCTATCGCTCTACATGCTTTATTACTTCGAGACGACTGGCGTCTGGGAACCAGAGACGCCGTACAGAGCACTTCTCTCGGTCATGGCGTTGGCAACGGGTCTCGCCCTGTCTTTTCTGGTGCATAAGCTCGTAAAGCAATAGCTCAGCCTTCTTTTTCCTTACAGACTCGCTGAAACAGGTAGGCTGTAAAAATGGGCAAAAAATGAAAGGCGTGCCGACCAGCGCCCCGATCAGTAAACGTCACGCTGGTAGCGGTGCTCCCCACGCAGCCTCTCTAGATAAGCCTGCGCGCCATCTTGGTCAGTATCCGCGTGTTTGGCGATGACCGCTAAGATGGCGTTCTCAACATCGCTTGCCATGCGAGTTGCGTCGCCACACACATAGATGGCTGCGCCGTCTTCCAACCACTTAAAGAACTCGGCGCCTTCTTTCTCGATTAAATGCTGCACGTACACCTTCTCGGCGCTATCCCGCGACCAGGCCAGATCGAGCTTGCTGAGTAGTCCTGACGAGAGCCAGCTATTAATTTGATCCGCATACAGGTAGTCGCAGGCTTCATGCTGATCGCCGAAGAACAGCCAGTTCTTACCGCGTGCTTCCTGGACTTCTCGTTCCTCAAGAAACGCACGAAACGGTGCGATACCGGTGCCCGGTCCGATCATGATCAGGGGTGTGTTCGGATCATCGGGAAGATAAAAGTGCGAAGCCTTTTGTATATACACACCCAACGCGGCTCCCTCAGCCAGCCGGCCACCCAAAAAAGTAGAAGCGACGCCCTTACGCGCGCTTCCTTGCAGCTCGTAGTGCACTTCTCCAACCGTGAGGTGTACCTCGCCAGGATGCTTCTTGGGACTTGAGGAGATCGAGTACAAGCGCGGCTGCAATGACCTGAGACCATCAGCCAGCGCCTGCGGATCCAGCGGTTGCGCGCGCATTGCGAGCACATCTATCACCTGCGCATCATCAGCCACATCGACGCTCCAAAGTTCGGCGGTCTTCGGAGGGATCACCGCAAGATCCAGAGATCGATACAGGGCCTGGCGCAGTGTGGTGCGCGACCCTTTGACTTCTACGACTTCGGCGCCGCTCATCTGAGCGACTCGAAGCAGCGCTTCCACCTCTGCGGGATCGTTGAGCGGCCATACACCCAGTGCATCGCCGACCTCGTACTGGACATCCTCGCCGCCACCAGTGAGCGAAATCTCGATGTGATTGACCGTCTTGGCCGATCCTTCTCCGCTTAGAGAATCGCTGGTCATGAGGGTCGCGAGAAAGGGGTGATTCTTGTCGAACGTGGGAGCGCTTAAATCTGCGTCTGCAGGTGCAACGAGAGCTCCGGTCCCAGCCATCTCAGCAAAAGCCGGTGCTTCGAAGACGGCTTTTCGCCAGGATTCGTAGTCGGCGTCGTAGTCTACGTCACAGGTGACCAGCGGCGCGGCGCGGGTGGCACCCAACGTTTCTAACCGAGCGTCGATGTCACGAGCGACCTGATTGAAGTGCGGGTAGCTGCTGTCCCCGAGTCCGCAGACGCTGAAGTTCAGCGAAGCAGGAAGTTCTGGCGCGCCATCGTCCATCAGTGCCGTGTGAAACTTATGTGCGTTGTCGGTCGGCTCTCCTTCGCCGTGTGTCGCAGCAACAATCAACACATGCTGAAGGTCCGCGAGATCAGCCGGCGCTATTGTGTCCAGCTCGGCAATCTCTGCGCCAAAGCCCACTGTGCCGGCGAACTTGCGCAAATCCTTGGATACGGACTCCGCCGTTCCGGTTTGGGAGCCAAAAAACACCTTGAGTGGGGTCTGTGCCTCCTGCGATGTATCACCACGGGCGTTTTGTGCGATGGCATAAACACCGGCAAACAGGCCGTTGAGGAAAATCCTCTGCTCCTCACTAAAAGGGCTATCGGCGGGGATAAATTCGGGTATTTCGGATTTGGGAGTTCCGGTATCGACCGGTGGTGTTCCGGCAAGAATGCTCTTTAGAGCGGGGGCGTTCACGCTGCGAGATTCTCCACGTTGATAAGTTGAACGAGTTTTTCATCAGGCACTTGACGAACGAAATCGAGAAACGTTTGCTCGCCCTGACGTTCTTCGACGTAACGGCGGATAACTTGTTCGACGAGGTTGTTGATGTCGGTCGCAGGTACCGGCCCACACAGTGCTCGTCCAACACCTTTGTCTAGATCACTGCCGCCGCCAACAACCACGTAGTAGCCTTCGCGGCCATCGGCTAGAGTCGTACCCATTAACCCAATATCGCCGATGTAATGCTGAGCACAGGAGTTTGGGCAGCCGGTTAAGTGGATATTGATTGGCGCGTCGAGTGTGAACTTCTGTTCGAGGTGGCGCACGAGCGCTGTGCCGTTTTCTTTCGTGTACGCGAGCGCCAGTTTGCAACCCATCTTGCCCGTGCAGCCAACGGCACCCGCCGCGAAAGCCGTTGCCGAAGTTTTCATACCGGCGTTTTCCACCTGGTGTTTGACCTCATCAAGACAGGCACCGGATAGAAACGGAATGAGCAGGTTCTGCCAGACTGTCAGGCGCACATCGTTACGACCACTGATGAGCGCAATCCTCCCCAGTGTTCGCATCTGTTCGGGGGAGAGGCGACCCATCTCCAGCGCGACGCCCAGGTAGTGCATGTCGCTCTGCGACTGGGGGTGAAAGCCGACATGGCCTTGCCGGTCTACCGTGGGGCGCGGTGCATCGAACTCGTCGCTCAAAGGTGTCAACTGGAAGCCGGCCTCAAGGCCGGTGAGCTTTTCCTGAGTTTTCGCAACAAACCAATCCACGCCCTGCTTATCCAGCAAATATTTGAGGCGAGCCTTTTTGCGGTTGGTTCGATCCGCGTGTTCAACGAACACATGTAGCATCGCAAAGCCCGCCATCACCGTCTGCTCGGGTGTGCACACCATGCCTGTGTCGCGTGTGAGGTCCTTGTGGCCGCTGATGCCTCCGAGGCCGATTCGACAATACACGCCAGCATCAATCGGCGCTTCTTCGCCCACCTGAATAGCTTGGAACGCAATGTCGTTACTGTCGCTGACCGCGGAGATAGATCCGCCGTTATCGAACGAGATGTTGAACTTGCGCGGCAGTGCGCGGAGCTCTCGGGTATTGAGCACCAGGTTTGACAACCTGCGCGTGAATGGGGACAGATCGAAAATCTCGGACGCGTCGAAGCCGGCCGTTGGGGATGCGGTCATGTTTCGCGCAGAGTCCGCCCCAGACCCCTGGCAAGAGAGTCCCGCGCGGGTGAGTGCATCCATGACGTTGAGGACGTTTTTGGGTTCTATCTCCCGCAGCTGAATATTGCCGCGGGTTGTCACGTGGCCATAGCCGCCCGCATAGTCTTCGGCAATGTCCGCTAGTGCCTGAAGCTGATCGCCCCGCATCTGACAGGCGGGCAGCCGTAACCTGACCATATAGCCCGGGCTCGTCGGTTCGACGTTGAAGAACCCAAGATGGCGGAGCAGGAACTGATCGAGGCCCGTGGCTATTTCATTGCGGCTTGTCCACTGCTCCAACCTCTCCCACAGATCCAGGGGGTGAAGCTTATACTTGGCGATCTCTTCTTTGCACAGGTCCTCGATAGGAGTGCCGTGCACAGCCTCGGCCGTAGAGTTCTCTCCCGCAAAGTCCTCACCTGAACCCGCGGTCGCGAGTTCAAGCTTCGACAACGCTGCCATCAAACAGGCAACTTGTTCTTCCGTGAATCCCCGTTGCTCGAACGATTCCCCCATTGATGTTTCAGGCTCCAGATGCAGTGACCAACGCTAGACCGAAACGTTAAAGCAAGAGTTCTGCCAATAAGAAGTCTCATCAAAACAATGGCTTAGAATCAAAACGAGAGCCCGGGCGCACAAAACAAACGCAAGATTCCGTTGTTGCGCACCAAAACAGTTCGCGGCCGTCCTGTCGATCCTCAAAGCCCACGGTTTCGGAAATACCTGGACGCGAGGATTCGAGCGCAACCGTTCAATAAGCTTCGGTGCCGAAAACCGTTAACTGCCTCTCAAATTTCGACTTGTGTGGGTCCTGGGGACATCACCGCTGTCCTCGATTGATTGCGCCTAGCAGTGTGTCGGGTAAGGTCGGTGCGGTGGTCGCGTACATACCTTTGTAGGAAGAAACGTCCGCTGATCGGATGAATTAGGTGCTCATTTCGTCCTCTGACAGGGCCGGAGAGGTTTAGGCCGCTGCACGACAAGCACTCACGAACGCAATGACGGCTACAACAGCAAAGGCAATAACAAATACATGAGGATTTCATTATGTCCCGCTCCTTCGCACTCCTGATCCTGGTTCTTTCCACTTGCTTGGCGGCTGAGTCGCATGCGCAAACAGGTTGTGGTCCTAACGTTACGCAAGAGGGTGGTGCCTTGCTCGTCACCAGTAGCGGAGCGGATGATGCGCCCAACATTCAATGTGCGTTGGAAGCCTCTGCGGACGAGGGATTTGGAGCGGTGGAGTTGGTCTCTCCGGTCTACACCATCGCTTCTCAGATCGCGGTCGACGGCTTCACTGGAGAATTGAGAGGTAGGTCTATTGCAAGCACCCGACTTGTCATCCAGGACGGGTTTAGTAATTGCAATGCGCCTAACTCTGACGTATTGCAGATTTCTAATGGCTTTGGAGTCACGATCCGGTTCATGACTATCGAAGTGGGCTCGCCTTGCCAGAGTTCCTCGTCACTGGCTGTGATTGTGTTCAGCAGTGATCCATCGAACTGTGCAGACCGCACCACCTTCGGCACCATTGACCGCGTCGCCATTCGCGGGCAGGGCTTGAACGCCTTGGACTTCGTTACCGGGGTAGCGATGAGCCAGGCCGAAAACTGTTCGGACGGCGTCTTGGGCACACTCAAAGTAAACCGCTCGACGTTCGACCAGCTTGATCAGGGAGTGGACAGCTCCGTGCTGGGTCAGGGGCAGGTCGACATAAACTTCAACACGTTCACGTCCGTTGGCGTTCCTATTTTTATCTTCAACGCCAATCAGAGCACTACGATTCTGGGGAATGATATCGAATTCAATAACCTGGATTACGGACAGGGCGAGACAGTATTCGGCCGCTTCGGAATCTTGATCGAGAGCAATGCGGCTTCGCCAGCAAGCAACAGCACAACGATCAAAAATAACACCTTCCGAAACCTGTTGGTCAACAGTTTCGGTATCGGTGCGCAGGTGGCGCACGGTGGTGGGCCCGCTATCGACCATCAAGTGGTCATCACGGGTAACACCGTCCGCGGCGCTACCCAGGGGCATCAGGCAAACGACAACGGTAGCGGTATCGAAATCATCAATACCAACAGCGGCGTGATTAGTGCCAACAGTTTTTTTGGCGGTACCCGCGATTGGGTGTTTGTCGGTGGCGGTCCTGAGGGGAGGCCCGTCTCTAGCTGGACGATCGTCGCGAATGACTTCTCCGGGTCTTCAGCCGATATCGACCTCCGCCTTCTTGGTGCCAGCAACTCAGTCGTTGGGCGCAGTCAGGGAAACCCGACCTATAATGATACTGGCGGATCAAACAACGACATCTTAGCGGGCACGCAACAAGCGGTGCCCTAAGTTCCGGGCCGTAGGATTTACGAAGGCAATCCGACCGCATCTACCTTGGTTGAGACGTCGAAGTCAGTCTTGCGCTTGCTACTGCCTATCGGCAACTCACTTTGAGGTCGTGTAAGTGCGTTAAGTGGGAAGCGCTGCCGCTGCGGAGACCGAGAGACGAACTCGTTGACCCCAAGCCCACGCTGACTGCGGCGACTCGGCTTCTTCTAAAACTGGGTCAAAACACGTAGTTCACGAACGCCCAGGTCACGGTCTTGTCGATGCCTGTCGCACCGGCGTCGACATCATCGCTACCGAAATAGCTGGCATGCTTGAGCGATACGGCGACCTTGCCGAATTTTTTTGTGAGTTGCAGATCGAATTCTTCTCCGTAATCAATGCCACCTGCATCGGCTTCAAAGTCGTGCAGTATCGTCACTAAAGATAAGTCCCCGGCGAACTTGGCCGAGCCTACGACATAGGCGTCTTTCACACCCGCACCCGGAAAGCCAATAAAGCGGTCCGCCCAGCCCTGGAACGCATGCACGGTCGCCAGCGGGGTAGAAAAGCTGATGCCGTTATCACTCTCAAGCACTTCGTATCCAACCTTTCCCATCACCGACTTAACAGGGCCAGAGCCGAGTGCCTTTGTCAGTGCCAACTCGACCCGATACTGATTCGCCGAGTCGAAAGCCGTGGGGTTATCCTCGATCGCTCGCTGGTGTGATGCCTCTAGCAGATAGCTGACACTCAGGTCTTCGGCGAGAGAGCTTTTTCCCTGCAGCTTCGCACCGATGGTTTCCCGGTCGGTAAATGGGGCGGGAAGAAAGTCCCGATCGTAATCGAGACGGTAGTAAAACCCTTCTAAAGATCCTATGGGAAGTCCCGAATACTGAAGGTTCACTAGATGGGAGCTCATAGGGGAATCAGCCAGGTTTTCGTTCGGGTTATCGTTTCCAAAGATCCTGTTGACGTTGTCGATGTAGGCGTAATTGATCCGCAGATTTTCGATGGACTTATTCTCAACAGTTAACGCATCCATAGACTGCCAGTTTTGTCGCCATGGCACCGTGCCAATAAATCGATGCAGAGGAGCCGGTCGGTAGGTGACGTACTGACGGCCAATGGTGACCGTGGTGTCTTCTATGCCCGTGTAACGAACAAATGCCTCCTCGATTTCCGTTCCCTCCGGATCTGCTACGACGTCGAAGCCGTTTGAGCTTTCTCCCGGCACATTGAAGTCATCGACCAGGTGCAGAACGTTCTCGGCGGCGAGTCGCACTGAAAAGCCTCCGACACTCCCAGTCTGGTACCCAAAGTAGGTGCGCAAGGTGAACGCTGTCGCGTCATCCAGGGTATTGGCCTCGTCATCGACGAGTTCAACGCGCCCGTGCATCCTCAGTAGAGGCTTGCCGCCACTGATCGCCTCAGAGATCACGTTTTCGGCCCAGGTTGTGTGCGTCACCAGCAATGTACCCAGAGTGACGCTGACAGCCCAGCACAATGGTCGGCGGAGCAGCGCTGAGTTGCTGTGCCCTCTCCGGGCGTCGACGGGCGCTCTTTCGCTGGTTGGTTCGCTGAATGCTGCTTGTGACGTGACTAGAGACATGGTGACGTGTTCCTTCCCCAACTTGGATGTTTGTCGCTGTTCGCCGCGCTGACAGCAATAACTGCGCCAAGGGTTGCTTCCAAGCGACCGCGGTCTGGCGCACAACGCACTGTGCGTACCGTCGCCTATAGGGTCGTTGGCGGTAGACAATGTAGTTTGTTGCACCCTCGGGGCGGACTATTTACGCCGAAACAGCGTTCACCTTGCTCTGCGCATATGTGTAAACGAGAAACAGAATCGCGCACAAATGGTGCGCGCAGTACTCAAAATGCGCTGATGCGGCGCGAATCGTGTTACCAGATTACGCAACATGCCGGACTAGATAATCCCCGGGCGCTTGCTCAGTGCGCTCCAGGGTAGCCGCCGGTGCAGCCTCATAAAGTGGGGCCAACGTATGGCATGGATTCTGCAAACGCCAGGCGCGGTCAAATCTAAAGGGTCAGGAGGGATTCCTTATGTCGTATATCGAGCCGGCGCAATTTGCCACCAAGATGGTGGACGCAGGCGAAGCTAAAATATTCATGTCCACTAAGGACACGCTGATTCGCGCCTACATGGCTGGCGCGATCCTGGCGTTGGCAGCGGCGTTTGCTGTGTCTATTGCGGTCAACACTGGACAGTTTCTTGTTGGGGCTCTGCTCTTTCCGGTCGGTTTCTGTACTCTGTACTTGCTCGGCTTTGACCTGCTCACGGGTGTGTTCACATTGTGCCCCTTGGCATTAATCGACCGTCGTCCCGGGGTGACTGTAGGCGGGATACTTCGCAATTGGGGTCTAGTGTTTGTCGGCAACTTTGGTGGTGCGTTCACTGTTGCGATATTTATGGCGATTATCTTTACGACCGGTTTCAGTGAAGCGCCAAACGCCATCGGTCAAAAGATCGGTGTAATCGGAGAAAGCCGTACCGTGGGTTACGCCGACGCAGGAGCATCGGGAATGCTGACGCTCTTCATCCGCGCCGTCATGTGCAATTGGATGGTATCGACCGGTGTGGTCGCGGCTATGATGTCGAACTCGGTCTCCGGCAAGATCATGGCGATGTGGATGCCGATCCTCGTCTTCTTCTATCTAGGTTTTGAGCACTCCATCGTGAACATGTTCCTGTTTCCGTCTGGTCTGCTCCTCGGTGGCAACTTCACTTGGATGGACTACATCTTCTGGAATGAGCTTCCTACGGTGATCGGCAACCTGGTTGGGGGTCTCACCTTCGTGGGGGCCATGATCTACTCAACCCACTACAAGACGTCCCCGTCGCGTCGTGCGCCGGATGCTGCTCGAGTCGAGGTAAGTTCTGAGCCCGCTGCGTCTGTTGGCTAACATGGCGGAGCGTTAGAGCCATTCTTTGATGGCACCACAGTGAAGGTCCAGGGATGCGCGCCGAGTGCGCAGTCCTGGGCTACTTTGCTCATCCTCACAAGGAGAGAAATTACGAATGCAAATTGAGAACCTACCGCAGATGCTTGAGCGAGAGGACGTAACCGCGATGATCATCACGCGGAAACGCGAGAGAAAGCTCGAGTGGTCGACGATTGCGGAAGCTATAGCGATGTCGCCCGTTTGGACGCACTCGGCGGCGATGGGCATGCAAGCGATGCCAGAGGACAAGGCGGTAGCTTTGGTTGAATTTCTTGAGTTGCCCGAGGAATCTGTCGAAGTGCTGGTGGAGCCCCCAACCAAGATCTGGAAGCAAACAGTGCCGACGGACCCCTGCATCTATCGCCTTTATGAGATAGTTGGCGTGTACGGCCCCACGATCAAGGCGCTCATTCACGAGGAGTTTGGCGATGGGATTATGTCGGCTATCGACTTTGATATGAGCATTAATCGAGTGCCTAATTCTAAGGGTGATCGAGTAAAAATCGAAATGTCGGGTAAGTTCCTGTCCTACAATTCCTGGTAATTCCAGTTCTATCCAGGCGCAGCGCGCGGGTTTATTGAGCGCGCTCGTGCTTGTGTTTCTCACCGTCTGAGCGACTCGTCCGTGGTCGATCCCGTCGCTATACAGTCCCCTGGTAAGGCCCCTGGAGGGATGAGTGCCGGGGGGGATGCCGAGTTGTCTATCAGCATTGGCCAGTGCAGCCGCGCCGGCCGAAAACCCGTCAACCAGGATTCTTTGGCCGCGCGTATTCCCGCTGGCTTCGAGGCAGCGGTAAAAGGTGTTGCCCTCGCTATCGCGGACGGCATCAGCTCCAGCAAGCAAAGTCAGGTCGCTGCTGAAACGGCTGTGAAAGGCCTGGTCACCGATTACTACGACACGCCCGAGGCATGGACGGTCAAGCACTCGGCCGTACGCGTCATAGAGGCAACCAACAGCTGGTTGTATGCGCAAAATCGCTACGCTCGTACAAGCGATATGAACAGTGGACTTGTTTGCACGCTGTCCGCCGTCGTCTTTAAGGCGAGAGAAGCCCATTTGTTCCATGTGGGCGACAGTCGTATCTATCGCTTCGCCGACGGCGACCTAGAGCCGTTGACCACCGATCATGTGACCATACTGTCGGAGTCAGAGCAGTACCTGGGGCGGGCGATCGGCGCTCAGGAACGGGTGGAGATCGACTACTGCAGCGTGCCGCTTAACGAAGGTCATGTTTTTCTGCTCACGACCGATGGCGTACACGAATTCATCGACGCGAGCGATGTCCGCCATGCGCTCACGTCGTCGTCGCTTGATGAAGCGGCACAAACGCTTGTAGACGCGGCGATGAGCGCCGGAAGCACGGACAATCTCACCGTCCAAATCGCCCGGATAGACTCGTTAGCACCGGCAAGTCAGCCATTAGCGCTCTCGAATGCGAGCCTGCCTGTGCCAAGTGACCTTAAGGTGGGTGCGACTCTAGATGGCTTTGCCCTGATAAGAGAGATCCATCATACCCAGCGGAGTCGCCTGTATCTTGCCTCCGATCCGTCGGGCCGCAAGACAGTGGTCAAGGTTCCTTCAATCGAGACGGGTGCTAATCCCGACTACCTCCAGCGGTTCATGTTTGAGGAATGGGTAGCCCGGAGAGTGAGTTCTGCTCATATCGTTAAGGCTGCGACCTCATCGAGTGCGCGAAGTGCTTGCTATGTCGCCATGGAGTGGGTCGAGGGAACAACGCTACGACAGTGGATGCACGACCACGAGAACCCGTCGCTGGACGATGTTCGATCCATCGCAAAGCAGCTGGTAAGTGGGCTCACGGCACTCCATCGTCGCGAAATGACTCACCAGGATTTGCGACCCGAGAACGTGATGCTCGATAGCCACGGAACGGCTGTCATTATCGATTTGGGATCGGTATCTGTTGCGGGTCTCGCCGAAGCATCGCAGGGCTTAATGGGCTCTATGCCCGGGACGTTCCAGTACACTGCACCGGAATATCTCTCAGGGGATCGGGTGAGCTGGAGGGCGGATCAATTTGCCCTTGGTGTGATGATTTACGAGATGCTCTGCGGCCGACTTCCCTACGGTGCACAGGTCGCAAGGGTACGCAGCCGCCGTGACCAGCAGCGGCTGCGCTATGAGCCGGCTTATGCGCGCGACAATGCGGTGCCGGAATGGGTGGATCACGCCCTCGCCCGAGCCTGCCATCGGGACCCGATGAGGCGCTACGATGCTCTATCGGAATTCATTGCCGATCTACAATCACCCAGTAGCGACTTCATACCGCTGAAGTCGCGGCCACTGATCGATCGCAATCCCCTGCGTTTTTGGCAGGTGCTCTCTCTGCTCCAGTTTGTTGTGCTGATTGTCTTGCTCGCTGTTTGGCTGGGCTGAACGGTAAGTACTCACACACTATCGGTGACTCGAAACCGATTAGCTGAAAAAAAAAGCTGTTTTTTTTCGCAGAAGCGGTTTACCTAGCGGCAATTTTTGCACAATATGTAGTGCTCGCTCTAAGGGACACCATCTAGATATTGATTCCGGTTGAAGTCCGACTTACCGATGAGCGCCGTATACAGAAGCCGTGAGTTCCGCCCCAGAACATGCAGGCAGCGCCATGCCGACGCGAGAGCGGAGTGCGAGCCGGGCGGCAGTAGAGCAAAGAAATCGACGTTCGAATGGCTCAAACAGCGGTTAAAAACAGCAAAAAGCAGCAAAAAGCAGCAAAAAGCAGTAAAAAGCAGCGAAAAATAGCGAAAAATAGCGAAAAATAGCGAAAAATAGCGAAAAATAGCGAAAAACAGCGAAAAGCGTCCGGACAAGGCGGTTTATGCAGACAGCTCAGAAACCAGCAGATCTGAGCTGGTTTTAAGCTGGTTTTAAGCTGGTTTTAAGAAAGACAAGACCAACAGGGTAAGACATGCCAGACATACGATCCGGCAGAACCCAAGCTTCATAACACTTAAAAAAACGAGGACCCGAAGAGATGCAGCCAACCAGTGCCCTTGCCGATTCGACGAGCTCGGATGCAGCAACCGCCACAGCAGTAACATCTGAATCGTCATACAACGCGTCGCAATCAGCAGGACATTCGGGTGAAGCGAGTAGGGCGGGTGTGGCCGGTGAAAAGGGCCGGACTGAACGCCGCACGATCGCGATGCAAGATGCATCACTCGACATCTGGGACAAAAAATACCGGCTTAAAGACAAACAGGGCAACGCCATCGATGCCGAGCTCGACGCGACCTACAAGCGGGTAGCCCGCGCTTTGGCTGAGGTTGAGCCCGATCGCCCAAATCACTGGTACGAAGAGTTTCTCTGGGCGCTGCGCAATGGAGCCATTCCTGCAGGTCGGATCATCTCAAACGCGGGAGCCCTGGAGTACAAGCCCGCCACTTCGACGATCAACTGCACAGTGTCGGGAACCATAAAAGACTCCATGCGCGACATTCTCGATAAGAACGTTGAAGCAGGTCTAACACTCAAAGCGGGCTGTGGTATCGGCTACGAGTTTTCTACGCTACGTCCGAAAGGCGCTTATGTGAGTGGTGCGGGCGCTCTGACGTCCGGGCCACTGTCGTTCATGGATATCTTCGACAAGATGTGCTTCACCGTGTCCTCCGCGGGAGGACGGCGCGGTGCTCAAATGGCGACCTTCGATGTGCATCACCCGGATGTGCTCGACTTCATCCGAGCCAAGCGCGAAGACGGCCGTCTGCGTCAGTTCAATCTCTCGCTGCTGATCACGGATGACTTCGTCAATGCGGTCAAAAACGATCAGGACTGGAAGCTGTCGTTTCCGCTTTCAGAAAACGATCAGGAACACAGCCAGCTGGATCTCAACGATCCGGATCAGGTTGAGTGGCGCTACGTACCCAACTCTCAGGATTACATCCAAAACGCCGAGGGCCTGGTGGCATGCAAGGTCTACAAGACCATTCGCGCTCAACGCCTCTGGGACATGATCATGGCGTCGACTTACGATTACGCAGAGCCCGGCTTCATCCTGATCGATCAGGTGAATACCATGAACAACAACTGGTTCTGCGAACAGATTCGCGCGACCAATCCCTGTGGCGAACAACCGCTCCCGCCGTACGGAAGCTGCCTGCTGGGCTCGGTGAATCTGACCTTGTTTGTCGAGAATCCCTTCACTCCCGAAGCGCGGTTTGACTGGGACAGATACAGACGGGTTGTTGGCCTTTTCACGCGCATGCTCGACAACGTAGTAGAAATCAACGGTTTGGCACTGGAAGATCAGCGCGGCGAAATTGAGCGAAAGCGCCGCCACGGCATGGGCTTTTTAGGACTGGGCTCGACTCTCAGTCTGCTTGGAATGCCTTACGGTGGTGCCGAATCGGTCGCCTTCACGGAAGAGGTGTCTAAAGTTCTGGCCGTAACAGGCTGGCAAGTAGGCCTAGAGCTGGCAAAAGAGAAGGGCTGCGCGCCCATCATGGAAGAGACCTTCACCGTCGACGCTAACATGCTGAACCTACGACCAGAGATGATCGATGACGGCTACGACATCGGTGACGAAGTCAGCGGAAAAGTGCTGCTCGCCCGGTACAGCCGTTATATGCAGAAGATCGCTGGCGAAGCGCCGGACCTGGTCGAGAAAATCGCCAACGAAGGCTGCCGCTTCACTCATCACACCTCGATCGCACCAACCGGAACAATTTCGTTGTCGCTCGCGAACAACGCGAGTAACGGCATCGAGCCAAGCTTTGCGCATCACTACTCCAGGAATGTGATTCGCGAAGGCAAAAAATC
>JBCCNK010000053.1:0-15706 GCA_039025875.1 Pseudomonadota bacterium
CCGCAACTGTCCCCGAGGATCTGGATCTTCCCGGATGGAAATTCCATCGCCTGCGGGGCGATCTGAAAGATCACTATTCGGTATGGGTTACAGGTAACTGGCGCATAACTTTCCGATTTGGTGATGAGCCACAAGACGTCGATTTGGTGGACTACCACTAGAAGGGAGATAAACGGCATGGCTATGAAGAACCCAGTACATCCCGGAAGCATTGTCCGGGAGGATTGCATAAACGCCTCAGCGCTAAACGTGACCGAAGCAGCGAAGCAACTCGGTGTCACGCGTCAAGCACTGAACAATGTCGTCAACGAGAAATCAGCGATCTCGCCCGAGATGGCCTTGCGCCTGGAGAAGATGGGATGGAGCAGCGCCGATGCCTGGCTGCGCATGCAAATGGCCTATGATCTGGCGAAAGTCCGCGCACGCTCTGATGAAATCAAGGTACAGGTTGCGCGACGTGATCGCAGTGCGCTCTGAGGCCGATGTCGCGCAATCGCGGATGGCCGAGTTGCTAGGCACAGCGAAACGCAATTCGTAGCATTTCGATAATATAAACACGCAGAATTCACCGCGCTTGGCCAAGTTGGGAAATAGGCCCATGAACTTGGCTACGTCAAAGTGCGGAAGTGGCCGAGCAGTTGCCCCTTGGGATGCTCGAATGTTTTCCAGTTGGAGATCAACGGCTACTAGAACTTCGAGCGATCGAACCACATACAATTCTTTTAGCGAGGAAGCTGCGTCGTCACCGACCATACGAACATGATCTAGGCGGGGCGAATGTGAACAGTTTCCAAATGTGTTTTTTCAACTCGCAAGAGGACATTTCGGGGGTAACGTAGTTCGGCGTTTCACGACCCTTTCCAGTCATCGGATCACTCATGCCCGAATATTACATTTGCTTTTTCCACACGCTGTGTTCGCCCTCGATATCGCTTCTTGCGATTCGACGTTAGCCTAGCCGATCCTGAGGGCGAACCACTGGATGGATGAGAAACATGCACAACGAAGTATTATGGTGGAGTAGGAGTGTTCGATATCGAGATCATCAAACACACCTACCGCGATACGGATCGCAACGATCCTATAGATAACGCCCCAAATGACGCGTTCGTTGTCAAGTCATGCTAGCTTTTGAAGCGGCTGCGATGCGAGTTGGTTGATTTGCTGTCGAATTGCAGTAGCATTACGGTGGATTGTGTGGGCCTAAGCTTGTGAGCTACCGGGCTCCACCTGCGGTGGGCGCAGTGGGATAGCGTTCACCGCGTTGCGGCAGTGCATCACCCGTATTGTGCCTTCATCGGGTTGGGTTCAAACACTCACCCCTTACACCGAAGGTGCCAAAGCCATCAGTGGGACGAATCATTAATAGGGTCGCACAATCGTAAATCGCACTCTCCAAGTTGGCGCTTTCCAGGTCCGCGTCTTCAAGGGTCGCATCGCTAAGATCCGCACCGACAAGAATCGCGCCTCGCAGCGTTGCGCCTTGCAGGTTTGCGTATTCCAAGTTTGCACCTGAAAGGTCCGCTCCAGCCAAATCGGCACCACGCAAATTGGCGAACCTCAAATTAGCGCCGCTTAGGTCGGAGGCTGGGATGTATCCCGCGATAATGTCGTATTTCTCGCCCAGCACTGCATTCTCTAACCTCGCATGGTCCATTGCTGATTCCCTTAGGTCAGCTCCGCGGAGGAATGCACCTCGCAAATCTGCGCCGCGCAGCGATGCTTTCCGCAACGCTGCTCGGGTTAGGTCCGCTTTGCGCAAATCCGTTCTGTCCAACACTGCGCGAGTAATCGTTGATTCGGAAAGGTCCGCGTTGCGTAACGCCGCGTAAGAAAGGTTCGCACGGCTCAAGTCTGAGTGTGGAGCGAGAATTCGTAAATATCTTGTTGAAGAGATAGTTAATGCGCGCGTATCGCTCAGAAAACTTTCGGCAAGGTCGATTTCGATCCTATCTTTTTTTGAACTATCAGAGTTTGCTTCATCCACGGGCCGTTTTTCTTGCAGATAACCACAAAACACTCCAAATTGTCTGCAAGGCCAAGCACTCAATACCGTGCCAAGCGTCTCGTATTCTGCAGGGGTCGGGGGGATCAGTGGTGAAGCCGATAGACTCAGTAGTTGCCGCAGTGCTTCACTTCTAATTGCTGCGTCAAAAAACGGTTGTGCATCCGGCGGGCGCTTTGATCGTTCTTCAGTAGGCGTGGCTTCCCAAGCTTTTCTCGCAATCCTAGACTCATCGGACCATCGGTACAGCTTATCCTTGATGTCGGTCACTCGTGCGGCGCGGTCTGTCTGTGCTTGCTCGTAGATTTGCCGTCGAAGCTCGTAAGTCTGCTGCGCGACAAGTTGGTTTTGCTCGTGCATGAGGAGTACCGTGAAAAAGCCGCCAAGTGAAATGGTCAGAATGATCAACGTCCTGCCCCCGGGGAGGAACCAGTAGATCAACGCCTCAAATGCGGCACTCGCCTCGTCGGTGTCTCCATGGTTGCGATATTGATAGAAGTTCTTCCAAACGCGGAGAGTGCGATGTTCACGGCGAATAAGCTCTAATCGGTTCTCGCGAGCAAGCGAACGCGCTTGCATGTCCTCCACATCTGACATGGTGGGATTTTCTTCGTTAGGGACGTGACCCGAAAGCTTAGAGCACCCTAGCTGAAAACCGAAGTCGAGACGAGAAGAGGTGAGCTAGGATTGAGTATGCTATGCCACAACCGGACCTTTTAGTACGAAAAGATGTCGTGGAGCAGCACCCTTAGCTAGAACAGATTGCGTCCGCCGCAGTGCACCACGCAGTCGCGCAGATGCGCCATTCCCGACTCGGTACGGAGCAGTAATCGGAAGGAATCTGTGTGGCTTTGGTTAGAGCATGGAGCAGTCGTGCACGCAAAAATAAGAAAGCGCCTACCACAGACAGACTCAAGCAGTAGGGTCGACGACTTCCGGTTTTGGCCGGACACGGGAGTTAGCCAGCGCTGCTCCGGAAATAGCTGCCTTTCGAGCCAATGGTGGTGAACGCCTCATATCGACCCAATTCCGACACTCGATGGTCTTTGATATGGTCTAGTAAATGGTACAGATTCGTCTTCTCATCACTAGCACTTTACTAGCTGTGGATGTGGCGTTCGCCAGCCAAGTACAGGTACTGCTGCTGGCAGACAAGGATGAGTACGCGCAGGGCGAAGTCATCTACATTTCCTATGAAACTCTGTGGCTTGGCGCCACTGATGGGCAGATGCGATTCAGCTCCATAGCTCTGCCGGAACTCGAAGTCCAACATCTCAACAAGTTTCCGGTTCAGTTGAACGCGCTGCAAGTAAACAGCGAGCTTCGTGAACCTAGCCGGCATGAACGAGCAACGTTTGCACCTACGATGAGCCGCCTATCGCCTACCTTCGCCATCAATGATCCGAGTAACCCAACGATGTTCCTGAACGGCTCCAAGGGTTATTACAACTTTCAAAGGCCGGGGGCATACGTGATTCGCGCAATTTTTCGGGCGGATACAGAATGGCGACTTTTCAAGGAACAAAGGACAGATGTGTACTCAACGAAGATAGTCATACAGATCAAGCAAGAGTGAAGTTAATGCCGGCCACTTCCAACACAGCAGCCGATTAGGAGCGCGCACAGTCGACCCGTTACGGACTTCTAACCATTTCCCGTTGGGTCTAGAACTACTACCTGTCAAACAAGAATTCACGTTTGCAACCGGTTGATCATGAGAGCAGCACCGCAGCGAGTACTCGCGGAACCCCGTTGATCTCTCCGCGTTCAGGGCTACGGTGATCGTGAAGAATTCGACGATCAAGGGGGCGCGTATCACCATGAAGTATTGTTCGTTTTGGATCAATTGTTTCGCCATCGTCTCAGCTGCAACAGCAAACTTTGTTGACACAGCAGAATCTCACCTTCTGCATAACTCTGCCGAGAGGTGTTGGGGGCCTGATGCAGGGATCGACGTAGCGAATAGCTACTGCGGAACAGACGTGATTCCCGACCACCTCAGGTTCTTTGTTGTTGCAAATGTGCTGAGCGCAGATTGGGATGACCCGAACGAAATGCCCAACTATGTTGCGTACTACACGGACCTTAATGAACGGGAAGCGCTGGTATTCATCGACAAACTAAGACCTCTCATCTCCGATATGGGCGACGCAAATCGACGGGCCTTGAAGGAAGCAGCCTGTGTCCCTGATCTGAATGAGCTGTCCTCTACAAGAGCAATGGCTGCCCTAAACCTACTCGAGGACGTCAATGATGCTGTTCTGTTTATGTACTTCGCGATGGTGAAGTTATCGCTGACGGAGCGACAAGCCGCTGCACTTCAAGCACTGTTGTCTCACTCATCGGCAACGATCGTTCGTAGTGACTTTTCTGAAGTCTACAAAGCGAATCCCGAAGGCGCGAAACGTAAGCTATTGCAACTTTGCGGTCGCTAGATTCGGTTTCCGCATCTGGTCGATCTGACTCAATGCCTGGCCCCCCTAATCGTCAGCTGCTCGGCAGCGGACCAATCGATCGAACGTCGCCCAACGACTGAGTTCGAGCGTTAGCCGACTTAGTCTGTTGAGTGACTGCGTAAGTTTGCTGTGATACACGTAGGAGCTGCCTGTAGGAGACATACATATATGCCCGACGGTTTAGAGCACGCTAAGCTCGCTGGTCTATTGCTGGCCTCGCTCTCCTTTGCCGTATACGCCGACACCTCTGGACGTAGTGAAGTGGAGGTACTACGTGAGTTGGAGCGTACTCGACTCCGCGCCCTTGTTGAGGCTGATGTTTTGATCGCACGTAGTCTCCACGCAGACGAGTTCCAGCTGGTTACACCAAGCGGCAATCTGCTGTCGAAAGAACAGTATCTCGGGGGAATCGCTGACGGAAGCCTTGACTACCTGGCTTGGGAACCAGGGGAGATCACCGTAAGACACTACGGTGACGTTGCCGCGCTGCGCTATATAGACTCCGAGTTTCTTGTTGCCAGCGAGGGAGTGCCAGTCTGGACCGGAGAGCTGCGACATACGAACGTGTACGAGAAACGTGACGGCGGTTGGGTAATCGTCTGGTCTCAAGCATCGGGTGGTGACCCTGCATCTGACGCGGAGTGATCATTGAGAATTTCTTAGAATTCGCACCAAGGACGAGCGGCCGGCCGGGAGCCGACCTTTAGGTATTGTCGGACTGACCTCCGCTTTTCGACCCATCTCGCGCTCCGTTACGAGGGTGGGTGGGCGGCTATCCGGCGCCCTGGCGAATGATCAATGGAAGTCTGAGGGATGGAGGGTGCCTTGGGATTGCAAGTAGAGGGCTCGTTTCACCTCGTATCCGTGTGACGCCGACCGGATAGCGGAAGCGACCTGCGTAAGGCAAGCAATCGATCAATCTAGACTGCGGCTTCGCGAGCCAACAAGATAAAGCGATTCGAATTGCCGATACTTTGCGCGAAGGCGCCGAACGAGCGCGCCTGGCTTACCACGGTTATAGTCCAGGCTCTTACTTGTGACTAATCCGCCAATGACCGGAGTCCCGTTCCATGCCCATCAATCAACCAGCCCGTATCACCGAGCACAACCGTGCCTTGGCGTTGTTCGCTGACCGCTTGGGCGAGCGACGGCTGTTCCTTCGTTATCTGCACGCCGAGCCACCTCTGGAGCGGATGTTGTTCTTTCACGGCGACGGAGGTAACGGAAAATCGCTGCTGCTCAAGTGCCTGATGGAGGGTTACTGCCTCAGGCTCTCAGCCTCCGACTGGACGCGTCTCGACCGCGGAGACGACGATCAGGCCTTCATTGCCGCCTACGACAGCCTAGCCGCAAGCGCCGGGACTGCTGTACCCTGCGTTTACCACGATGTGGCCGCGCGCCCCACCGATGCGGGCGACCCGCAAGGTTACTGGTCGGGTCCGCTGATGATACGCCGCGCTCTCCAACCGACCGGGCTCAAGCTTCCGCTATTCGACTACGCCCTACTGCTCTACCTACGCTACGGCGGTCGACTCTCTGACGAGCGAATCAAGGCGCTGTTCCCAGCGGCGGAGGCTGACTTCGTCAGTCACCTGCTCGACGTCATCAGCGATACTCCCGTCGCAGGCTTGGCCGTAAAGGTCCTGCGCCTGTTCGACAAGCATCTCAAGAGCAATGTGGCCCTATGGCGTACCCGGCTAAAGCTTGACGAGGAGCGCCTGCGCAACATCAAAGAAATGGCCGAATCCGGCCGGGCCGCACCGCTCGGCGACGCTTTACCACGGCTGCTCGGCGAGTCAATCCACGTCGCGATGGGCCTGCCCGAAGCCCCCCCGCGGCTGGTGCTGCTCATCGACGCCCACGAGGCATTCTGGGGCACCAACCGGCATAATGAGTCCGAGGCCAGCTATTTCGAGCGCGACGAGTGGCTGCGGGCGCTCCTCACCCAGCTATACCACCCCAACCAGGGCATCATCGTTGTGATGGCTGGGCGAGAGCCGCCGCGCTGGACCGAGGCATCGAAGTTCCCGATCCCCCCCGAGATGATCGATCAACGGCTCATTGGGCACCTGCGCCCTCCCGATGCCGATGACTATCTAGTGCGGGCGCTGGGTCATCGGGTCGGTGCAACGGCTGATTCGGATTTCGATGACGAGTCGGATAGCGACCAGGCTCTACGCACCGCCCTAATCCGCGCCACCGAGATTGCCCCGGAGAAAGTCCATCCGCTCTACCTTGGCCTCGCAGCTGACCTCTGCCTTCAGGCCGCCGCACGGCACGAGAGGCTCACCGCCGCCGACTTCGCTGAGGATGCCGCTACCCAACGCGACCTGGGGCGCACGCTGTTCAGACGACTGCTCAAATACTGCAACACCGAGGTCCAATCCGCCGTCACCCTGCTGGCCGCCGCCCGCAGCTTCGACCGCGAGCTGTTCTTCGCCCTCGGCGCGTACCTTCATTTCGATGCCAGCCGCGCCGACTTCGCTACATTCACCGGGTTTTCTTTCGTCTGGCCCGACCCCGCCCATCGTGGGCACTACCGCATCCACGACCTGCTGCGCCGCCTCGTCGCCACACTGGAGCCCGAGTCCACCCGCGAGGCCCATGCCGCGCTCGAGACGATCTATCGGGAGCGCGGCAGCGACACCCCGGAGACTATCGCCGAGGCCATCTACCACGCCAATCAGCAGGATTGGGAGCGGGGGTGGCGGGAGTGGGGAGATGTCATGTTGTTGGCGCAGCGGAATGCTCGCTATGCCCTCGGTGATGCGCTGGCCGCACTAAAACCAGTTCTGAGGTTAGAAACCGCCCACGCGGCGGGGAATATGGTCCTACAGATCGGTGAGCTGGCCTGCGATCGCGCGCGGTATGGTCCGGCGCAGAGCGCCTTGCGACAGGCACTGTTCATCTTCAAAGAGGCGCTGAACCGAGCGCCGGATGCCGTCGCAACATACAATAGCCAGGGCTTAGCTCTCCTGGGCCTCGGAGAGGTCAGCGCCATGCTGGGCGACCACGCCGGGGCCGAGAGTTTCTACACTGAGGCCATCGCCTCCTACGATGAGGCGCTGACGCGGGCGCCTGACAACGTCAGTGCGCACAACAATCGGGGTAGCCCCCTTGTCAATAGGGGCTCGGCCCTTTTGCGCCTCGGCGAGCTCCGCGATGAGCTAGACGACTACGCCGAGGCCGAGGATGCCTTCACTGAGGCCATCGCCACCTACGATGAGGCGCTCGCGCGGGCGCCTGAAGCCGTCAGTGCGTACGACAACAAGGGCATCGCCCTTGCGCGTCTCGGCAAGCTCCGCGTTACACTGGGCGACTACGCCGAGGCCGAGGATACCTGCACTGAGGCCATCGCCTCCTTCGATGAGGCGCTCACGCGGGAGCCTGACAACGTCTATGCGCACAGCAACAGGGGCGGCGCCTTCTCGTTCCTCGGCGGCCTCCGCGCCAGGCTGAGCGACCACGCAAGCGCAAAGAGCTTCTACACTGAGGCCATCGCCGCCTACGATGAGGCGCTGAAACGGGCGCCTGATAACGCGCATACGCACAGCAACAGGGGCGGCACCCTTAACAGCCTCGGCAATCTCCGCGTTACGCTTGGCGACTACGCCGGGGCCGAGCATGCCTACACTGACGCCATCGCCACCTGCGATGAGGCGCTGACCCGGGCGCCTGACCACGTCTATGCGCACATCAATAGGGGCAACGCCTTTGTGCGCCTAGGCAATATCCGCGTTACGCTGGGCGACTACGCCGAGGCCGAGGATACCTGCACCGACGCCATCGCCTCCTACGATGAGGCGCTCGCGCGGGCGCCTGACCACGTCGATGCCCGCCTCGGCACGGCCGTTGCGCTGCGCATGCTGGCCAACGTGCAGCAACGACGCGGAGACCACGCCGCCGTCTGCGAGAGCCTCCATAAGGCACAAACCATGCTGGAGCGCGCGCTGGACCTAGCGCCGAGCGACCTACAGGTCGCTGTTGAGCACTTCAGGATCGCGAAGCTGCTTCTTCGCCATCAATGCTCGCAGTCCTAGTTAGAGCGTTACCCATACGGCCTGTGATGATGGCCGGCCGAGCACGGTGCCCAGGGAGGCCGTGGTTCTGCGTGCGTCCGGGTCAACACTCAAGCACACTAGTGGAACAAAAAAGAGCCCTGTAACCATCCTGTGGAACATTCGCCGAGTCCACAGCGCTTGAGAATCTAGTCGAAGTCATGCAAACGCAATCGACGGCTCTTGGCCGGGTGCTGCCAAATGCAGTCACGATTACTGCGTCCGCTTTGGAGTGAGCTAAATACAACGCTCACAAAGCTTTAACTTCTCCCGGCAAACGCCATTATCTCACGACCGTCGAGACAGACAATTTCATATCTACTGGGAACGCGCAGAAGCGGTCGGGGTTCCGAACCTCCGCGCTTATCATTGTCTTCATCTGATGCAAGATCTCCCAAGCGGTTTGGCTAAAGCCGGAGCGCCTCAATCTCTAAAAATAGTCACTAGTTTTCAAACAGTCACACGCCTCAAAGACGATGTACCTAGGACGGTCCCTTTGCTGGACGACCTTCTCGATTTACTGGAACAGTCGATAGCACCCGAAAGGGCACGCGCAGACAGCGCGGACAGGACCAACGGGTTCTGAGGCCGTTTCAGAGCACACAAGGAACTCTCGTATCGGAGTTTTACGTCCGAACCGCCAAAAATCTACACTGACCTACACAGCACGTCGTAGCCTCGCCGATTTCAGTCGTGAAATGCCAACCTATCGCCGTGAGTATTTATGAATCTGTAAGCGGCGCCTAGTTCCAAAGACATTCGGGACCGCCTTGAACACACGCATTGACGGTTTCGGCGCAGAACCCCGCGGAGTGGTTTGCGAAGCAGGATCAGTAAAACGACAGAGCCGCTGTCAGGAAAAATCGATTACGGCCTTCAATAAACGACGACACGGGTACCGTGTCAGAAAATCCGGTAAACGCATTGATGCCGTCAGGGTAACGGCGGTAGTTGAGCTGGACGTCCAGGTTCCCCCGGCTCCAGGGGTGACGATGCGTCAGCGTCAGATCAAAACGATCGTAGGAGCTTTGCCCGACGGTCGATGCACCGTAGTACACCGCTGCGAAATCAGTATTCTTGGCGACCGGAAAAATGCCCCAGAGCGATCCGGAGTGCCTTTTGCGCAGCGAGGTCTCAAAGGGCGTGTCGGAGTCGCTGTTCATGTACGTGTACGACGCCCCCCAGTCGATCCCGCTTTCGGTATTGAAGCGCAATCCAAACTCGACGCCCCGGTTGGTAAGTTCTCCGTTGTTGGTCAGTCGAAAATCAAAGAAGTTGAACGGCTCAGAAATCAGCCCGGTAAAGTCCTCGTAAAACACCTTGACGTCGGCGGTTGCGTGATCAAACACCGAGTACGCCAATGTCAGTTCCGTGCTGTCGAGTCGCTCGCTCGCCAGGTTGTCTGGAGACATCGCGCGACGGAGCAACGTGCCTTGCGTGCGCCCAAGATGATCGGTCTCGCCCGGCAGATACTGAAACCGAAACGTCCAGTCCCGATCCGTTTCGTACACGTCGGGCAACCGCTCGGCGCGTGATTGCGTCAGGCGTACGACCCATCCCGGTGCGAGCTCATAATTGATCGCGGCTCGGTAAGACAGGGCATCAGACGTATCAACGTTTTCGGCGGTCTCGAAGGCAACGGTGGCGGAGGTCACCAGGCGGTCATTCCAGCGATAACGCAGTGTGTCGGTGAGCTGTACCGAGTCCTGAGTTACCGTGCCCCCAAGATAGGTGCGGGCGGAGACGCGATTGTGCGTGACCGTGAGCCCAAGGGAGTTTTCAAGCCGATCGCTCAGGTCGGAGACGATCACCCCGTTGAACTCAAAGCGATCCTCATCGAGGTCCTGATCCGTCGCCCCGCAGCGCGTGTCGAGCATCGCAAAGCCAATGGACTGCAGATAAGGACCTAAATCCGCCACCGCCTGAACTTCTTCCGGGGAGGGTGTTTGGATGTAGGACGCATTCAGTTCAAAGATCCCGGTCGCGAGCGCTCGCAGCGCCAGCGGAAAGTCGTCCTGGCTGAGTGAGATGGAGGGGAGGGCGTCGAGCTCGGCCAGTCGCGGATCGTAGGAGAAGTTCGGACCACAGGTGGAGATGGATTGATCACGCGAGAAGTGGCTGTAATTAAGACCAAGCGTAATCTCGTGCTCCGTTTCGGCCAGTCGGACCTGCCCGTGGACCTTGCTGGAGATGAAGGACGAGACTTCGTCGACGTCCGGTGAGGGCTGAAAGCCCTCTAGAGCCAGATCTTCTGTCGATCCGCTGCTCGGAAGCTGTTCGAACCCTGGGAATTGATAGGCCGAATCTGCGTACGATGCGGCCACGTCGAGCAGCCATTGATTATTCAGCGGTAACTCGACATTCACCATTACAGAGCTTGTGATGAGATCATTAGTATAGGGGCGATCAGATCCGACGACCCCGTCAAAGCCATCGTTTTGTCGCCGAAGCACGCGTAGGCCCAGTTGGGCGTTTCCGAGCTGGTAGCCGGTTTTCAGGAAAACATCTCGGGTATCGGCATCCCCGAGCCGGGTAAATCCATAGGCACCGCGCGTCGCCGCGCTGTCCTGGATCAGGTTGACGGTCGACGTCATGGCGTTGCTGCCGTATTCCGGGCTTGAGCCGCGGACGACCTCAATGAAGTTGAGATCCTGGATGTCCACCGGCAGCCGCGCCCAGTGTGCGCCTGCGTAACCGGGCCGATAGAGGCGATTGGAGTTGTAGAGCACTTCACTGCGGCGGGGGATGTTCACGTTGGCCCCGTGATAGCCCACGGACACATCCGACGCATGCGATTCACTGACCATCATTCCCGGGACCAGGCGCAGGGCGTCCACCATGTCGGTGATCCCGAGCTTCAGCAGCGTTGTTGTATCGAGGGAGGTGACCGAGTTCGGTGAATCGAGGATGGAGGACGCCATGCGCGCGGGGGTGATGAACGTCGCCGAGGTCCATGGGCTCTTCCCATCGGTGGATTGTGGATCGGCGGACTCTGGGTCGATGGCTACGGGATCGATCGGTACATCCACCAGATCCGCCGCACAAACCGGGTACGCGGCCACCATTACCAGCAACAGGCCGGTGTGCAAAATCGGATAATTCATGAACTAAAGTCTGGCAGACAGCCAGACGATTGTATGAATCAATGCGCCGAGTAACTCCGACAAAACCGGGACATAGGCGCCTTCGTCCGGGTCATAGCCGTCGGTGACCGCCGCTGGAAACTCGTTGTTTTGCGCCGCCTCAAACAACAGCGACAGATATCGTCGGGAAGGCACACCCGACTCTTTCAGTGACTCCGCGCTGAACAGCGTTTTGGCTTTAGCCGTCGATCCGTCAGCCAGCACGACGGTGACATCGACGACGCGGTAACTGGGACCTTCGCTGGCAATCACTGATTGCAGATCGTCTTGTGAAATCTGGTGCAACACACCGAACGCGATCTGACCCTTCGCCGGTGCAAGGTTCGCGAACGTGGGTTCCAGGTCAGGCAGTCCCGGGAGATTAAAGACCACCTCATACCCATCGAGGCGCGCCGCTTGGCTGGCCGCCGGCGTTATGCCGCGCACGCGCGTGAAGTAGCGCAGATTCATGTTCGAGCCGTAGGCGAAGTAGCCGACGCTTTGACTGTCCAGGGCGATCGGGGGTTTAGCGGGAAGCTGGATGTAGAGATTGATGCCGCCGATCACCGCAATGATCAACAACACCAGAGCTGCGATGCCGCGAAGTACCCAGCCGAGCATCCGCCGACCCAGGGTCATATTTGCGCCCACTGTAAAAAGCTCAGGCTAGATCGCGCCGTTGATCGCCAGTTCAAGATAAGCCTGCGCCGTTGTGGTGATCGACGCCGACGTAGGGGTTTCTCCGTTCTTGAGCTTGGTCGCATAAAAGCGTGCCACACGAACCGCCACTTTCGTCCACGTCATCAGATTGTCGTCATCGAGCGGGTCCAAGTTCTTGTCATTCATCGCGGTACTGACGGTGGAGAGCACCAAACCCTGCTCGGGGGAGGACAAACCTAAGCGCGTGAGCTCTGACCCGACATCCACCGTGGCGAGCTTGCCGGTCAGGTACGCCAGCAGTTGCTCGTCAGAGACGTTCAGTGAGTAGGTCTCGGAGATGTAGCGGGTGAGCTTTTGCAGGTTGGACACCCGAGGCGTCCGTCCGGACAACCACTTCCCCGCCGCGAGCGGCTGAATACCGGCCGCTTTCACCAGCCAGGTCGCGCGGCCTTTTCCTTCGGCCGGCACCGACAACTCATCCAGCAGCGCCGACAGTCGTTCGGCAAATTCTCCTTTTCCCTGCGCCATCTCCTCGAGGTCGAGCAGCATGGATCGGGTTACCACCGGTGAGGCCATGGTGATTTGGCAACGCTTCCTTCCGCAATCACCAGCAATTTTAAATTCATCGTTGACTTCGTATAAATTATGTTTATATTTTTATAAAGCATTAGTCAAAGAATATATAAACATGCTTATGAAAGTGCTTGCATAACTCACTGGCTTACGTTTTAGGCATCGCCAGATGATCGAGAACGGGTTGAGAGACAGCAATGACAACATCGGGGGAAACAACATGACGCCAGAGGACTTATTGGCCTATTGCGGCCGAAACGGGGGCGCTCGCGCCGCGAGAGTGCTCGGCACCAGTAAGCAGTGCATCGGTATCTGGAAGAAACGCGGATTCATACCCATCCCTAAGCAGTACGAAATACAGGTGAAGTCCGGTAATGCGCTGGTCGCCGATAACTACGACCCGGGGCGCGATTACGCGGCCGAACTGAAAGGCCAGGCGCTGCGAACCGAGCGTTCAGCCACGTGTTGCTGAGGAGCGCCAGGGCGAACTCAGCCCTTGTGGCTACTGTGACTATCGCGCTTTTTATTCAGGGCCCCAGCGTTCTCGGCCAGACAAAGCACGTCATCACCGCGCATGCCACCGCCGACCGTCTGGATCCAGCAAACGACCACAACCACTGGGGGCTGTCGAAACAGGACTGGACGCGCTACGAGCAGGTGATGAGCGAGCGCCGTGGTGTGTGGAGCCCGGGTCTTGATCCCATCACGGCGCTCGGTGTGAGCACCGATGACCGCGCTGAACGCCGCCGACTGGCCGAGCTGTATGTCCGAACCGAATACGAGCGCACTCGCAAGGAGCTGGCGTTCCAGGTCGCGGTGGATCGGGCGTGGCAACGGCTGTATCCGAACACGCCTCGCCTGGCGACGGGCCGCGGGGCTCAGGCCGCCAGTGTTGAGCCCGAGCGCTACGCCGTCGTCGTTCGCCCCGACTGTCCTGAGTGCGATGGGTTTATCGAAGATCGATTACCGCTGCTTATAGAAGAAGCCATCGACGGTGTTGATGTGCATGTGGTTGGAACCGGCGGTGACGATGAAGTCTTGCGCGCCTGGATCAACAACCAGCCGTTGATTCAAGCCGCGCTCCGCGCCCAAACGATCACGATCAATCACGGCAATACCGACATCGAGCAAGCACGGTATCCCGCGCTGTACCGCAAGAACGGAGCAGGGCAGTGGAGCCGCGATCTGTGAGCGGCCTGTCTTGCTTTGGGGTAGTTGTGTGCGCCTTGCTAACCGCGGCTCCCGCTGCTAATGCGGCGGAACCGAGCCCTTCCCACGACGCCAGCGAAGAGGCCATCCGCCAGTTGGTGGACCGCGTCGCCGCCTACGAAGGCGTGCCTTCTGATGTGTTGTACGCAATGGCACAGGCCGAATCCGGTGTGTCTGCCGACGGTGCGTTCTCGCCTTGGCCCTGGAGCCTCAACGTTGCAGGGGAAGCCCGCCGCTATGACTCGCGCGAGGCGATGTTCGACGACCTGATGACTGTCCTCGGCGAAGGCACACTTCGGGTGGACATCGGGCTCATGCAGATCAACTGGTACTGGCAGTTTGAGCGCGTGAATTCGCCCTGGCGCATCACCGAGCCGGCACACAACCTCAAAATCGCCGCACAAATACTGGTGGAGCAGTACCGAATCCATGGCAACTGGCGTGAAGCGGTCGGGCGCTACCACCGGCCAGCCGATGGCGAAGAACATCGTGCGATTGCGAACCAGTATCAGGAACGGGTCTACCGACTTCTAGAGGCGGCGACTGTACGCAAATCGATTGCCACGTCTCACCGTCTTCATTCTCAACCTCCGCAGGGCGACTCCGATGCGTAGCGTCGATGGTCGCAGTGTTGTGTTTGGGCTTATCGCAGCCGTTTGTTTTTCGGGACGGCTAGTCCATGCCGCTGAGCCACCAATTGGGTGGCCGATGGGCCCGTTGACCGTTGTGGAACAGCGCGCGGGGTCGGTAAGCACGAAACCGTATCTCCAAACTCTGAGTCGCACGGAAAAGCAGATCTTGGTTCCCAAGAACGTGCCCTACTCGCCGCGATTGTCCCGTTCAACGGCCGAGTTCTTACGCCACAACTTGCCAATAACGCCATCAAAGCTACGATTAGCCACGCCGAGTGTGAAACGCATTGAAGGCTTGGCGGTCCCGGTGTTTGTGATGGGGCTCGACCGAGCCTCGCTTGAGTGGTTTGAACGCAGCGCGGCCAACCTGGCCAAACTGGGCGCCCAAGGTGTTGTCGTCCAAGCCACCCGTCAAGATCAATGGCAAGCGTTCAAGGAAGAAGCGCGAGCCAAGGGCATCACGGTCCGGCTTATCCGCGATTCGGCCATCGTTGAGGGATACGGCGTCTCGACCTACCCGATTGTGCTGGCTGATCCGTCGGTTATCGATGGCCCGTCACGGATGGTTTCGCGATGAGCGGCCACTACATCGAAGCGCTCCTGCGCCCGCCGGTGGAAATGGCGTCTGTTGTCACGAATGGCACGCTTGGGTTCGTGGCCATCGCCGCACCTAGCGTGCTGATGATGCCGGGTGGCGTGGGCTACACAATCGGCGCGCTGTGCCTGGCCCGCGCCACCTTTCTGCTCAATCGAGCGGTGCGCTTATCCCGTTATCAGCGCCGATTGCACGTCCTGCCGAACTATTCGATCCATCCCACGGCGATCAAGCGATCTAAATCCGATCTGTTTCTTGGTCGTGGCTTTGAATGGAAGTCAAAGCACACGCAGCGCCGCGCCGATGTCGACCGCCCCGAGTATTCCTATCACTTCGAGCTGGGTCCCATCCATAAAGTGGTGCGCGCGGTGCTGGATCCGCTGCCGGTGTGGCTGA
>JBCCNK010000054.1:0-15662 GCA_039025875.1 Pseudomonadota bacterium
AAACCGAACGTTCCCCTTTACCTGCCGCTTTTTGTGACCAAGACCTACCTCATCAATCACGCGGAGAATATTGTCATAGCTGCCGATGAAGTATTGCGAACCGACATCCGCCCAGTCGTCAGTGCCAGGGCGTTGCATCCGTCTCCCCCGCCCCCCAGCACGATCTGTGGCCTCGTAGATTTCAACTTCGTGGCCACGCTTGGTAAGTTCATGGCTAGCGAGTAGCCCCCCGATTCCAGCGCCGATGATGACAATTTTCATAAGAGCCTCTCAGAATTATGTGTGTCTAACGTTTGCGCGTCCCTTAATTGATAACAGCCTAATGGTTATCTATTTATATTACAACTGTTATGTTAATTAATTTCAAGCGTAACCCCATCCCCCCGTTCCAACTCTCCAAGCACCAAACAGAGCTTCGCTGTAGCTTGTTTTTCGCTCTCATCTACGATTCTGTGCTGAAAGCTCAGATGCATTCGTGAAACGCTGCGGCTGCATGGCGATCTACCACGTCGCTAAGAACATCGCTGGCACCACTAAAATCATGGAAGCGTACTTTCTCGCTGGCCAAAATTTGCACGCGCTCCTGCTCGACGACATAGCGAAAAAACGGCCGATCCGCCGTCGGCGATAATTCGACGAGCACCTTGAGTCTTTCCGTGTGCCTGCGGGCACCGTCCGCTAAGATTTTTCCGTAGTATTTGGGTGGAAGTCGGAACAGCAGCTTGGATGCCTTCGCGGCAACCGTCGACATTGCAGTTGCTTCAACAGTTAACTCGTAGCGCTGCGCGTACGGCGTATAAACGCATCGGTTAAAGGCCTCCAGCCTGGCATAGGCGCTCCAAAACGCGCCATCCGGCAGGCCTACCCGGTCAACCTGAAGTTGCTGAGTGGCAAGAAGTCCGACGGCCCTATTCTGTAGCTCCTTCGAGAGCACACGCCGCAACAGCGCACGATCGGTCCCCATCGATGACAATCCGTCAAGCATGAAGAACAAAAAAGGGAAAGCCAGCACGACCGCCCACGGTTGTCGTTGCCGCCAGCGCGCCATCAGGAACATGGGGTAGTAAGCGAAGTGTAAAGGCGGGGTAGCTCCGCCCGATGCGATTGCCTATGGCGTTGAATGACCTGCATTGGCGCATTCAAGCCGTCTCAAAAGGCGCTTCGTCGGTAAAGCGCCGAATGACGTTTCCCGTAATCGTCGACACGCTGTTTTGGTACTCGTTGTGACTAAGGCAGCCACACCATGTCATGGTGCCCACCGAAAAAACTGCACCCCCGTGAGGTGTCTCGAAGAACACGACGTCGGCATAGACACGGTCGCGGTAGACTTCCCACAGCGGCTGAAGGCTGGCCATTTCTTCGATGACGTACACCATGCCAGGGCCATGGTCCTCGGAGCGAGCAATAACCACAACGTTCTCAGGCGATCCCAGTGAGTAGTTCACCTGATCAATCTCTTGCCCCGCTGCGGCGCCTTCCAAAATGCCATAGTTGCCGAAAACATCGTCTACGACACCCTCAAGGACAAAGGAAGCTCGACTGGTTCGCGCGTCTGCTTGTACGCGAAAATGAGAGGCACTTTCGCCCATGCCAGAGGCCGCTGCGATGAAACCCACACCAAACAGTTGTTGTGGCGGGCGTCCTATATCTAGCCAAATACCGCCTTTTTCACCGGTGAACTCGAGATAGGACTCACCGATATCTGATTTAGAAGTTCCTGAGCCCGTTCGACCCCGGCGCATCTCGATAACACCAGGCAGCTCTTCGGAGACGGCGGCACGCCAGTAGTAGCCGTTTCCGCCCATATACATCCAGCGCCCACCGCCAGCTAAATAGGCCTCGATCGCGTCCAGCTGTTCGGTTGTTGGATACTCCGGATGGTTCCCCGACATCACCACCGAATAGTCGCGAAGTAGCTCTACTCCTTCTTTTTGGAGTAAATCATCGGTGATGACGTCGTAGGCGATATCCTTCTCTTCCAGCCAATCCACAAACAGCATGTCGGCGCCGAAGGAAAGCAACTGACTCTTCGGTCGCATGCTTAGCAACGGACGTAACCAGGAGGAAAACACCAGCGGCGTACCATCAGCATGAAAGTCGTACACCGATGAGCCAACTTCCGGGTGAGCATTGATCAATCCACCGTAGTAACCGGATCCAGGCCCCAGACTATTGCCATCGCCATAGAATGCTTCGGGACTCATACCCATCATTTTTCGCCCCGCCTCGATAAAGCGCATATTGCCGTACGCCAGATAGGTGAACGTGGGCAGAATCAGCGCAAGCCGCGCTTGCGGTTTGTGCTTTGGAGGTGCGACGAAAAAGGTCAGATAGTCCTCATTCTCATCCTGCTGGTCGCAGCTACCGCCACGCCGAAGCCTGACAGCGTATACGCCGCTTTTCAGGTCATCTGGCACACGGAGTTTGAAGCTCTCGTTCCAACCGCAGTCATACAGATCGTCGCCATGAAAATGAATGGCGGTATATTGCTTAGGGTCGTTCCGCCAGTTCGTTTCCCCAGCCCAGGCGGTGCCCCGAACCGCGCGCTGTGGAAGATTAATCGTCGTACCATGCAGTCTGTTCGGTGAGCGGTCGCGGATGGATGTGGTCCCAATGGCCTGCGAAAAATCCCAGTCGGCCAGCATATAGGCCGCAACATGCTGGGGACGTGCTCCTTCGCAAACACGCGCAAGCTGTTCATCCGTCAGCGCGGTTCGATACACCACGGGGTTCTCAATACGGCCATAGAAACCGTTTTTTGGAATGGGCTGGCCGTGGATATTCGTGCCGCTGGAGGCTGACCCAATAAGCAACGGCTCCGCACTCACAGGTACCTTTACATCCAACTCGACAGAGGCCGACAGTTCGTCCTCTGCAGAGATAGACAGGGGGCTCTGTGCAATTCTTTTTGCCGTTAACCTCAGCAAGCGTAGAGCGTGGCTTGCGCGAACCGTTACCTGATACCAACACTTTGCTTGCGCACCCTCCGGGAGAGTCACGGTAATATCACTGTTGCCATCACTGATTTGAAACGAGAGCGCCCCGTTGTCGGTAAGCGTGAGGCGCCATCCTGCACCTACAGCAGGATCCCATTGAGTCACAATGTGCTGGCCGGCGATGGTCGGTGCGGTTGGCATGATATTCATGATGAGAGAGAACTCATCCCAATTGGACGTCAGTGCTCCGCTTGGAATAGACACACAAGATCCGCTCGGGAACGCCTGCTCCAACCCCCTGTGAGTACCGTTACAATCGCAATCAATAGCTACTTCACGAAAGCGCGCCTGCTCTGAATGGGAATCTGCGTTTTCCAGGCGCACAAGCTGCGCGTCGTACGGTTCATTCTCTAAACTGCTCACTCGACAAACCAGTGCTTGGCCCGGTCGAACGGTAAGTTGATCGGAGTAGCCGAGTATCTTTTTCATATTCGCGTGACCATTGTTGTTATCGCTTCCTAAGTCCCGGCATCAGGTTGATAGCTCATAGCCCGAAGGCACCGAGCACTAAGATCGATAGATCTTGCGCAGGAATCATCATTGTTTTTCTTTAATTCTAACATCTGTTATTATTATTAACACAATGAAGTCCGCAAGTCAGGTTTTTACATGAAGTCGTTGGCTGGGAAGTCCGCCGTGGTAACAGGAGCAGGCAGCGGGATCGGCGCTGCGTTAGCCGAGGCGCTGACCAACGAAGGCATGCGGGTTGTACTGGCTGATATTGAGCAAAAGGCACTCGAGACGGTAGTAGATGATTTGCGGGTGCGTGGCGCTCAAGTAACTGGTGTGGCCACCGATGTGATGTCAGAACCGTCGGTGAGAAACCTGGCGGTAGCTGCTAAGGAAGCGTTTGGCCCAATTCATCTGTTGTGCAACAACGCAGGTGTCGCAAGCAGTTCAGGCCAATTTGGTATGCCAATCTGGGAGCAACCGATCCAGGACTGGACCTGGGTTATGGGAGTTAACTTCTATGGAGTGCTTCATGGCCTTCGCGCGTTTGTACCGGACATGATTGCCCATGGTGAAGCAGCTCACATCGTCAATACTGGCTCACTCGCCGGCTTACTCGCGGGGGGCGGTATCTACGGTGCTAGCAAACACACTGTGTTAAGCCTCACTGAGACTCTACATACCGATCTTTGTGCTATCGACTCCAACGTCAAGGCATCTCTACTCTGCCCAAGCTTGGTTCGAACCGACTTTTTTACTGCTGAACGGAATCGTCCTCAAGGTCTACAAGTCTCCCTCGAAATACCTGAAGAGATAGAGGGCTCAATGGCCCTGGTCGAGGAGCTTCTCTCGCACGCGGCCCCTCCCAAGGAAGTCGCGTCAGCGGTCGTAAAGGGTATTCTGCGGGAGGACTTCTATATCCTTCCTAATCCGGCCTGGGATAGGTTTGTCGAAGACCGTGTGTGTCAGATCGTGGCGCGGAAAGCACCAGCGACCACTTGGGATATGCACGAACTGGCTGAACGCTATGCGCGCGGCGAAAAGCTATGACGCAAAGGCTAGAACCAATTTCATCGCATCTCCAACCCTTACTGCGATCGAGCCGATTACGGGATAAACGAATACCCCCGTGTTTGCGATACACCAGCATTGGGGCATTCACGCCCAAAATGAATAGATTGAGGAGATTAACGCATGCCTAGTAAGGAACACGAAGATCTTGTCGCGGCGATGGTCGCACAAGTCAACGTCGAAGTACCCACCATCGAAGAGATGCGTTCTGGGTTTGAGGAGATGATGGCCCAACTATGTCCTCCTTCCAACGCGAACGTTCAGTCTATTTCAATCAAGGGATTGTCCGCAGATCTCATCACGGCCAAAAACAGCCTTGATTCTCGGGCGGTGCTCTACTTGCATGGTGGTGGCTACATCATTGGCAGCAAGAAAACACACGGAGAGCTGTGCGGTCGCATCGCTGAATCCGCGAAAGCTAAAGTACTCATCATTGATTATCGGTTAGCACCTGAGAACCCCTTCCCGGCGGCAGTCGATGACGCCGTTGAAGCCTACGAGTACTTATTGGAAACCGGGTTGAATCCTTCGCAGATAATGATTGCGGGCGACTCCGCTGGAGGTGGACTAACGTTGGCGACCATGCTGTCGCTGAAGTCCAGGAATATGGCCCTGCCAGGCTGTGCCTGCTTATTCTCTCCCTGGGTGGATCTAACCTGTTCTGGTGAGACACAGAAACCTGGCGTGGCGGATGATCCGATGCTGACCAAAGAAAAACTACTAGAAATGGCATCGGCCTATGCCCCCGGCAATGCGAAAAATCCGATCGCATCTCCACTGTTCGCGGACCTGACTGGGCTTCCACCACTGCTCATCTTTTGCGGTACTAGAGAAGTTTTGCTCTCAGACTCGAAGACCCTGGCTGAAAAAGCGATAGCCAGTGGTGTCTACACGGAACTTCACGTCGAGGAAGGGTTGGTACACGTTTGGCAGACACTACCGATTCCGGAGTCCGCCGAGTCAATGGCGGTCATCGGCGCTTTTACAGAAAGGCACATGTAATGACCAAGCCAAGTATCGTGGACTCGTGCATGGGCAACGCACTAGTCGCTAACTGACATCGATACCGATCTGGCTGGCGACAAACTGTAATGCGTTTCGCTGGTACTCCTCGACGAGTCTATGATCTTTGGCGAAGTAATCGAATCCATGGGGAGCCCCTGGTACGACCTCAAGATGGCAGGGCACGCTAGCACGTCTGAGCTTGGCCGCATACTTACGGCCTTCCTCATAGAAAAGATCGATATCTCCCACGCCGAGCCATGTCGGAGGAAGTCCTGAGAAATCCTGGCAGCGAGCAGCGACGGCGTAACTTGGCACCGATGCGCCGCCGACGCGTTCGGATCCTAGGTAATACGACCAGCCTACTCTATTGCTCTGGTTGTTCCACATGATGTGTTTATCTTTGTCCAGCCCGCGATTTAAGCAGGTACGGTCATCAAGCATCGGATAGTGCATGAGCAGCGCTTTAGGGGTTGGCGCGTTTTCGTCGCGAAGTCGTTGCGACAAACATGCGGCAAGGCCACCGCCCGCACTGACGCCAGCTAGCGCGGTTCGATCCTCACTAATGCCAAGCGTCTTTGCAGATGTGTGAAGCCAATTCCATGCTGCAAAACAATCGTCAATCGCAGCAGGAGCCGGCGCATCTAAGGCGGAACTGTATGACGGTGATACCACCACAGCCCGAAGATGACGGGCCATCCAGCTCCCCCACCAATCGTTTAGCTCCGGCGCTCCGCCGATGAGCCCGCCTCCATGAAAAATCATCACAGCAGCGCCGGAGCCTGAATCAGCCGATCGGTAAACACGCGCTGGTCGACCGTTGATATTCATAATTTCCAGCGATGTGCCATCGACCATACCCGGTGACTGAAACCGCACAAATTTACGTGCGAGCCATAACACAGCAGGAATGTGGATCGGAGGAAAAACTTTAAAGCGAAAAGCGTCGCAAAACTCCGGGTTTATAGCAGCGGAGTTCATCGCGCTTTTTTTGCTTCCGTATAAACACTTGGAGATACCTGCTGCTCTTTTTTGAGAAGCTCAAGCTGGGCATCAACAATCTTTACCAGACGCTTCGCTGACAAACGTTTGGGCTCATAGGATGCCAGCCGTGCCAGACCATCGTTCATTGCGTTTACCTGATCAGCGAGGTCTTCAGCAGTAAAGTCATCGCGGATCTCATTTAACTCCTGGCCGCGTCGTACGAGTTTGGTCGCTTGTTTGTGGGTAGCGCCCAGAATTTTTCGAATCTTGTCAGCCATGCCTGGGTTGTTTTCCGAAGCCGCCAAAAAGCTCTGCCAAGCGGAAATCAGACCCCGCGCCGACGCGTCCAGCGGCAGTGTACTAAGAGCAATATCTCGCAACGACTCTAGTGCATTGTCTTGCTTCATTGCACTCTCAATTCGTGCTTCTAGTTGCTCAAACCCCTGACTAACTGCGTACTCAAGCAACTCATCCTTGTTAGAAAAATAGTGCACGAGCGTGCCCGTGGTGTAACCCGCTTCGCGCGCGATTGCGCGCATAGATGCACCTTTGATCCCATTCTGGGCGATCACCGCCCACGTTGCCGTGGCGATCTCTTTTCGCTTGACGTCGTACTCGCCCAAAGGTCTTCCTACCGACTTACTCATCGATTTATTCCTTTCACTGTCTCCCTCCAAAAAAGAAACTAGGTCTCATCACGCCATACTATCTCATGGTCTATGATCGCGAGCGGATCCTTAATGACCAGCGAAGTAAGAACCTCACCGCCGATTGTTGGAATCAAATTGCTAAAGCTTTCAGGCTCTTCCCTTTGAAAACGGTCGTGGAGCACTTTCGTTCGCTGCGCCATCCACACGACGTACGGAAAAATACTGCGCTCCTCCCGAGCACCTTCGAAAACAAACTTATGTGTACCGATCACTCGGGGGATTTTTTTTACGGGATTTTCTTCCCGCCACGCGGATACCCTAGCCGCCACATCTGCCACTACTGGAATCTGCTCGCTCATAATCCGCCTCAAGATGGGCACCAAGGTGGGCGGAACCTCTCTGCTCTCGGGAAATTCACCCGACAACGATACCCGCGGCATCATCATTTTTTCTACGTAACGAGCAACCGCGAGACCCTCTCTCCTCATTAAAGTACCGGCGGTCGCATCGCGGTACATATGCGCATAAAGCGCTCCCGTGAGCGCAAAGTCGGCAATGGTGGGTCTTTCGCCGAGTAGGAACGGTACAGCACGAAAGTGCGTATCTAGTTCGGCAAGCACTGCCTTCCAGTTATCTTCGACTCGTTTTTTGTTGTGAGCGTGCACGCCTAACAGCGGCAAAGCACTTCGAAACAGAGTCGACGCCTGCCGCCCAACCTCGGCCTGCTCTTTCAGTGGGAGATCGGGAAAAAGATCCATCCCAAAATCCAGGGCATTAGTGTCTGCCTCGTATTCCCAGCGGTAGTACATTGCCGGAATCAAGAGCCAGTCGTCTGCCCACAACTCAAGCACACTTGCTAAAAACCGCTGCTGCAGATTGATCGGAGAGAACGAAGGGGACTCGTAGGCCCCCTCAAAATAATCGAAGAGCTGCGTCGTGTCCTGCAAGGCAGTTCCGTCCGGTAGCAGCGTCACAGGTATTACGCGACGCCCAATCTTAGGAACGCAAACATTCTCATAAAAGTTCTGGTCTGCAAGCCGTTCTTCTAGGTCAATGTCCTTCCATCGAAGATACGATCGCGCTTTTCCGCTGAAATACGACATCTCCGTTCCGTACAACAGATAGTTAGCCATGCGACTTCGACCTTCTCGATAGATGAACTACAACCGGTTGAGTTTGTGCCTTCTGACGCCAAGCCCGGGGCGTTTGCTGCCCCACCCCCGACCTATGATTCACAATCACGAAACAGACGAAGCTGCGTATCAACCAGGTTGTTTACTCTCCGCTTCGACAACTTGCTGACCATAAACGGTGACAATCGACCGTACCCGTTGAGCGTCGCGCTCCAAAGATCAACGAGCTCGTCGATAGCGATATCGGTTCGAATCACACCTAGCTCTTGTCCGCGTTTCAGCAGAGACGATAATTTCCGGCGATTCTCTCGCTGCAAATAAACGAGCTTGCGGGCTACCTTTCCGTAGCGCCCTTTCTTCCGGACAAATACCTGCCAAGCGGACCATTTTCGCCCTAGACGGCCGTCAATCGGCATGTGCGAGTACGAAAACGTGCGCAGAGCACGTGCCAGGTTTGTCTCATCGCTGGCAAATTGCCAGTCTTGCTCAAGGTCGGCGAGCGCCAGCAAAAGCGCTTCTTCCAACAGGTCGTCCTTGCTTTGGTAGTAGTGAGTAAGCACCCCAGTAGTGCAGCCTGCTCTTCGGGCAATCGCGCGAAGGGACGCATTCTGCAGCCCCAGCTCCTCGATGACACTTATGGTAGCCCGAGCAATTTCATCCTTTCGATCTCTGGATTTTGCGCCAACCTCTTTCTTTACTTGTTTAGCCAAAGCGGTCTCTGAAGCCCGATTGTTCCGAGGTTCACTCACAATCGCCCTTAAATAACGTAACTGTTGTTATCTTAATACAAGCAACCCAATAGAGCTAGAAAATCTATTCGCTCTTGCTAGACCACTATAAGTCTTTGCTGATTGGTGGAGACAGATATTGCGAGGCCGATCTTTTGTTGGATGCGAACCAACGGCAATAGCAGGTCGACGGTCGAGTCCATTGAGTAATCCACGGAGCAAGATTGGTAGATCCGCTACTCGCCACTTTCGTGATCCACTGCGCCTAAGCCACCCTTCAAGCGCGCCCTCACAACAAAAAAGGCCAGGAGCACGACTGCCTAAAAAGTAAGCCGCACAATCCTGGCAAACCAGCAGTTAGAAGTTAAGGCGAGCGCTCACACCATAAGTAGCCGGTTGATTGGGATTTCCATTGAAAATCCCGGGTTGCGCCGCTGATGGGTTGGCAGCAACCAGATACTCATCGTTGAAAATGTTGCGACCCCAAATCGACACATCCCAGCGTCCCAGTGTAGCGCCGACGCTAGTATTAAAGGTATTAACCTCGCGCTCACGATGTCCCACGGAATCGAGAATCGCATTCTCAGGGTTGAGACTGCCTCCTTCTCTCAAGTCCGTCGCGCTCTCGTACTGCCAATCGAGACGCGCATAGCCATCAATCCCAGCAAGGTTGTAGCTGTACGTGACGGCGATTGTTGACGCGACCTCACTGATGTTTGCCGGTGTGGTTCCTGAAATGTCACCAACAATACTGTTCGTAAATTCATCGAACTCAGGATCGAGATAGGTTAATGCAGCGATGATGTCGAGCGAAGCCGTTGGCGACCACCGAGCATCAATCTCGATACCGCGCACCGACTGCTCCTCCGCGTTCGCCAAGACGAGGCCTTGTCCATCAAAGATGTTGGACTGAAAGTTTTCGATCGTCTGGTCGAAAACAGCGAGGTTTACATAGCCCGTGTTGAAGCTTGCTTTAAGACCAAACTCAATCACTTCGGCCTCCTCGGGGTCGGCAAACCGAGTTCCCACTACCTGATTGAAGGGTCGTCCTACTCCGCCTGGGAAAAGTTGCTGCAAGGTAGCCTCAGTAGGAGCCGATGTATTGGCCAGAACCCAGGAACTCGCTTTGTAGCCCGTGGCAAAACTACCGTACAGATTGATGAAGTCGTTGACCGCATAGGTTAGGCGCAAGGTGTAGTCGATGTTGTCATCGTCGGTTTCGCCGTTTTCAACAGCATTTGGGAATGCCAGAGTTTGAGCAAGAAACTGCAAAGGTAGAAGCTCTGGGCCCAGGTTTGTGTTGGAAAACACATCGGTATTCACCTGCGACAAGGTCACTTCTTTGCTGTCGTCGAGATAAGCAAGCCCCACTGTCGCCGTAAGGCTTTCAGTCAGCTCATAATCAAGCTGGCCAAACAAAGTGATGGTGCGGTTGTCCATTGTTCCAGTGTCGAGGGTGCCCTGACCACCCTGATGGAACGTGCCCACTGGAATTCCGATTAACTCTTCAATAGAGCTCTGGAAAGTAAAGGGTTGGCCCGCGAGAAAGCTGATGTAGTCACGGAAGTCATCTCCATAAAAGATACCCGTTTGTTGGTCAATTTCTTCGTCGAAGTAGAAGCCTCCCAAAAGAAAGTTGAACGGTCCATCAAAGGAAGAGGTCAAACGGATTTCTTGCGTGAACGTATTGATATCCAGCTCATTGGTAGCGTTTGTAAGGTCTGCTGATGTGTAGTCGAAGTCGTTGAACAAGCGCGTCTGGTTCTGTCGATACGCGGTAATACTCGTCAGCGTCAGGGAGTCATTGAGCGCGATATCTCCTTGCAGCGAAGCCCCTGTATTTCGGGCAATATTGGACGGATCCTCGTTCGCCGTGACGCGGTAATCGTAGGGACGCTCCGCAGCGATTTCCCCACCCAACAACTCGATCACGGCGCCAAAATCACCAGTGACCAGGTTTGCCGAGTAGCAACAAACCTCATCTAGATCATCGTGATCAACAATCAATCGCCACTCTTGCGTATCGGAAGGTT
The DNA here is from genome assembly GCA_039025875.1 of Pseudomonadota bacterium. Classification (GTDB taxonomy): domain Bacteria; phylum Pseudomonadota; class Gammaproteobacteria; order Pseudomonadales; family Halieaceae; genus Congregibacter. Next base: position 11,048 of record JBCCNK010000054.1, read on the forward strand.
GAAACAGGAGTTCGGCTCGCACAGCGTGTCGATCTCTCTCCCCAATATCGCTACCGCCGGAGATATTCTCAGCGTAACCATCCCGCTGATTGACAGAACCTCCAATACTAAATGCAAGCTTGTCGTCGATTAAAGAGTCTGTGTAGTAGCCCTTAAAGATCGCGCTGTTGTAATTGCCGAAGATGCCCTCTACGTAGCCTTCGCGCTCGAGACTTGCTTTGCTGGTCACCATGCTAACTACACCTGCTGACGCATTCTTTCCGAACAAGGTGTTCTGAGGGCCTTTGAGGACTTCGATACGCTCCAGCTTTGGGAAATCTCCCAACGATGCGGTTGTCCGAGACCGATATACACCGTCAACGAAGACCGCCACCGAAGGCTCTGTTCCAACATCATTGGCGCCGTTCCCAAATCCGCGAATAAAGAAACTGGTTGCAGACGTACTTTGATCAGTGGAGGTGCGTAGAGACGGCACGACAGATTGTAGATCGATTATGTCTTGGATCTTCGCCTCATCTATGGTTTTTGCAGAGGCCACCGTGATAGCGATCGGGGTATCCTCGAGAGTTTGCTCCCGCTTGGCTGCTGTGACGATAACCTCCTCAAGCACTCTTTGCCTTGCTTGCTCACTATTTGCGCTTTGGGCGGCGACCGAGCTCGCGAGACCGAAAGACGACGATGTGGCAACGACAGCTGAGACTAGGCCGTTTCGGGTGAATGGAACCAATTTCATGAGAAGCACCTCCTAGGTGTTTTTATATTCTGCGCCAACGCTGTCGTACAGCCACTTCTATTCGCGTAACGAACGTTATATTTTTTAGCGGCACTTCCGACAAGGGAAGGCCTTTCATCGAGGACCGCTCACGCTCGCACTGCAACGTCCTGTGATAGAAAAAATATTTACATAACTGTTGTTATATTACAAGGACTATTAGGATAATAATTGTTATTTTTACTCATCTTTGACCGGAGCGAAGTGGAAACGGCGCGCAGTAGCTGCTTCCACCGCTGAGCGCGAGAACAGAAACGGAACGTAGCTACCGCTGTGCCAAGACTCGGCCTGGTCGCAGTAGTGCTCACTTCGAGGATCCCCTGACTGCCCAGGGAGATTCATGACCTGGGTGTTGTCCCAAGCACCCACATCGACGACGATTCTGGGAGCCGACCCGGCCTTCACCTTAAAGTCCGGTCCCGAGTACGCCACATTAACGGTATGTTCACTGCCCTCCCCCGGTTGATCATAGGCTTGCTTGCAGTCGTATCCTTTTCCCTTCAATAGTGAATGCAGCGAGTGTTTCAGATCCAAGGTCTGAATGTCGCCCCAGCGCGACCCAACACCGCTGGATGTCTGATGAGCAGATAGCGCTTCGGCCGCATCGCGCAGACTGGTCAGCAAAAGGGTATCGAGCGAACGCTTATCGAGCTTTCCCTCTGTCGCTCTAGCGGCGTCCTTCAGAATGTCGCGAACGACCACCATGTGCATCACGAAGCCCGGAGGAAGAGGCTCTCCAAGTAGGTTTTCATAGATCGACGCCGGAAGCGTTCGACGCATCCAAAACGCGTACAGTGCCGCGGTCCTGGAGTCGATACTCATACGGTAGTCCCAGCCACTAAAGCGATCGATCAGCTCGCGATCGGAGGAGTCTTCCACGCATACAGCGCGAAGCCGGGCGATTAAATCGCGAGCCGGAATCGAAACCACATCGTTTTGGAGACTTAGGTGCCTGTTAAATGGCACGGTCGGGCCTTCCGCAAGCACTTCGCGAATGCGCTCAGCCCGCGCCGAATCCACGAACTCGAAACCGGTCTTTCGCTCCGCGTACGGGTAGTCATCGGGAAAGTTCTTCTCGTTGGCGGTGACCAAAAGGCCGGATTTGGGGTCAAACACACCCGGCAGCTCATCGCTGCGAACGTACCCATCCCACTCGAACGCGCCGGAACCCGGCACCGGAAGCAAACCATCCCAGTTCGGCCGTCGGGGTACGAAGGCAGCCACTTGCCAGCCGATTTTTCCGTCGGTATCACCAAACACCATGTTTTCCCCTGGACCACCCCAGGCCGTCAGCTTTTCCATCGCCGCCTTTGCTGACTGCGCCTTCAGAAAATTGAGACTGCCAAGATAAGGAGCTGTCCCTACTTCAAGTTGCATAGATCGCACCCCGTAGGCCCGCCGTTGATCATCATCGACGTGGAGTACAGGCCCATGACGGCTGAACAACAGTGTGACCTCTCGTGGATCGGCATCGCGTACGGGAATTCGCTCTACAATCTTGTGGAACGACTCCCATCCCGATCCATAGCGGTAGCGACTGCTGTCCTGTGGGTGAAGTTCGTAAACATAGAGATCTTCCTGGTCGACAAACTGAACTGTCAGCCCAAACGCGACCGAACCGTTGTGGCCAATAGAAACTCCCGGTATGAAAGGTTCGCCGGCACCCGCGAATTTGAACCCTGGCGCTTCGACATGAGCCAGGTAGCGCATCGACGGTAGTCCGAGGGGACGATGCGGATCGTTGGCGATCACCGCTCGACCGGTCGACGACCGCGACGCACTCACGGCCCAGTTGTTGCTTCCACCGGGTGCATTGGGGAGGTCATTGGCGTCCAGCAGGGCGCGACGAGCCAGCGCGTAGGTAGAGACGATCTCCATGGGCAGGCCGCACAGGTCAACGCCCTCGATCGGTTGGGTTTTCCAGGGTGGCTGTAAGCGAACACGCAACGCCTCAGCAGCTTCCCCGTGGTGGCAGAGGGTTTGAGCTCGCTGGAACTCAAAGGCCGCATTGAGCGCGATTCCGTGGGTCCGGATACGAACCACATCCTCCGGGCTCCATAGAAGTGGCGTGTAGCCAGCGAGCGAAAATTCCACTGGGACACGAGCTGGGTGGGTCTTCAAACTCTCTATGTACGCATTGATACCCGCCGTGAAAGCCTCAACTGCCCGCCGGCCATCAGGACCATAAGCCGCCAGCTCGGCGTCCATGTCCCCGCGAAACAAGAAAAGGCGGGCTGCTCGGTCGTTGGGAACAAACTGCTCACCAAACGCCTCGGCCAAAAGACCTAAACCCCGTCGGCGCCAAAGATCTATCTGCCAGAGTCGATCACGGGCAGCATTGAATCCTTGCAGAAAGTACGCGTCGTGTTCGTTTTGCGCATAAATGTGAGGAATACCCCAGCGATCAACCAGCATCTCGGCGTTTGCCTGTAAACCTGCGATCTCTTCATCTACAGCTTCCGCTACTGCAACCGCTGATGCGAGCATCGATAAAAACAGCACGCTCGCCAAAGCGTATCTCATCAGCCGGAAAACTATTCTTATGGGCATTGCTTCTTACCTCGCACTTACATTTCACAGGGCTTAAGTCCGTCGCGCTTCACACTGTGGTATGGGCACCGCTTCCGTTCAGCCGAGACACTCATCTTTGAGAGAAGAGATCTCTTTAATTCATCATTGCTTATTATTATAACTGTTGTTATCTTATTCACAACAACGATTGATCAACCAGTATCTCTAGGTGGAACATCCAATGACTGATAAAGATCTGCTGCTTGAAAAACTGACCGCCAATCTCGACTTCGATCTAGATGCACTCCGCGAAAAGTACGTCCACGAGCGCGATCGAAGAATCAACACGGAGGGTACGCAACAGTACGCTGAAGTCTCCGGCGACTTGGCCAAATTTGAGCAGGAAGACCCCTACGTTGAAACACCGTTGAATCGCAGTCCTGTATCCATCGAGACCGATGTGGTGATCGTGGGGGCTGGCTTTAGCGGACTCATGGCGGGTGCTCGCCTTACGGAACGAGGAGTCACCGACTTCCGTATTATCGATGCCGCGGCTGACTTTGGTGGAACCTGGTACTGGAATCGCTATCCCGGGGCCCAGTGTGATATCGATGCTTATTGCTACCTGCCCCTGCTCGAGGAAACCGGCTATATGCCTAAGGAGAAATACTCCTTCGCCCCGGAGATCTTTGAGCACAGCAAGCGGATCGCTGATTACTTCGACCTTTATGACAGAGCGTTATTCCAGACGCGGGTCACGGAGCTTCGCTGGCTAGAAGAAGAGTCTCGCTGGAAAGTTTCAACAAACCGCGGGGACGACATTCGCGCTCGGTTTGTGATTCAGGGCACGGGCCCCCTCAGTCGACCCAAGCTACCTGGAATCCCAGGAATCAACAGGTTTAAAGGCCACACTTTTCACACCTGTAGATGGGATTACAACTACACGGGCGGCACTCACAAAGGCGGCATGAACAAGCTCGCCGACAAACGTGTTGCGATCATTGGCACGGGGGCAACCGCGATCCAGTGTGTGCCGTTTCTCGGTAAGAGCGTAAAGGAGCTCTACGTCTTTCAGCGTACGCCTTCTTCCGTCGGTCTGCGAGGAAACAAACCAACGGCTGAATCGTGGTACCAATCATTGGAGGCTGGCTGGCAAAGAAAGCGGCGGGAGAACTTTAGTGCAATTCTACAGGGCGAGCCGGCTGCTGAGGACCTCGTCGCCGATGGCTGGACCGATATCGTACGGCGTTTGGGCAACGCGTTGATGAGCCGAGACCCCTCGGATGGTGATCTCAATCTGGACGAAATCATGCTTCGCTCGGAAATCGCCGA
>JBCCNK010000055.1:0-15494 GCA_039025875.1 Pseudomonadota bacterium
GATTAGTCAGATCAGGGCGAAGCAAGATGCGATTATCATAGACTTGACGGAACGTTTCGTAGCGACATGCTTGACGATTAAGGGTAAAGATATTTCGCCGCTGGTTTTGACCCGCGTTTCGCTTCTCTTCTGTCCACTCTGGGCGATTCCCGCCCCAACGGTAGTGCCCGGTCTGATCCCAAGTCCACTCGATTCGAGCTGCTTGTGTGGACTTCTCGCGTTGGCTCCAAGCGGCAACGATATCACTGACAGATAATTCTTGGCTCTCGCCTCCGATCACTATTTCGGGAAGCCACCAGAAGAACAGCAACAAACCCGAGCGAAGCATCAAGGAGCTAGGTTGTCGAGAATCGTGCATCTTTGCTAGCTTACCGGGCTCGCAGTCGCCGGAGTCGGATGGGGCTTCCTGCTTCAGCCCCGGCCAAGCAGAAACGGATTGGGCCAGCAACAGCTTCTCTAAGCGACGCTTGGAATAGTCGCCAACCGTTTAGATCAGCGGTAATTTCTTGCCCCGCTAACTTGATGCGAACGTCGTTCCACTTGTTTTCGTCGAAGGTCGCTTGGGCAACCGGATCAAGGCCAATGACCCACTTGCGTTCGCTGCCTAGGTAAACACCACCATCACCTAGTGTAGGTGGGATTAGCATCACTGTTGCAGCACGTGCGTCCTCTTCAGCTAGAAGGCTGATCTCTAGCCCCTTAAAGCCTTCTCCAGACACCTCAAAATGTAGTTCAGCGCCACTGAAAGAGCGTTTAGTCGTTAGGGGCAGATCTCCGCGAGGCTTTTCGCTCACCGTAGCTTCTAAGGTAACCTCGCCGTCGTTTTCACTGACGTATCGCCAAACGTCGCCGTCAATGCCCGACCAGCCGCTCGCCAGGTCGAGCCGCTGGAACAAAGCTTGAGCGAGGTTCTTGCTCTTGCGTTGCCGAAGCAACCACTCGTAAAGAGGCGGGGTGCGGTAACCCACGTCCCAACAATTATGGTAGAAGTCGGGTGTTCCAGTTTCGGTGGCGAGGGGGCTGAGACCTCGCTCCCAAAGAAGCTGGTGAACATCTTTGTTGAATGCGACGAGTGTCGGATTGTCTTCAATGCACCAATAGTTCCAGACGGGAATGCGTGCTTTAACAATCGGTTCAACAAAGTCTTTATTGCCTAGCATGCCGCACATCGGCGCGATCGCCGCAAAGCGATCGGGGTAGGCCGCAGCGACACTCCATACGCCAGCGCCTCCCGAAGAGGGGCCAGTTAGGTAGATACGGTCTTCATCGACATCAAACTCGTCAACGATGGCGTCGAGGATTGCAATCGCCCGCTCCGCTTCGCTGCTCCCTACCGTCGACCAAGAGCTACCGGCGTTGCACTGAGGGAATAGGGCTAGGAACGGAAACCGAAACCGCTTCTCCCAGATGCAAGGCCCAAAGTTAGCGCGGGCCTGCTGCAAGCCGTCATTGCCGTTTTGGCCTACACCGTTGAGAAAAAGAATGAGTGGAGGTGACCCGCTCAACGCCGACTTTTCGGGGACATAAAGCACATATCGATGTTGCTGGCCACTATCGTCGGTCCAATATCTTGGCTGGAAATCGGCAGCTACGCTAGCTGTCAGCAGCGTGGAGACCGAACAAGCTAAAGCCACGTAACGCGAGGCAGCAGGCGATAGAATAGGCTCGGTGGGGCGGTTCATGGAAGCTGCGCAATATCCCCGGCGTTACGGCTGCCGAGCGCCCACCAGACGACGCGGTCGATCTCGTCGGCAATAAAGTGAACCGAGCCGTCCGCCATCACCGTGTTTACACCGCCCGGGTGGTAGCTGCTTGGCGAACTGGCGATATTTCCAACCCACCACGAACCGTAATACGGAGTGCAGCTTCGTGTGTTAGGGGGCATAAGGTGTTGATAGGTGTTGAAAGCCTCGCCGCTGCCAGAAAACCAAGTTGATCCGGCCATGATACTCCAGCCAGTGATCGCCTTCGGCACGTCAACAACCTCTAGCTGGTCGCAAATCTGGAAGTGCTCTTCTTGGGATAAGACTTTTTTGCTGGTGAACTTGAGGCGGAGCAATCGCAGGTCAGGCGGTGGATAAGTCTCGGCGGTGATAGTTGGCAGGTAGTTCTTGTTGATAAGGCGCTCACTGTAGGCAACCGTCTTGCTCAGGCCGTCAGTCATGCTGGCCGGAGTGACGTCAATGTCTCTCCACTCTCCACTAAAGTTTTGTTCGGGCATCTTATCGGCGGGCCGCAGGGTCTGAACCGACAGAAACCCATTGGGCAAAGCGAACTGGTCCTCGCTTGCCCCGGTCTCACCGTGAATACCTGACGAGTGATAGGGCCAACCGACGTTGCCAACGTAGCTGTTATTTGCTGCCGTAATGTCGTGGTCGACCCAGGCCTTATTGCCTGGCGGATCTAGCGGGCAGAGGAAGGATTCGACTTGAGTCCCTGCTATTTCAGCGTGTCGTCCATCCGAATGATTGTTCTCTTTGCTCGTCCAGTAAGGGGCGTGATAACTGAAGTCAATTCGGTCGTAGAGTTCTTGTTGCTCGATACCAGGGAGCAGGAATACGAGGCTGTTAAACATCCCCTTGCCCCCAGGACCAGGCTCGGTATTGACTTGGTGGTGTGGTGTGTGGCCATAGGTCGCTAAATGTCCATTAAGAGCTATGCCGATCTGCCGCAGGTTGTTGCTGCAGGTTATCTTTCGGGCCGCTTCGCGCGAGTTGCGGACTGCGGGCAATAGCAACTGTAAGAGTAGCCCAAGAATGGCGACAACCACTAACAGTTCGATTAGCGAGACGCCATTTCGGTACGGTGCGGGATTACAAAGAGTATATTTACTCTGCTGATATTGAGGCATCATTGGGCGACCTCTTCCCGGTTGCCTTGTTGAGGGGAAGTCAAAAGTCTCGACGCTTGCGTGCTTCGTGCATGCGCTCGTAAAGGGCTCGTTCTTCTGCAAGCTCCCGTTGCTTTGTTGTCGCCTCCTCACTTTGGCGGCGATGTCTGGACTCGCTGCGGCGGCGGTTAAGTTGCTCCTTGATTGAAGCCCAAGAGGCCGCCAAAGCAAGCGCGACGATGGCCAGAACATTGACGACGAGCCAAGTCGCCTGTGACCAGTTCAGAGGGTTGATACTGTGGAGCGACCAGTTAAGAAGGAAACGAGACTGGCTTGGCACCAGCTGGACGAGCAGCATTACGATTGCGAGCGCGAGCAGAACCTCTAGCCAGGCGAACCCATGACGGTTACCGCAATCGTGTCTTCGGCGCTGATTCATGCCAAAGCTACACTTACACTATCTGGAAACACGGCGGTTGATACGAAATATGATCGAGCGTCACACAGGCTGCGAACATCGAGCTGGGCCAAGGGGTCGATGTTCGCGGCACCTCTAAATCCTCTTTGGCAGAGTACCAACTATGCCATCTCTTGTGAAGCATCTCGGCTGAGCTCTACAACTGACCGCAGGCGACAAAGTGGCCAATGCGAATAAGACTACTGAGCGGATTTTGACCACCGCATTGGCAATAGCTGTCACCGCACTCGTTGCACAGCTTGCCTATCCTGGCGTCACCCGCTGGCTCAAGGCGGCCAGGCCGGGCGCAGTCGGTATCTTTCGATGCCACAACGGCTCGGAAGCCCGGGCAATCGCCCGCGAAGGGGTAATTTACCTGCCCGAGGATTACTCAACCCGGGAAGAGTGGCCATTAGTTGTTTTTCTTCATGGCTCGGGTGAGCGCGGAAACGATCCGAGCCGCTTGCGGCATAAATACAGCGTTTTCTCCGTGATTCCTGAGCAGATTCCCCTAGACGCGGTGGTTGCTGCGCCGCAATGCCTCGAAGGCTACTCCTGGCAGGCGGATGACGTGTTGCACGTTGTCGACCGGATCGCCAAGAGTTACCGAATTGCCCCGAAGCGGGTCTCGTTGATCGGTTATAGCATGGGTGCTTATGGTGTTTGGAGCGTGGCTGCTTCGGCCCCGGACCGATTCGCGGCGATCGTGGCAATCGCAGGCGGTGGCGATACAGCCCTCGCCGAACGAGCAGCCGAGATCCCGAGCTGGATGTTCCACGGAGAACAAGATCAAGTCGTGCCGGTTATCGAAAGCAAGGAAATGGCCAAGGCACTTCGCGAGGAAGGTAGCTCTCCAAAACTCAGCTTGCTGCCCGGAGAAGGGCACTTTATTTGCCGAGAAGTTGTTTCTTCCAGCCAGCTTTGGGAGTGGTTGTTGGAGCAAGCAAAGTGAAGGAAGCTACCGAATCGGAGCAAGAGATCGGCCCAGCAGAAAAAAGCGATCCACCAGGCAACGAGGTGCCGCCGTCTGACCGCGTTGCCTTTCGCGAGATATCGCCCGCTATTGAGTTTATGTGCTGGGTGGTCGTCGCTCTCACTCCGATGCTGCGGCTGGTGAACGGGCCCCCGGTGACCGACGATCAAGCGGCCATCCAGATTGCTCTAGTGGCAATGGCCGTGGGCGGTGCATTTGGGTTGCGCCTCTATAACTGGCGGACACGCGTCTAGAAGTCGCAATCGGCTACATTGGTGATTGGTTTGCTGACTGTTTCGTCCAGATCGAACAGAGCTTGGATACGCAAGCAATGGGCTGCCCTGCTCCCAGGCGGTGTCGCTTTTCTGCTTGTAGCAACCGCCGTGCTCAAGTCGTTCTCGCCCGTTGAATCGGCCGTGCTCGAAGCCGCTTATGAACTGCCGAAATGGCTCACCGCGTTTGTCGTGCAGATCGAGTTGGCAGTTGCGACTTGGCTGCTCTCCGGTCGGTGGCAACGAACTGCGAAGCAAGCAACGCAGCTGCTCTTTATCGCATTTGCTGCGTTCTCGTTCTATCGGGCAGTGTCCGGGTACGAATCGTGCGGCTGCTTCGGCCTGATTCGTATCAGCCCTTGGGCTACGTTTGCCCTCGATTTGATTGTATTGGCGATGCTGGCTTTTTGGCGACCGAAGCAGTTTGAGGTATCGACACGGCTTGAATGGCTACTCGCTGGCTACGGCGTAGCAGCCGTCGCGTGCGCGTTGCCGCTACTCAGCCCGACGCAGGATGTTGGGCTAGATCTTCTAGCCGAGTCTTCTGGCCTAGTAATCCTGGAGCCTGAAGAGTGGATAGGCAGGCCCTTTCCACTTAAACCGCACCTTCGGCCAAAGCAGGCCTTGGACCACGGAAAATGGATCGTTGTTCTCTATCATCGCGACTGCCCGAAGTGCCAAGAGGCAAAGCCTCTCTACGAGCAACTCCCAGCAGGTCAGCATGTACTGCTCATCGAAGTGCCGCCGTACGGCCCCATTGTTGGTTCGCACGCGCGTCATGCTAGGCTAGCCGATGAACGCGAGTGGTTTGTCCAGGCACCCGTAGAAATCCAACTTCTGGATGGCGTTGTTGTCTCCGCCTCGCGCGACCTGCCGAGCATCGATGGTCTGAAAGAGCCGTCTGGACTACTAGCCGAATGAAGAACGAACTAGAAGGCAGCAGCGCACTCGGCTGTGGTGTGTCGGTGATCGTGCCGGTCTACAACGAAGCGAAGACCGTAGGTCAGGTCGTTGATCGGTTGCTGGCGCAGTCGATCGTCTCGCAGGTCATCGCCATCGACGATGGCTCCGATCACGACCTGGGCCTCGGTAAGATCAACGACCCGCGGTTTGTACTGCTCAGACATCCGACCAACCGCGGCAAAGGGGCCGCGATCCGCACCGGCCTCCAGCAGGCTACGGGCTGCGTGGTGGTAATTCAAGACGCGGATTTCGAGTACACCCCGGAAGCGATACCTTTTCTGGTTGAGCCAATCCTCACCGGCAAGGCGGACGTGTGCTATGGCAGCCGCTTCGCCGGTGGTCAAATTGCTCCCACACCGAGAGTGCGGCGTATCGCAAACGGCGTGTTGACCTGGCTCTCCAACTATGCCACAGGTCTGTCACTCAGCGACATGGAAACAGGGCACAAAGCGTTCCGTCGAGAACTTCTTGAAGGGATCGAGATCCGCGAGAAACGCTTCGGGATTGAGCCTGAAATCACCACAAAGCTTGCCCGGATGAACGCGAGGTTCGCTGAAATCCCCGTCTCTTACGCTCCCCGCAGTTACACCGAGGGGAAAAAAATTGGCGTCCGCGATGGATTGCGTGCGCTTTGGTGCATTTTTCGGTATAGACTCGGCGACTGATCAAAACGACGTTAGATTGAATCGACCGGAATGCAATCTCTTGCTAATAGTTTTCAGCGGCTAGGACAGGCGGTTGATTGCCCCAAGGTTGCATGGCGTTTGATCGCCATGATGCTCGCGGTTCACTCTGCACTGCTGATGTACTCCGCGTACATTCACAGCCCAACACTTAACGAGCCTGGGCATCTGGTTGCAGGGCTGAGCCACTGGAAGTTTGGGCGGTTTGAGCTATACCGTGTCAATCCTCCATTGGTGCGGATGGTAGCTGCGTTGCCAGTGATGGCAGTCGGCTATGAGGAAGACTGGTCTGGCTACTACGAAGGCCCGGATGCTCGACCAGTATTCGACATGGGCGAGGACTTCGTCGTCGCAAATGGCGAGCGAACACTCTTTTTGACGATGATCGCCCGCTGGATGTGCATACCATTCAGCTGGCTTGGGGCGATCGTCTGCTACCTCTGGGGGCGAGGCCTTCACGGTCGGGTTGCTGGCTTAATCTCCTGCTTCATCTGGTGTTTCGAACCCAATATCCTTGCCCACGCCTCACTCCTTACAGCTGACGCTCACGCAACAGCCCTTGGGCTAGCCGCCTGCTACACGTTCTGGCGCTGGCTTAAAGAGCCGACCTGGACGCAGGCTGCTCTAACTGGCGTTATCTTAGGATTAGCCGAATTAGCCAAGACAACGCTTATCCTCCTATATCCTCTCTGGCCGCTTTTGTGGCTCATCTACCGCTGGCGAGACCGTGCGCAGATGACCGTCAAGAAGTGGCTCATCGAAGGGGGTATGCTGGTGATGCGGATCGCCATTGGTCTTTACATCGTGAACCTCGGCTACGGCTTTGCAGGAAGCTTTCAGCCACTCGGAGATTTTCACTTTGTTAGCGAACTATTCACCGGGGAGACGAAAGAGACTGCGCAATCTGAAATTCGATATCCGCAAACTGACTACCAACCGACCGCCAACCGATTCGCCAACACGCCCCTCGAGCACCTTCCCGCCCCATTCCCCAAGGACTACCTTCTCGGCATCGACATTCAACAGAAAGACTTTGAGCACTACGGTCGCCCCTTCTATCTGGCAGGTGAATGGAGCGATGAAGGCTGGTGGTACTATTACCTCTACGCGGGAACAATTAAAGCGCCCCTTGGTTTGCTTCTTTTGGTGGGCCTTAGGTGCATTTGCCCAATCCTGGCATGTGCAGCCCTGCCAAATGGCACCTCCTCAAAAATCGCTGCTAGCCGCGACACAATGATCCTCTTAACCCCAGCGGTAGTGGTGTTTTGCGTGGTGAGTTCCAAAACGGGAATCAACGAACACTTCCGATATGTCCTGCCTGCCTTCCCCTTTCTGTTCATCTGGCTCGGGGGTGTCGCGGGCGTATTAACGAAAAATGCCTCGAAATCTGCTGCCTCTTCGCGAGGCAGAGGTGCAACGCGATCTGTTGATGCGCGAGTGCATCTTCGATGCGGGGGAAATTTCTTGCTCGCTTGGCTGGCGACGAGCAGCGTTTGGATTTATCCTCATAGCTTGAGTTACTTCAACGAAGCGATCGGGGGGCCGCAGAATGGTGCGGAACACCTGCTTGGGAGCAACCTCGATTGGGGGCAGGACCTCCGATACCTAGACGCGACACTGCGGGCCAGTTCGAGACACCGAGGCTGTTATATATCGCTCTTTGCCACCAAAGCACCAGTGCTATACGACCTCGCGGCCTCGAACGCCGCCATGATTCGTGAGCAAAGCATAAATTCAGGAGCTGTGGGGGAGCGAAAAGCCAGAATTCCGGCATGCCACATCATGAGCGTCAATGTGCTAAAGCTGCCAAAAAGGCCAGACGTAAGAGACCTTGACGATTCCGCCGCCTGTGCTCGCTTGGCGGGTTACACATTTATCCGTGTGGCTGCACCATCACCGAGGCAAGACTCTCTCTAGAGTGGGGTAATAATAGCTAATTTTTACTATGAATCCGACATGCCAAGCCAAAGCCGACTCCGCCGATTGAACGCATCGTTGCTGTGTAGTAGTTATTTGCTGACTACCGCCGGGTGTCAGCGACTTCCAGCAGATGCACAGGTTTCGACGCCAGCTTGCGAATGCAATTTGGGTGTCGTGCAGCCCTCCTCCAAGCATAGCATCGAATTCAGGCTTCCCAACCTCCTTGAGACTCATGCCACGCTGTCTCGGCCCGTTCCTTCATGCACCTGCCTGAGACTCACCGCCCGCCAGGCGGAGCTTTACCCAGAAGACGTTGCGGTGCTCGAAGGGGTCTTGATCACCGGTACTGCTACGGGGCCCTTCTCGGTCAGTGCAGTCGCTCGGCTAACACCATCAAACGGCGGGCGTTCTCGCGATACGCGTTTCACGATATCGGGCACTGTGTCGGAAAATCCAATTGTTATGAAAGAGGCTATCGATGTTTACTTTGGTCCGAATGGATCGCCTGAGGCAATCGCCACGGCAGCCACAGTTTCATGTGCAACCAACCGTGATACACCTTCGGTCCGCCTAATTGATAAACCTAACTGGGTTACAGATTCAAATGTGACCCTCGAGTCGACGGACACGTGTTCCTGCAGCCCGGGTAGGGTTACGATGGAGTGGATAATAAGTTTCCAGGTCGCCCCTCCCCGGCCTAGCGACCTATCCACCATTGGTATGCTTAGGTTTGCCTTAGATACAGGCGAAGCTGTCAGAAGCAATGAGTCAGGAATCGCTCCCGAACGCACGATGTCGGCTGTGCTCCTCCGCAGGCACCCTTATTCAACTCTTAGACTGATCCCGGATGCGGTTTATTTCACAAAAGAGGATGGTGCCTTTTTTGGAGAGCTGCTCTGCTCGCTAACCAACGCAAGCAGCAGCACGAAGTTTTTTTTCGATACGCCCCCCTCCGGTGAGGCTGGCTTCTCGGTTGACTTGACAGCTTCTCAGGAAGCGGGGCCGAATTTGTACGCGCTAAAGATTAAAATCGTGCCGGGGGCTGAAGATACTAACAACTATGTATTGCCTATTGTTGCCGTTGAGCATGGCAAAGAAGTTGCCAGGGCCAGCCTTGTTTGCAACGTTGCACAGGACCAGAAATAGTGTTGCAATGAGTATGCTGTGTAGAATGCAGTTGCTCGCGTTGGTTTCCTTGGCTGCCTTTACCGGGTCGGTATTTGCCCAGCCTTCCCGGGTTGGAGATGCGGTGTGCGGCCAACGATGTATTAGGCAACTGCTGAAAAATCGGGGGCAAGAGGTTTCTCTGCACGAAATCGTCTTGCTTTCAACGGGAGAGGAACTCCGGAAAGGTCTGCCGCTGCCGAGGCTGCGATCTCTGCTGGATCATTTTGGCGTTAAGTGCTGTATTACGTCTGCCGGAAGCGGCCGTTTTATCAAGCTAGACGAACCATACATTCTGTTGCTGCGAAATAATGGGCAGGACCTCGGGCACTACCTCATCGTGGAGTCCTTGAATCCTAGCTGCCAAATCGCTACTGTATGGGACGGCCTGGAAGGGCGGAAAATGCTGCCATTTGCTGCGCTTGCTCAGAGATCAAGCGGCTTTGTCTTGGTTCCGATAGAGTATTGTGATCGCGTCTCTGAGATAGAAGTCTTGCCGTCCAAGTCTGATGCATTCTTCTATCTATCACTGGCTGTCTTTTTATCGTGCCTACTGGGGTTCCTGCTACCATTAGTCAAAAGGAGGGGGATGTGAAGCTTTTAGTAGTTTCTGGTGCATTTCTGGTTGTCTTAAGTTTTATCACTGCTGGGTTAGTGCCAACTGACACCGGCTTGGCAAAAGTGCGATTGGTTAGAGATGCAGAGGCCAAGCATCTGTGTGGAGGTCAGCTAATGGAGAACTGCACCGTGGATGACAGCGACACCTGCCCGGGACCAACCTCGGGCGGCTGTGCCGGTGTAGCGTGCGTCACTGTTACATACGACCCGCCATCGTGGGCACCGTGGATGGATCCGTTTGTGCGAGATGAGTGCCAGACTACTGGAGGAATCAGTTATAGCGGTGCATCTTACGCAAAAACCAAGGGGGGTATATCGGGAACTAATGGCAGTACCGATTTAAGCCAGATCCACTGCGGCGTATCAGAGAACTGCGGGATAGACTGCCAAGCGCGTCGACTAGGCGGTCCCACTGAGTGCTTTGCATCATCGACTCAGAATGTCGCCCCCAGGACTCCAGATGTTGCAAGTGGTTTCACTTGCCCGTCTGAGCCCTTTTGAAATTCTTGGGCTGGGGATCAGTGTCCGTTATTAGCTACTATGGGGCGTGGGGGGCAAAGCCCCCACGCCCCATAATTTGTGCTCCACAAGGCATGGCAACCCCGGACACCCAGCGTTTATTTCCGAGCAAGGTCGTACGTATTATGAGTTGGAAAGCATATTTTTTGTCGTGCTTAGCGATTGGCTGTGCGGTGTGCTCAGCCAAAGCTGGTTCAGCCAAGTCGAGTCAGGCAGCTGCAAAGCTACTAGCCCATGCCACCCGCGTCTGGAGCGGAGAGGTAGTTTTGAGTGTTGATGAGGCTTCGGGGGTATACGACAACGCGTTTGGCCGTAGCAATCGCTTTGAGTTCGCTTTTGATGACACAAAAGGGGTCTGGAGGTGGATAGCACACAGTTCCGGCAGCCGTCTCTTCATATCACAATCCCCTACCGAGGTTTACATTGACAGCCTTAATGGAGGGGCTGTCGAAATCCGCCCGCTTGGATACACCAGCGATTCGACGGAATTACTGGTCAGGGACCCAAGAGTTGCAGGATATGGGCCAATTGCAGGGTGGGGGCTGCAATCCCTTAAGGAGCTACTCCCCTATTATCACAATACACTTAAGCTAGAGCCAGATGGTGACCGCTTGAAGGGGCGGTTGCTGTTGGAAGCAAGCACGCGATTCGCCGCGGATTCAACGCAAGAGAACTTCCGTTATTTCATCGTGCGTGACTTAGAAGTAGACATCGATAAAATGCAGATAACGAAGGTGTTGCAGTACAGTGAGCGTGAAAATGGCAAGTTGCTGAACGCACAGAAAGTGATTGAGGACATCGAATACGCTAATTCAGGTGATATGGTAGTTCCAGTGAGATGGCGTGGCGTGGATACTGACCGCGACTATGACACGGGTGAGCCTGTCGAAAGGGGTAGGCTGGTAGTGTCGATGGAATGGAAGAGTGTGAATGAAGGTCTTGGGGTTGACAACTTTCTTCCGGAGGGGATTGGGCTGCCTGGGGGCACTTTGGTTGTCGATCGGCGTCATGCGGTGCCACTGATTGATCGCAAGATCCCACGAAACGGCAACAACGACTTGCCAGGTGGGATACCAGTGCCCACTGCAACTATCGAAGGTGCAAGGCGTCCGTCAAAGCTTTTTTTGTGGCTCAATATTGCTTTAGTATCGATACTAGCGATAGTCGTTTGGGTGAGAAGAATGCGCAAGGCTGTGAATCGCGATTGAGAATCGAGCAGGTTGGCGGTCGGAGGTCTGATCGCTAGCAGGCTGTTGAAGAATTTTTTTGCCGTATATTTTTGTGATTGGCCCGATTGCGGCGTTGCAAAATTTCGATATCGTGCGGATCTGCCTGCAATTTTTGTTACTTGCACGCATACCAATATCAAAAATATACGGCAAAAAAATTCTTCAACGGCCTGCTAGGATGATGCGAGTGTTAGTATTAAGTCCTCCTGACTCGCTCCGTTCAAACGATTCCAGTCTCCGATCCAATGGACCGGAGGTTGAACATCACCTGAAGGAAGTATCGAGATGGCATGATGCGGCGACTACAGTTTCGGAGGATCAAGGTTTCATTGCACTACGACGAACGCGGCGGTCCAGCCCCTCAGCCTCTCACTTGCTGCACTTCAAGGCGAAGCAGGGGATGCCATTAACACTTAACGAACTTGCTCGATACCCAATTGATACCCAACGATGGGACTGAATGGCCCAAATAGACCGTTTAGGGCAATACCAGCGAGCCTTCTTGATTGCCACAAGTGTGCCGCTAGATTTGATTTACATCAACAAGCAAGGAATGACTTTCTGCGTTCGGGACGCGTTTGTAACATCGCCGCAAACTTTTGGCACTTCTTGGCTTGCAACGACACCCGATTTCTTGAAATTGGGTATTCCTCTTCGATCGGCTCCGCAGCAAAATCGGGCCTATAAGCCCGAATATCTGCACAGACCTCTGCGTTGCCAATGCAGTGGTCCCCAGTAGAGACGCTCAATCATCACGGTCGTCGAGTGCCTTGCTCTGCATCCAAGTTACCACTTCCTCGATGAGCGGCTTTAAGACACTATTCGAATGCTGGCCTTCCCCACTTAAATTGCACCAGTCGAAATGAGAGGATCGCACCCGGGCGCAGCCCGGAAAGGATTCTCTGAAGATGAAGAAGACTCGTAAGACCCCGGAACAGATCATTGATCTGCTCCGTCAAGCGGATGTGCTGCTTGGCCAGGGCCAGAAGGTTCCGGACGCCTGTCGTCAGCTGGAGATTTCGGAGCAGTCGTACTACCGCTGGCGCCAGAAGTACGGGGGCATGGCTCCCGAGATGGCGAAGCAGCTTCGATCGCTTGAGAAAGAGAATGCCCGACTGAAGAAGCTGGTGGCGGACCAGGCCCTGGACAACCAGATCTTGAAGGAAGCCGCGAAGGGAAACTTCTGAGCCCCGAGCAGCGTCGGGCGGCCGTTGAGAGAAGTCCGCCGGTGCTTGGGCCCCGAAAAAGTCTCCGAACGCAGGGCCTGCCGTGTTCTCGGCCAACCGCGAGGCGTGCAGCGTTACGCCAAGCGTCAGCGTCCCGAGGATGAAGAGCTGCTGAAGGAGATGCGAGCGATCTCGCGTCGCCGGACTCGGTACGGCAGCCCTCGGATGACCAAGGCGCTGCGTCGCCGTGGGCGGATCGTGAATCACAAGCGGGTCGAGCGTTTGTGGAAAGAGCACTCGATGCAAGTGCCCAAGAAGCAGCGCAGGCGTAAGCGGGGCGTCTGCGGCGGCAGCGAGAACAGCTGCGTGCGCAAGCGTCCCGAGCGGCCGAACCACATCTGGAGCTACGATTTCGTTGAGGAGGTGACGGAGAAGGGGCGCAAGCTGCGGATGCTGGTGGTGATCGACGAGTTCACGCGTGAGTCGCTGGCGATCGAGGTCGGCCGGTCGTTCACCGCGACCCAGGTGGTCGACGTGCTGGGCTACCTGTTCGCCGTACGCGGGGCTCCCGAGCACATCCGCCGCGACAACGGCCCCGAGTTCGTCGCGAAGGCCGTGACGCGTTGGCTGTCCAAGCGGGCGTCCAGACCTTGTTCGTGGCCAAGGGAAGCCCGTGGGAGAACGGCTACGTCGAGTCGTTCAACAGCCGTTTCCGCGACGAGTGCCTGAACCGCGAGCTGTTCGTCGGCATCGAAGACGCCCGCTGGGTGGTCGACCACTGGCGGCTCGATTACAACCACCACCAGATGCACAGCTCGCTCGACTACCAGACCCCGGCGGAGTTCGCCGCCCGCTGCCTTACCTCCGCTCCGGAGCTTGCTTCGGCTACGCCTCAGCAAGCTCCTCCGCTACGGCAAGGCAGCGGTCCACTTAACCAAGATCCTCTCACAAGGACTGGCTAATAAAACGGGGAAGGCCAGATGGATTGCGTGCGTTGTGGTGCATCATCTGGTACAAATTTCGAGACTGATTCGACGCGGCCTCCATTAAGCGGCACGCGATGCAAACCCTCATCTACAGCGTTGCAAGGCTCAGTCAGGCGGTCGATTGCCCTCGTGTTGCTTGGCGGCTGATTGTTGCGATGCTCGCGGTGCACTCGGCTCTGCTGATGTACTCGGCGTACGCCCACAGCCCAACGCTCAACGAACCGGGGCACCTGGTAGCGGGGCTGAGCCACTGGAAGTTTGGGCGATTTGAGCTGTACCGCGTCAATCCGCCCTTGGTGCGAATGGTTGCAGCGCTGCCGGTCATGGCAGTGGGCTGCGAAGAAGATTGGTCGGGGTTCTACGAGGGCCCTGGTGCTCGGCCAGTGTTCGGGATGGGCGAAGACTTCGTTGCCGCAAATGGCGAGCGAACCTTCTTCTTGACCATGATTGCCCGCTGGGCGTGCATGCCGTTCAGCTGGCTCGGGGCGATCGTCTGTTACCTCTGGGGGCGAGACCTTTACGGACGACAAGCTGGACTGATCGCCTGCTTCATCTGGTGCTTTGAGCCAAACATCTTGGCTCACGCCTCGCTGATCACGGCAGACGCTCATGCAACGGCCCTCGGCCTAGCCGCCTGTTACACGTTCTGGAAGTGGCTGAAAAATCCGACCTGGACCCAGGCGGCTCTAACGGGTGTGGTACTTGGGCTAGCCGAACTGGCTAAGACAACGCTCATTCTCTTTTACCCGCTCTGGCCACTGTTGTGGCTTATCTACCGCTGGCAGGACCGGGTGTCGATGACCTCCCGAAGGTGGGGCCGTGAGGCCGGAATGCTCGCAGTGCGAATGACGCTCGGACTCTACATCATCAATCTAGGCTATGGATTTGAAGGTAGCTTCAAACCACTGGGGGAATTCCACTTCGTAAGCCAGCTTTTCACGGGCAACCTGGAAGACGACGAAACGGCTGACTCCCAGGCAGCCAATCGCTTCGGTGACACAAGAATGTCACTCATCTCAGTGCCCTTCCCAAAGAACTACCTGCTCGGAATCGACATCCAGCAGAGAGACTTTGAAAGCAGCGACCGCCCCTCCTACCTGCGAGGCGAGTGGAGAAACCACGGCTGGTGGTACTACTACCTATATGCAGGGCTCATAAAAGTCCCGCTGGGGCTCTGGGTGTTGGGTATTTATTGCCTGATTTTGAAGTGGTTAGGGCAAAGCTTGGCGGCTAGAAAGGTTCCCGCACGCGACACACTGATCCTGCTAACGCCTGCGATAGTCGTGCTCTGTGTCGTGAGTTCCAAGACAGGTTTCAGCGAGCACTTTCGTTATGTGCTGCCCACTTTTCCGTACCTATTCATCTGGATTGGGGGAGCTGCAGGTAAAGCACTGTCGAGATTGGTGCAAAAAAAGCTTGCATTTTTCCGGGGCGACGCTCTAATGTGCGTAAATGCGTTGCGACGTGTCGCGAGACTGCTGTTGGTGGCCGCTCCTTCGTCCTTGCTTCTCTGGTTCGTTGCGAGCAGTTTGTGGATTTATCCGCATAGCCTGAGTTATTTTAATGAATCGACGCGGGGGCCGCTGAATGGAGCAAATCATTTACTAGGAAGCAACTTAGACTGGGGGCAAGACCTGAGGTACCTAGGCGATTGGGCTAAGGCCAGCGGTGCCGAAGATCGTTTGGCTTACGCATGTTCTAGCCTGCATGACCC
>JBCCNK010000056.1:0-15127 GCA_039025875.1 Pseudomonadota bacterium
GAGAGATTCGAACTCCCGACATCCTGCTCCCAAAGCAGGCGCGCTACCAGACTGCGCTATACCCCGATGTTTCTTGCATACTACCTATGTTTTAACGACAGTGCCTTTGTTTAAAACGGTACCTTCGTTTTCGCGACCGTTCATCTGGCGTAAGGACAATACCCTTACCTCGCTGCCTTAGCTTAGAGCCCTTTCTTAGAGTCAGCATCAGTACCGGTTACTACGATGTATGCTCCATGGGCCCTGCGCTTCCTAGCGCCAGGAACCCGAGAGGAGCCCTCACCCGGAAGAAACTTAACCCCCGAGAAGGTCTTGCTAACGGAAGCTGCTAAACCCGCCAAAAAACGACGCCGAATAGTACTGACACACCTATGCCTCGTCAATCAAAGCTGGCTGAATAATCAGCACCGTATTTTGCGTGCGAAGCGAGGCAATGTGATCGAAAAGACGCTCTACGCTTTCTTAGCTAGGCCTAAGCACGACGCCAAATGGTCCCACTAGGACCGTCTTCAAGCTGCACGCCGCCGGCATTCAGCTCATCACGGATCTCGTCGGCCCGTGCGAAGTTACGATCCGCTTTAGCCGCCGTCCGTTCTGCAATCATCGCCTCGATGTGCTCAGCCGAGAGAGCGTCCTCGTCGGCCGCTACCGTATTTTGGAACCACTCCGTGGGCGAGAGTTGCAAAATGCCCATCAGTGCTCCGCAGGCTTTTAGACGGCGCGCGTTTTCACGCTGTTCGTTCGCACTGCTCTTTTGAATCGACCGTGCCAATGCATGCATCTCGCTGATCGCTAGCGGTGTATTCAGGTCATCGCAGAGCGCAGCGTACGCTGGTTCGTCGTCACCCAATACAATCCGCTGCTCTTCCTCGGTTTCTTCGAGCGCAGCTTCACGTAGCGCGGTATAGAACGTATCGAGCGTTTGCCGAGCTTGATCCAACAGAGTTTCCGAAAAACTCAGTGCGGAACGGTAGTGCGCTGTCAGCAACGCGAGACGCAGAACCTCTCCGGGATATTTCGCCAGCAGGTCGCGAATCGTACGCACGTTACCCAGCGATTTGGACATTTTCTCGCCGTCCATGTCGACGTAGGCGTTGTGCATCCAATACTTTACGAAGTCATCGCCATAGGCGCAGCAACTTTGCGCAATCTCGTTTTCGTGATGGGGAAAAATCAAATCGCGCCCTCCCCCGTGGATGTCGATAGTTTCGCCAAGATGCTCTCGAATCATCGCGGAACACTCAAGGTGCCATCCTGGTCTGCCGCGACCCCAGGGACTCGTCCAGCCCGGCTCGTCGGAACTCGATGGCTTCCAGAGGATAAAATCGCCGGGGTGGCGCTTGTAACTGGCTACCTCAACGCGAGCGCCAGCCATCATGTCGTCTAGCGAACGACCGGACAGGCTGCCGTAGTCAGCCGATGATGTGACATCAAACAGCACGTGACCGTCAGCCTCGTACGCGTGTCCTCGATCGAGCAAAGCGTGAATGAGCTTATGCATCGGCTCGATATTTTCAGTGGCATGAGGTTCAAGGTCCGGAGTCAGCGCATTCAGCCCGGCCACATCTTCTCGATATTTTTGCGTGAATTCAGAGGTGATTTCGTCTATGCCAACGCCACGCTCGCGCGCTGCCGTGATGATTTTGTCATCAATATCGGTGATGTTGCGTCCGTACAGCACTTTATCGAACTGGGTTTTGAGTAGTCGATAGAGGGTGTCGAACACCACGACTGGCCTGGCATTTCCAATGTGCGCGAGGTTATAAACCGTCGGTCCACACACGTACATCCGCACACAATCCGCGTTGATCGGCTCAAAAAGTTCTTTTTGACCTGATTGCGTGTTGGTGATGTATAGGCTCATGGTTTGACAACTCTCCCTGTGCGTTTTTGGCCGGCGGTGCTCAAACCACGGCCGTTCCGATCGGTGGGTGTTCCCCTGCGAATAATAGGTATGGTTGAATTCTTGGTGCTGGTGGTTTTGCAAGTACCATGCAGCGTACGCCGCTGGTGGCACTAAATCCTTGGAAGCTCTAGTACGAGCTCTTGTCTGAGATCCTGTCCGAGATCCTGTCTGAGATCTGGTCTTAGTTCTGGAAAGAGCTAAGAGGAACTGGCGAGAGCTACTGTGAGCGTTGAGCGAAGCAACAGATGCAGCAGAAGCAACAGCGGTGAGTGGCTGCTGACCTTGTCATGCGCCTAATCACAAACGGCATTCCTGAGGTCGACGGCTCGGAAAGCTAGGCAACACGACCTGCCCACACATCACGCAGGCCGATTGTGCGGTTGAAGACGGGTTTTTCTGGTGTGTGATCATGTCGATCTGCGACAAAATACCCTTCTCGTTCAAATTGGAAGTGTTGCTCGGGCTCTGCAATTGCGGCCCCAGGCTCAAGCCATGCTTCACTTACCTCCACTAGCGCGCTTGAGTTTAATAGCTCCATAAAGACAGCGCCACCTCGATCTGGCGCCTCATCGGTAAAAAGACGATCGTAGAGGCGCAGCGTAGTGGGCACGGCGCTGTGTTTTTCAACCCAGTGAATCACCCCTTTCGGTTTGACGCCATCCGCCGGGTCTTGCCCGAGCGTATCAGGCACCAGATCAGCAACAACCCGGATGACCTCTCCATCGGCGTTCTTTTCGCAGTCTACGGCCTCGATCACATAGGCGTTTCGTAGGCGAACGCGTTTGCCGAGAACTAACCGCTTGTACTTTTTGTTGGCCGACTCGCGAAAGTCCTCTGCATCGATATAGAGCTCAGAGGAAAAAGGCAGGGCCCTAACACCCAGATCATCACGGCTCGGATGGCTAGGCGCCGACAGGGAAACCTGATCACCACCGACTACATCAGCGTAGTTGCGCAGCGTTACCGTCAACGGATTTAGAACGCACATCGACCGCGGCGCATTCTGATTAAGGTCATCGCGAATCGCATGCTCTAACATCGCAATATCAACCACACCGTCGGAACGGGTGGTTCCCACCATTTCGCAGAACTGACGAATGGCAGCGGGTGTAAACCCCCGGCGCCGCATACCCGCAATCGTAGGCATGCGCGGATCATCCCACCCACTCACGACCCCCTCATCCACCAGTTGCTTGAGCTTACGCTTACTGGTGACGGTATAGCTGGTATTTAATCGGCCAAACTCGTACTGCCGTGGTCGCGCGGGTACCGGAAGGTTCTCAATGAACCAGTCGTAGAGAGGCCTGTGGTCCTCGAACTCCAAGGTACATATTGAGTGCGTGATGCCCTCAATCGCGTCTTCCTGCCCATGCGCATAGTCGTAGGTCGGATAGATCGGCCACTCATCACCAGTTTGGTGATGAGACGCGTGCCGGATTCGGTACAAGATAGGATCGCGCATATTCATATTGGGATGCGCCATATCGATCTTCGCTCGCAACACGCGCGCACCTTCGTCAAACTCGCCCGCACGCATCTTGCGCAGCAATCCGAGGTTTTCATCAGCACTGCGCTCACGGTGCGGGCTGTTACGCCCGGGTTGCGTCAACGTACCCCGATACTCGCGCGCTTCTTCAGCGCTCAGATCATCAACGTAGGCCTTGCCCTCACCCACCAGATACTCGGCCCACTCGTACAACTGATCAAAATAGCTCGAAGCAAATCGCACAGCGCCATCCCAGTGATATCCTAGCCAACGCACATCCTCCTGGATGGCGTCGATGAACTCCTGCGACTCCTTCTCGGGATTCGTATCGTCAAAACGCAGGTGGCAAACTCCCGCAAACTCTTCAGCCAATCCAAAATTAACGCTGATCGACTTAGCGTGACCGATGTGCAGATAGCCGTTGGGTTCGGGCGGAAACCGAGTCACCACCGTTTTGACCCTTCCAGAATCTATATCGTCCCGAATCAGACTGCGTAAAAAATTGCTACTGGTGGTTGTTTCCAACCGAATGTCTCCCTACGTCAAAATATGATGACTTCTCCAGTGCGAGGAGAGCAAGCGCGCTTCAGCCAGACAACAGCCGTACCACAACCAGCCACACTACCGTTGCTTCGGGTGCTAGCCAAAAACCGCGCAACCCGGAGGCACCATCCCCGACGCTGTAGACATCATCCCCGGTGAAACGGGCCGGAGTATAGCCGCGCAATGGGTCAAGCGGCAGGGGTGCATTCGTAAGCATCCGTGACTTGCCCGTCGTTGTCGCTGCTTTTACGTCGAATCGTATGCCCGCCAAGCGATCAGGGTCGCGCTTGCAGCCACTGGCTTGCTCAGGCCCCAGGCACTGGCGCAGCGTGTGCGACCAGCGGGCAGGTGAAAACCGCAAACGAGAAGAGCGAAGATAGTTAGCCGACACATCAACTGTGACAGGCAATGACTCAAATCAACCTTTGCATCGTTTTCTTGCTGCACGTCCCAAATTAGGAACAACGGCTTACGATCTATTGACGACCGAAGCAACGCCATGCACGGTTTGCATAAGACAGGCCACGAAGGCCCGGTTACGTTGAGAGTAAGGAGTTGTAGTGAAAGTAGTGATGGTTGGCGCAGGCTATGTAGGGTTGGTTTCGGGTGCCTGTTTTGCGGAGTTTGGCGCCTCGGTGACCTGCGTTGACTTGAACCAGGAACGAATCGATCGCCTGCGAGCGGGAGAGATCCCGATCTACGAACCTGGGCTCGATCAGCTCGTTGCAAAAAACACCGCAGCGGGCCGGCTGGCGTTTGACAGCTCGCTGGCTGACCACGTACCCGACGCCGACCTGGTGTTCATCGCGGTCGGCACGCCGACGCGGCGTGGCGATGGGCATGCCGACCTCAAGTATGTATATGCCGCAGCCGAGGACATCGCTCGTCTCCTAACCGGCTACACCGTGATTGTTGATAAATCCACGGTACCCGTTGGCACTGCGCGTGAAGTATCTCGCATCGTCAAAAAAACCAATCCAAGCGCGGATGTCGATGTTGCCTCGAATCCTGAGTTCTTGCGCGAGGGCTCGGCCATCGGCGACTTTATGCGTCCTGACCGGGTGGTAATCGGCGTCGAGACCGAGCGGGCCGAAACCCTCCTGCGCGAGCTGTACAGGCCCCTAAACTTGATCGAAGCCCCGATACTGGTGACCGATCTCGAAAGCGCGGAGTTAATCAAGTACGCCGCCAACGCATTCCTCGCGACCAAAATCAGCTTTATCAACGAGATCAGCCAGCTCTGCGAAAAAACCGGGGCCGATGTCAATGCGGTTGCCAAAGGTATGGGCATGGATAACCGCATCGGAAGGAAGTTCCTGCATGCCGGCCCGGGATACGGGGGCTCGTGCTTCCCCAAAGATACCTTGGCGCTGATTCGCATCGCTCAGGAGTATGGCGCCCCAAGCCGCATCATTGAGGCCGTAACCGAAGTCAACGCTTCGCAAAAAGCCCGCATGGTCGCCAAGATCCGGAGCGCCCTAGGAGGCTCTGAAGCCGACAAGACCATCGCCGTGCTAGGGCTCACGTTCAAACCCGAGACCGACGACATGCGCGATGCACCTGCACTGGCTATTTTGCCGGCGCTCGCCGACCGCGGAGCCAGGATTCGAGCGCATGATCCCCAGGGAACAGAAGAAGCAAAGCACTTACTCCCGGAGTCCATCGAGTTTTCGGACACGTTAGAAGAAACCCTGACCGGCGCCGATGCGGCGGTGCTGATGACCGAGTGGAACGAGTATCGCGGCCTTAACCTCGCAAAAATCGAAGAACTGATGCGAGGCAAAGTATTTGTTGATCTGCGCAACGTCTACGAGCGGGATCTTATGGAGAGCGCCGGTTTTGAGTACTTTGGTGTTGGGCGCTGAGTTGCTGTTTGGGCGAGTTGGAATTACCGTGTTTTCAAGGTTCTAACTTACGGCGAAAACGCGTACCATTCGGCGCCCGACGCAAACGGTCAGCCGATCTCGCTGATACACAGCAGCCTCCGGCCCCAGAGCTACGCGTCGGCTCGATACGACGACTTCAGGAATCTCTCTTCATGGTAACGCTGCACACTACCTACGGTCCGATCAAGCTTGAGCTCGATGCAGAGAAGGCGCCCGCGACTGTTGCCAACTTTTTGGAGTACGCCCGGGACGGCTTTTACGACGGAACCATCTTCCACCGAGTGATCGACAACTTCATGATTCAAGGTGGCGGTTTTGATCCGGAAATGCGTCAGAAAACCACCCGTGAGCCCATCGAGAACGAGGCGACAACGGTCTGGTCAACGACTACGGCACGGTCGCCATGGCCCGCACCATGGACCCACACTCAGCCACTGCGCAGTTCTTCATCAACGTCAAAGACAATGACTTTTTGAATCACAGCGGCAAAAACATGCAAGGATGGGGCTACGCGGTGTTCGGCAAGGTGGTTGAGGGTGATGAAGTCCTGAAAAAAATCCGTGCCGTCGCAACCACCTCTCGCGCTGGGCACCAGGACGTTCCCGTAGATCCTGTTCTGATTCAGTCGGTAGAAGTTGCCGCAGAAGAAGCCGAAGCCGCCGACGGTTAGATAACCTGTTGGCTTCCTAGGCCGGTAGGTCCGGTCCGTGTGGACACCTGCTGACTTAGAAGGTTAACGGCAGCCCTGGGGATTGACCGCTGCCCCCTTAGCCGTAGGACCACAAGCTCAGTCGGCAAAGAACGCCGCAAAACAGTTGGCTATGAATGCCGACAATAAAAGCCAGCACAAACCCCATATCGTTACGGTTCGGCAACTTGCGTGTCGCGGCATGTGTTAGAAAATTTGTCTCGTAACCGGTTTTTCTGGTTGGGGTGATACTGTTCCTAGCGCGAAAAGTCTTGCCCTAGAGTCATGGCTCCTGATTTAGGGTAGTAGCATTGACGAGTAACCCTTGATCGCGACTCACCACTACATAACATAAGCTCTTACGAACGACACCTTCCGTGAGTGACACAATTCACTTCATCGCAGATCTGCACCTTGCCGACGAGCGACCCGAGGTCACGCAGCTTTTTGCGGATTACCTAAGTGCCCGACGTGATGCACAAGCGCTGTACATCCTGGGTGATCTTTTTGAATTCTGGATCGGCGATGACGACGATGCGCCCATCGCCCAGACCGTCGCCGACCTATTACGAGCTTATTCAGACGCCGGTCCCCAGCTGTATCTGATGCACGGGAATCGGGATTTCTTAATCGGCGATAGCTTCGTCGAGCGCGTAGGCGCCACCCTCCTTGATGATCCCACCGTGCTCGATTGGGAGAGTAAAAGAATTCTACTGATGCATGGAGATAGCCTGTGTACGGCTGATCAGGAGTACCAGGCCTTTCGCGCCATGTCGCGCTCGAGTGAATGGCAGACACAAGCGCTGACGCAGACTCTGGAACAACGCCGGGCCCTCGCACTGCAGCTTCGAGCCGCCAGCAAACATGCCGGCAGCCGCAAGCCCGAAGACATCATGGACGTGACGATCGACGAAGCCGAGAACGTCCTGAACCGGCACCACTGCCAGCATCTCATCCACGGTCACACTCACCGCCCGGCTCACCATCAGCACGAGGCCGGCCAGCGCTGGGTGCTTGGCGACTGGGAGTCATCCGCTTGGGTGATGGAATTGAGCGATCAACAGATCAAACGCAAGCTCGTTGGGTCACCCCAAGATTGATCCAATGTCTTCGAGCCCCGGACGCCTTCACTCACAAGCGCTTCCGCAAATCCTCCAGACGCTGGTGAAGCATGGCAATGGGAATGCTTATCGACAGCGCGTCATGACATCGTTTCAGTCTCTCGTGACGATCCAGTAAATGAGTAACCGCTTTTTGAGCTTGTACCATCACCGACGGCCCGTAAGCGGCCACCGCTTTGTCGACAGCTTTTTGCCAGGAATCAAGGCTGGGAATCAACATCGCGAGGTCGATGATGTCTCGACTCATCACACCGTCGTCAGACCCTCTATCGCTGTTAGCTAACAGCTTGCTCGCCGCAAGATCCAAGGCGGTTAATCTTGTGACTCCGGCCACACGATCATCAACCGCGGGTTCTTCGAACGAGATACGCGCTTCAAAGATGATTTCGAATTTTATGGCCTTGGGTAAAAGTGGCAGTACCGTGCGAATCCCGTACTGGTCGGCCCGCAAAACTGGCCGGACTGGGAGAGGCCCCTTGTCGATTCCAAACAACGAATCGACCTGATCGGTTTGCAGATCGCTGCGTAGCGCTCGGTAGGCCTCCAGATCAGACACGAGAAAGTCAATATTCACCGATTCACGAAACTCGTCGCACAGCAGCGTAATCGCTGTGCCTCCTCCAAAGTAGCAGTGCCGACTACGCAGATAGCCGGAATCCACAGAGGCAAGCACTTCACGAATACGCTGATGGTGAGGACGGCGATACACGGCAAAAGCAAACGATGGATTTACTGTCCGAAGAGCTGGCGAAGGTTGTCGAGTAAAACGCGCTCTCGACCATCGAGGGCCTCGACATTTAGATGGCGTTGGTTTCGCTCGTACACATCGAACGCCTCCCTGGGAGACAGGACTGTCGATTCGCGAATTTGCCATGCCAGCGCGGCGAGCTGCGGGTAGTCGGACAGAGGAATGTGCAAAGGCACGCTCGCATTTAGCTCTGGCAAGTCAGCCTCATCACAAAGCTCTAGCCCAAACCGTAGACCAAGCACCTCCAATGCGCGAAACCACGCGGCAATGGTTACCGTAGCGGCACCCTGCTCCATTCGGTACCAGGTGTCGCGTGAAAGCCCGGCCGCCGCCGCCGCCGATTGCGTGGATACCCCAAGCGCCTTGCGGCGCTGACGAAGTTGCAGGCTCAACTGCTGCACCTTGCTCAGGAGCTTTTCGTCACCGCGTATGTCGATCTTGGATGGCATCCAAAAATTATGCTCATATCATGCATTTTTAGCAGTGTGCATGAAATGAGCATAAAATATAGCGACTCACCGCAACTTAGCTAGCTAGGTAGCCGTGGTGAAAGCGAATTACGGCGATGGAGAACAACGAAATCGATTGATCCAGCTATTCTCCAGGTAACTATTCTTAAGGTAACTATTCTTAAGGTAACTGTTCTTAAGGTAACTAACCTCTGAGTAATGAGGCTCTGGTGAATTAGCTTGGCGAGGGCTTTGCCTGAGTCTCCGCTTTTTTAACTGCAAGCTGACCGGCTAGCCAAACCAATCGCTGAGCTGCGGAATCACAAGCGTGACCATGATTACGCCTAGCATCCAAGTATGCAGCAATGAAGTGCGTTCGAGCCGAGCGAAACGCGCGTCCTGCTCGGCAAATCGTGAATCAATTCGGGTATTCTGTTCCAGAAAGCGCTTTTCAGTCTGCGCATCCTGCTCTGCAAGGCGAGCGCCCAAGACCGCCTCGAAGTGATCCAGAGTTAATAAATTGTCGGCGTAGAATCCAAAGGCCTCTGCCATAAGCTCTGCCTGCACATCTGCCTGGGGCTCCGGCACGCCGGCCTCACGAAGACGGCGGGCGTAACGGAGCGTGTCAAAAGCGAGTGTTGCCATCGTAGTGCTCTTTTGCCGTATTGCAAGAAGGCTTCTTGGGGCAAGGTACCCGAGATACGCTGGGGTACAAATATCAAAAACAGGCGCAGAAGAGACTTAAGGCCGCACATCACGCGGCGTTGCTACGCCTGCGGACAACACGGCATTTTGGATGGTTACCTGCCTGACGCATGGGGTCGCAAGTTCCCCGCCGAACTCGCGCATTACACCCAGGGGCAACGGATCGCCGAGCATAGTCCCGTCGTTCTCTCGGTCTTCCTCCCCGAAATACGCATCGGCGGCGCTGCACGATCAATACAGTTTAATCGCAGTTAGGTTTCTCCCCCGTGAAACCTCAGCCACTGACTCAGCTCCAGTTCCGATAGGCTTCCCGCGGCTAACGCTTCGAATGTTGCTGCCGCATCGGCTTCGGGTGCATTGACTTCGATGCCATTGATTTCCAGAAACACCAAACCCAGCGTCAGAGCGACGCGTTTGTTTCCGTCGACGAATGGGTGATTTTTCGCGATTCCAAAACTCAGGCTCGCCGCAAGATCGTACAAAGAACACGCTTTTTCGTAGGCATACTTTTGCTGCGGTCTATGTAGAGCCGATTCTAGTAGCTCTTTATCCCTCACGCCGCCGCTGCCACCGTGCTCGGCTAACAGCATGCTATGAACCGTGAGAGCTATCTCGTTCTTAAGCCACCTAGGCTCATTCATCTGGGCTCATTCACTTGGGCTTCTTCACTTAGCGAGTTCACGCAACGCGTTGCGATATTTCTTCATCACTTTTTCGGCCGCGGTCACCTGCTCTTCAAACTCCTGATCGTACGGAGTGACCGTGTAGCCATCTGGACCTTCGACGAGGAAGAGCGTGTCTCCCTTTGCCGCTTTCATCTTGTTCAGAGCTTCTTTGGGCAGCAGTATTCCCATTGAATTGCCGACTTGCGTTACTTTGACTTTTAGCATGCCAAGCACCCTTGCCCCTTAATGCGTTATTACATATGTTATTACGAAGTCTAGCGGCACATACCGAAGTTAGGCAAGGCGATTCGCTGGGCATCACAGCTACGATTTACCGCCCATACCGCCCAAGCTGGTGGCATTAGAAGGCCGATCTAGGGAGGCCCCTAACGACGCCTCATCGCGCTACCGGTACCCCGGAATGAAAGCGGAACAGCGGGTCCTCGCCTTCGATCAACTCGCGCTCTTTAGCGAGCAACGGCACCAGCCTTTCGTTTACAAGCGCCTTGCTACTGATGGTCTCGGCGTAGGTCAGGTAATCCATAAAGTGACGCGCCTCGGAGCGCAGCAGGCTCTCGTAGAACGAGGCCAGTTCATCATCCAGCACCGGCAGCAGTGCCGCGAAGCGCTCGCACGAGCGTGCCTCGATGATGGCTCCGATCAGCAGAGTATCGATTAAGCGCTCGGGCTCGTTTTTGCTCACCAACGCATGCAGGCCCTGCGCATAGCGAGCAGCAGACAGGTGCGGGTAGCCGATTCCGCGGGCCTCGATGATCTCGTGCACTTGCTCGAAGTGGCGCAATTCCTCGCGCGCCAGTCGCGAGAGCTTTTGCAGCAGGACTCCATGCTCGGTATAGCGATACATCAGGTTCAGCGCCGTAGAGGCCGCCTTCTTCTCGCAGTTGGCGTGATCGATCAGCAAGGTTGCTAAATTGGCCGGCCGCGCGGCCTCAATTACCCAGGCCTCGGGTGTTTCGCAGGGCAAAAACGCCCGCAACGGGCCAAGATCGATCTCGCCTTTTCCTACTTTGATTTTGCTCGGGCGTGCGGTTGCTAACTCGCCCGTCGCCGTATTCATGCGCTCACCTCGATGTGACCCGCCCAGTCCGTGAAAGCGCTCGATCATACGCCCTTCTCTCGCGGGCGCGGTAGTGAGCGCAGGTTATCGATCTGCGCAGCGAGGGACGCGTCAGCCCAGCACTCCAGATTTCTAGGCCGTGGACCTATCATTCAGGTAAATATATGTTGCTAGAATTTCATTCAGTATGTGAATGCTACCCATAAACCATTGCTTTATGGTGCTATTTACAACGCTACTTTATACTTAACCCTAAAGTTTGTAGGGCTTCGCATCGGGGGGATGGGAAGGCGGAGAGGTCGCTGCAGTCTGAATCACGATAGGGGCTACTCAGCTGGATCGGCTATTTCAGCTAATTCAGCTATCTCGGCTTGAGAAGACAGCAGCGAGGCAACGAGATTGCCATGAGCGCGATTGCATTAAAGACGAGGCATCGCGCCAACGACAGCTCGAACACCCGCTTAAGCCACAATCGACTTAAGCCACAATCGACGCCGCTAGTGACGCCAAACACAACGCATGACCTACCCCAATGAGTGCCCGGCGTAGAATCCAGCAAGGGAGTGATTTGCCGGCTCTTTATGTGCACGATTTATGTATACGACTTATGTGTACGAAATGTGTACGACCTGATACGACCTGCCTAGTAGCTAAGGCCGATCTAACTGGGCAGTCAGCTAACAGTCTGAACTGAAGAGTGTAAAAATCCAGAGATTTGGTCGACGACTAGCAGCGTCTGACCATTCCCGGTAAAAAGCGACGAAACCCCTACTCGCTCGCCCTTGGCAACCAAAGATCGGGCCGACGATGTGCAAAGCCATCAGAGAGTGGCTGCCTCTTAAGGACCGATGCTAACCGGGCCAGCCGCCAAAAGCCGCTGGTCCGGACAGCCGATCAAAAAAAGGACAATACCGTGCTAGAAGCCTACCGTAGTCACGAAGCCGAACGCGCCGAACAAGGCATTCCTCCCCAGCCGCTGAGCGCCGAACAAGTCGCCGGATTGGTCAAACTCATCAAAGAGTCACCGGCCGGCGAAGAAGAATTCCTACTCGAGCTACTCGCCACGCGCGTGCCGCCCGGAGTGGACGAAGCCGCATATGTTAAGGCCGGCTTTTTGTCGTCCATCGCCAAAGGCGAAAGCGAGTGTGCGCTTATCGACCGAGCACACGCCATCAAGCTGCTGGGCGATATGCACGGGGGCTACAACATCGAAACCCTGGTCAGCCTGCTGAAGGACGATGCACACGCCCCACTCGCGGCGGAGGAACTCAAGCACACGCTGCTGGTATTCGATGCCTTTCACGACGTGGCCGAGCTCGCCAAAGAAGGCAACAGTATCGCGCAGGAAGTCATGCAAAGTTGGGCCGATGGGGATTGGTTCACCCGCCGCGACCCGGTGCCCGAGTCCATCAAAACCGCCGTGTTTAAAGTCACCGGCGAGACCAACACCGATGACCTCTCCCCTGCCCCGGATGCCTGGAGCCGACCGGACATTCCGCTGCATGCGCTCGCCATGTACAAAATGACCCGCGACGGCCTAGAACCCGAAGAGCACGGCGTGACCGGCCCCATGAAGCAGGTCAAAGAAATTCAGGGCATGGGCTACGAGGTCGCCTTCGTCGGCGACGTGGTCGGTACCGGGTCCTCACGAAAATCCGCGACCAACTCCGTGCTGTGGTTTTTTGGCGATGACATTCCCGGTGTGCCGAACAAAAAAGGCGGCGGCATCTGCATCGGTGGCAAAGTCGCGCCGATCTTTTACAACACCATGGAAGACGCCGGCGCACTGGTGTTTGAAGCCCCCGTAGACGACATCAACATGGGCGACATCATCGAAATCCGCCCCTATGACGGCAAGATTCTGAACGAGGCCGGCGAGACCATCTCGGAATTCGAACTCAAGTCCGACGTGCTGCTGGATGAAGTCCGCGCCGGCGGTCGCATCAACCTGATCATCGGTCGCGGCCTGACCACGCGCGCGCGCGAAGCGCTCGGCCTGCCTGCTTCGGATCTGTTCCGCAAGCCCGACCAGCCCGTCGAAAGCGACAAGGGTTTTTCGCTTGCGCAAAAGATGGTCGGCCGGGCCTGCAATATGGAAGGCATCCGCCCCGGCACCTACTGCGAACCGCTCATGACCACCGTCGGCTCGCAGGACACCACCGGCCCTATGACCCGCGATGAGCTTAAAGATCTGGCCTGCCTTGGCTTCTCAGCGGATCTGGTGATGCAGAGCTTCTGCCACACCGCGGCCTACCCCAAGCCCATTGACATCGACACGCAGCACACGCTGCCCGACTTCATCATGACCCGCGGCGGCGTATCGCTTCGCCCCGGCGACGGTGTGATTCACAGCTGGCTGAACCGCATGCTGCTGCCCGATACCGTCGGCACCGGCGGCGACTCGCACACCCGCTTCCCTATGGGTATCTCGTTCCCTGCGGGCTCCGGCCTCGTCGCCTTCGCGGCAGCAACCGGTGTAATGCCGCTCGATATGCCAGAATCAGTGCTCGTGCGTTTTAAGGGCGAGATGCGCCCGGGCATTACCCTGCGCGACCTGGTGCACGCGATCCCGCTGTACGCCATCAAGCAGGGACTGCTCACGGTCGAGAAAAAAGGCAAAAAGAACATCTTCTCGGGTCGAATCCTGGAGATCGAAGGACTCGGTGACCTGACCGTAGAGCAGGCATTCGAACTCTCCGACGCCTCGGCCGAGCGCTCGGCTGCCGGCTGCACCATCGACCTATCCGAAGACTCGATTCGCGAATACCTCAACTCCAACATTGTGCTGCTTCGCTCCATGATCGCCGAGGACTATGGCGACAAGCGTACGCTCGAGCGTCGTGCGCGCAAGATGGAAGAGTGGCTAGAAAACCCAACACTCATGAAGGCCGATGATGACGCCGAATACGCGGCCGTTATCGACATCGACCTGGCCGAGGTTACCGAGCCCATCGTCTGCGCCCCGAACGATCCGGACGATGCGCGCTGGCTGTCCGATGTAGCTGGCGACAAGGTCGACGAGGTGTTTATCGGATCGTGCATGACCAACATCGGTCACTTTAGAGCTGCGGGCAAGCTGCTGGAGCAGCACAAAGGCGGCATCAGCACCCGCATGTGGATTGCACCACCCACGCGGATGGACGAACAGCAACTCATGGATGAAGGCTACTACAACATCTTCGGCAAAGCCGGCGCCCGCACCGAAATGCCCGGCTGCTCGCTGTGTATGGGCAACCAGGCAAGAGTCGCCGCCAACTCCACCGTGCTGTCGACCAGCACGCGCAACTTCCCCAACCGATTGGGCGACGGCGCGAACGTGTACCTAACCAGCGCCGAACTCGCCGCCGTCGGCGCCGTCCTCGGCCGCCTGCCCACGGTGGAGGAGTACATGGAGTACGCCCGAAACATCGACTCGATGGCCAGTGAGATCTATCGTTACCTTAACTTCGATAAGTTCATCGAGTTTCAGAAGCGAGCCGATGACGGCAAGCGGATTGCCGCAGTGGAGATTAGCGAAGTTGCTTGATCGTTCGACGGTTGAGGGGCGGGCTCGGCCCGCTGCTCGCTCTGAATAGCTAACTTGTTGGTCGCTGGCCTAGTGCGGCGCTTTAGACTCGTGATTCGACCATAAAAAAACCCGCCTCGTTAGAGCGCGGGCTTTTAGTTTTGAGGCGTCTTGCGCGTATCTTTTGTCGGACCATGGTCTCGTTGTCTAACTAAACCAATGGCTCAGCTGCGGCAGCACAAGCGCTACCATAATCACACCTAACATCCAGGTGTGTAGCGATGATGTGCGCTCAATTTGCGTCAAACGTGTCTCGAATCGCGCGTCTTGCTCACCAACACGCGCGC
>JBCCNK010000057.1:0-14995 GCA_039025875.1 Pseudomonadota bacterium
GCTACTCAATTTCGTCTGGAAGCCCGAGCTCAACTTTATTCACAGCTACGCGGTGCTCTTCTCCATCGAAGTCGCGATCATGCTTGTTGTCGGACAACAGCGACCTCGACCTAAACCCTGGCATTTCCGACGAGAGCCTACGGTTAATCTTGTACCGTGGCGCTACGCACTGCCCTGCGCCACCGTGCTCGCCGCCTCAATCATCGGTCTCTATCTGGTGTTCTCCCCGCTTGGACTGGTTGATGGAGTCAGCGATTTGTTCTGGGCAGCGCTGGGAATACTCCTGGTCTCAACAGCAGGACTATGTGTTCTGAGTTTGCGCCGCTGGGTGCAGCGCTATGAACTGAGTCTGGACACCATCGGTCGCTGAGAAACTCAATGCGCGCTGGTGCGTTTGCGCGGATCAAAGCCAGCTGATCACTGCGTCAGTACAAACGATCTTTTTCCGCAGAGCTACGCGCTTAAGTCCTGCGAGCACCCGAGTTAGCGTCATCGACTGTCATCCGGCATTAATAACACGGTCACGAACCGGTAATAAAACCGAAACTACCGCTCCTTAGTCTCTTGCCGGTCCACACCCAGTTCAGCATAGCCCGGACCCATGCTCAGAGACCCCGCCCGTGCAAGGAGCCCCACGAATGAAATACCAGCTCGCCCTGACGCTCGCCCTGACTCTAACACTGACTCTTGCACATCTCAGGCCAAGCGTTGCCCTCGCAGACACGGCGACGACCGCCGAAAATTCGAGTGTAAAGACACAAGATGAGCTGCTGCGGAGTTATAGGCGCTTGTTACCCCTTGAAGGCAGCTCGAACTTCCGCGACCTGGGTGGCTACCCTACCCGCGACGGAAGGACCGTGAAGCGTGGGCTGCTATTTCGGTCCGGAGCCATGACCAGCCTCACCGAAGACGACATGGCCTATCTGGCGCAGTTCGATTTTCAGACAGTGGTCGACCTTCGCTCAAGCGAAGAACTTGAGCTTTACCCGAACCGCTGGGTGGATGCCGCAGACATCGATTACGTCTATCACGACTACTCGATCGTTAGCCTGATGAAACAGGCGCTGGAAAAACAAAGTAGGAAAAAGCAGGACTTTAGTTCTTCCTATGTACGTATGACCGACATGTTGAAGCCCCAGCTCAAGCTTTATTTTGAGACTCTGCTGAATCAGCGGGTTCCGGCGGTGGTCAACTGCTCCGCGGGGCAGGATCGCACCGGCGTGACGAGCGCACTGCTGCTGTCGGTTCTTGGTGTAGATCGAACCCTGATTTTTGAGGACTACCTGCTCTCTACGGATTTTCGGCGGCCACTGAACGAAAAAGGCGATGTGGACCTTGAGGCAGCTGCCGAAACCAATGCCTTCGCGGGCATGATGCTGCGCTACTCAGCGGGCATGAAGAATCCATCCAGACCTAATCCCCTGGTGACCGCCAACGGGACGCCGTTCGTACAGCTCACCTTTGACGCGCTCGAAGCAAAACACGGAAGCATACCGGCCTACCTCGATGAAGAGCTGGGAGTCTCGCCTGAGCAGCAGGCACAGCTGCGGGCAATGTATCTCGATTAGCTCTCCGAGTGACTCGCACGGCAACCTGCGAGGTGCTACCCAGCTGACACCATCTCTCGTATGCTCATGCAGGCAACGGGAGGCGCCCCACATACAACCTTTGGCTCTTTGGAGCATGGCTTCCCAGACTTGAGTCAGTGCGAACCGCAGGGAGGCGCATGATCGAGAACCTAAAGCCCAGTTATGTACTGGCGGTTGCCGACCAGATTTCGTTTGTATCGGCCTTTTTAGGTGGGGTATCGGCCACCATTCTGTTCACTGTGATCATTTTTTCGTCAGAGAAACGGTCTGTTGCGTTTTCGGTGGCCGCATCCGCCATCTCCGCCTGCAGCCTGCTGGTATCTGTCATAGCCGGATGGCGGCTCACCATCGGCCTGCATCCAGACCTGCCGTTTACGCCGGATCCTGCGACGCTCGAGGTTCTCTGGAATTCGCTCATTGGTGGTTACAGCTTGGGAGTGATAAGCCTGATCGTCAGCATCGGGCTGTCGGGGTGGATACGCTCGCAACGATCCGGAATCATCACCACATCGATCAGCGTGATCGCCATATTCTTCTTTGCGTCAACGAGTATTTATTCGCCGGGCTGATAGCGGCGTAAACAGCCGATATGCTCAAGTCGCACGATACGTAGCTGTCTCCGACAACGAAGCTATAAGGTATTGTGGGCAGCTCGACTTTACGTCAACCATTGCACGGTGGAATCGCATGGCGCTGCTGACCTATCGCTCAGTTCAACTCAAAATCGCTGCTTTTTGCTTGGCTGGAACGCTGATCGCAAACCAAGCCTCAGGTGAGTCACTCTCTGCACAAATAGATGACGTGTTCGCGTCGATAGACCCCGGGGCACCGGGGTGCAATGTCGGCGTACTTCGCAATTCCGAGTGGGTCCATAAAGCCGGCTACGGTTCGGCAAACATGGAGCTTGACGTTCCTCTGGATGGCTCCCAGGTACACCGAATGGCGTCTGTGTCCAAGCAGTTCACAGCTATGGCGGTACTGCTCCTCGCCGACGAAGGGAAGATCGACCTGACGAGTCCGGTGCACCGTTACCTGCCAGACCTGCCCGACTACGGCGCGGTTGTTTCCGTCAACGCGATGCTCGGTCACTTTTCGGGTATGGGAGACTATGACCTAATCGCCGGCTCTTACGAAGGGCCGGAAGCAGAGCAGTCCGTTGGGCTTCGCTCGGCGGCGGGAGGTCCGTTTCGACTAGGCAATGAGGACTACCTGACTATCGGAGAGTTCTACGATGTTGTGAAGCAGGTGCCACTGGCACTGCCGCCTGAGCAGGAATTTTCATACAGCAACCTTGCCTATTTTTTGCTGTCGATGCTTGTGGAGTCGGTCTCGGGAGAGAGCCTCCGAGATTACGCGCAGCGACGCATCTTCGGTCCGCTGGGAATGAACGACACGTTCTTCAGTGATGACCCCGTAGAGATCGTACCAAACCGCGCTTCGGGCTATAAGAAGCTCGATACAGGTGCTTACGTCACCGATATGACCAACCTCTTCTGGGTTGGTGATGGCGGCTTGCACACCAACCTCGAAGACATGCGCAAGTGGGACCAACACTTCTACGCCCCGGTGCTCGGCGCTGAGCCGGCGAAACTCCTCGCACTTATGAACACACCGAACAGCGACCATGAGGCTCGCGGTGCGCGCTACGCGAACGGCCAGTTTCTTAGAACCATTCACAACGAGCGCGCCTTCGCGCACTCGGGTGGCTGGTTAGGCACTTCTACTTTTTATGTCCGTTTTCCGGATCGACGTACCTCGCTGATCGCTATGTGCAACGACGCCAGTCTCGATGTTGAGCCGTTCTCTGATCGGGTCATGGACATCATTCTGAGCGAATAGATGCACGTATAGGTATGGGTGTAGGCCCTCGCTTGTGAGCGGCGGCTTCATCCTCTAGCGGTGTGATTCATCGATGTCTTCAGGCGTCGCAGTCTGCATCGATCAATACAAGATTCGCCCCGGACGGCTGCTGTACCGACAAGCTACGACTCCGGTGTATGGACGATATACTTGACGGAATACCGGTAAGAGATCGACGCCCGTGCAGAACTTGCTACTACTGCTTGTTGCTATTTTCGTTGGCGTCGGGTTGATGGTGTTCATCCTTGAGCGTTTTGCAAAACCCACCGATCCAGAGACCGTTGCCAAACTATCCAGGTGGTTAATCCCCCTCGTCGGAATAATGCTCGTGCTTGGCGCCCTTAAACAGTGCCTTCCTGCGGGATAACCGCACTGCGGCCATCCTCCGGTAGCTCGTTACCCCACAAGGCTGCGGTTAACAAACCGCTTCAGACTGCCCTCTCCATCGTTCTATCAATCTGATGCCCAAAGAGTTTTAAGCCGCTCCAAGATAGGTGCAGAAGGACTGCCAGACGTTTCAATCGGCCCCACTAACGGATCTGCTCTTTCGAACACCGAACGCCAGGCATCGCTGCGAATAACAGAGCTTTTAACAGGCAAAATCGAAAGATAAATGCAAAGTACACTTTACATATCCATCCCTGAAAGATAAGTTTACTTGTCTTTTTGACAAGCATACCCTTCACAACTTTTTTTGGGGACGTGACGCGACGATGACCTCAGATCGACGCATCAAGACCGCCTGGACCGGTTTGATGCTAGTTTTTCCGGTTAGCTTTCTGATTTCCCTGCCATGGTTGAAGGAGCAGCCCGAAACAGTGGTTCATTTGTTCGGCGGAATCGCCGCGACCGGAACTGTAGTCTCCAGCTTTGTACTCGCCGTCCTAAAAGATCAAGATCTCGATGAGTGGCATCGTGGAGCAGCACGCTTCTCAAACCAATGGGGATGGCTGGCGGGCGGTGGTCTGGTTGCCATATTGCAGGGAATCCCCGCCTTCAGACACCTGGTATCGAGCACCACGTCAGGCATTGCGGAACGCGCCGGGTCTTCGGACCAGCAGATACTCTTCGCCTTCCTGCTTGGCTTCATGGCGGTGATACTGGCACAGATGCTGTGCATTGTGCTTCTGAACCACGGCTGGCGTGCCTGGATGTCTCGTGAAGAGCCCTGATCTGCATGAAAAACAAAATCAAAGTACTGCGCGCGGAACGGGGTTGGAGTCAAGCCACTCTCGCTGGCATGGTCGGTGTATCCAGAAACTCCATTGTGTCGATTGAAAATGGCCGCTTCGATCCGTCCCTACCCCTCGCCTTCGCGATTGCGGACGTCTTTGGCCTGAAAATCGAAGAGATCTTTTTCCGGAAAGCCTGAGGACGCTCTCAACGGTAGAGCTCTCAACGGTAGAGCGCCGCCTAACGTCTCACAGATTGGTGCCTCGGAGACTTTTGAAGCATCCATCCGTTCCAGTAAAACAACGGGAACGCCGGCGTTGGCGCTCCCGTTTTCTCTTATGCCGCAGTTAAGCCACGAGGGTAGGCTTTTTTGCGTGCGATCAGTCCAAATGCAGCAAGACCAAGCAAAGCGAAGGACGATGGCGTCGGGGCGGCGACAGCTTCTGTCTCAAAGGAGATCCGATAAATCGCGTCATCAGAGCTGAGCGTTGAAAAATCGAACGCATAACCTGCCGCGGTGGTCAGTCCGTCAAACACGTTCAGCTCAGAAAAGTCGAACGCAACTACTCCACCCTCCTCAATCCGGTTGTCGTTCACGCCCCCGGGAAGAAACGCCGCGTTGGCCGGATCCGCGACCTCGGAGTTTGCATCCCAGATCGATGCGCCGGTCTGAAAGATCTCATCGATCAGGAGATTACCGAGGCCATCGAACAAGCGAATCGGATTATCGTTACCAAGGAACAGGTCGTTACTTGGTACTACCATGTTAGCGAACGTGAAGAAGGAGTTAACTGCGGTATCCACTCGAAAGGTGTTAGTAGCCGTGGAGCTGAAGGGGTTGCCCACACCGGCATTACCGGCAGGTACCGCCGGCCCGCCGTTGACAACGCTACCGAGAACAGCGTCTGGTTCTTCGCTCTCAAAGGCCGTAAACCAGGCTTCACCACCGCCGCCTTCGGCCACCGAAACGATCGCGTCAGACGCCGCGCTCCCATTATCAAACGCGTCGAAGCTCCCGTTGTGAAAGCCAAGCCTTAACGGCGCAAACGACACACCATTCGTTGCCGCCAGATTTTCGATCGTGACGGTTACATCCATCAGGGCAGCATCCGCGCTGGTTGCCATCAATGGAAGAATCGCGGCGCAAAGCGGTGTGGCTATGCGTTTGCATAGTCGAGTTTTCATGATCTGTCCCCCGAGGGTGAGAAAAGCAGTTGAGCTGCATCAGACAAGCAGCGGTCTTATCGGAGACTAATTGATGCAATGCTTGGAGTTATCACAAAAAGATAACATTTCTGCGATTCACAAAAATTTCACAGTGTATTGGGAGAAGATCTGGTCTTTCGCGAGAAGATCTGGCCTTTCGCGAATAGTTGGCTACACCTCATCGCGAAGGGATTCAGCGCCCCGTTCGCCACCAAGTGTCCGTTCCAGAATGGGCTAGCAGTCCTGCAAGAGCATCTCCTGGGATTAAGAGATCATAACCTCTAGTGCGTCAGCGTGTTGTCTTCGAACGTGTCTTTGTGCTCGCCGCGAAGGGATGCAAGCAAAACGATCGCTGACATTTGGCGGCCCACCTTCCCGTATCTCAAAAGCCCAAGTACGGGTAGCAAAAACGCAAACCTGGCTCCTAGTGCTCTAAGTTGGTACCAATCTCCCAGAGCAAACATCGTTCCTAGCCGAACGATCTCTTTCTGACTGAGCTCCGTGTCTGGAAACTCAGTGCATCTGCGCCTGAGGTATCGGTAACTCGTCCACG
The DNA here is from genome assembly GCA_039025875.1 of Pseudomonadota bacterium. Taxonomy (GTDB): domain Bacteria; phylum Pseudomonadota; class Gammaproteobacteria; order Pseudomonadales; family Halieaceae; genus Congregibacter. The sequence goes on from JBCCNK010000057.1 coordinate 6,382, forward strand.
ATAGGAGCTTAGATCCGGCGACTCGGGCCTTATTTACGAGTGCCAACGGCGAAACCTGGGGCTGTGTGCTGTCACGAATGTCAGCAGAGCGAACCGCCAAGCCCCTCTCCAACTTGTGCTCGAGAAAAGCCGACATCGGAAGTCTATCGATAAGTTCGCGATAGATCCGGCGGTCGTACTCCAGCCATTTGAGACGCTGAAGCCGAGCAGTGAATCGATCTTTGCGCGATCCCCGCTTGAGCGAGTGCTGAGCGTAGAGAAAAGTTGGCCCGCCCGGCACTAGATCGAAATCCTCTTCCAGCGCACAACGAATCGCCATCTCGTAGTCTTGGGATCTAATCAAACTCGTGTTGTACGGTCCCACGGACTCCTGTGTCCTACGACGCAGAAACAACGCAGCACCTCCAATATAGTTGGCCTCCAGAAGCGGAAGCAGTAAACCACGACCAGCTTTATCAGGAAACTTGGATACCCGGCCATTGGGAACGAGCGCTGTGTGGATGTCTCCGCCCTCATATCGCGCGTATTCAAACTGCGTAACGCAAAAGCCAAACTCAGGATGGTTATCCATGAAAGTCGCCAGTCGCTCGAGCGCTCCCGGCAGCGGCAGATCATCATCGTCAAAAAGCCAGATGTATTCGCCTTCGGCTGCCTTCAATCCGTCGTTGGCTGCTGCCGCTTTGCCGCCGTTTTCCCTGATGATGAACTTCGCGTCGTGTTCGAACCTTTGTAGCAATCGCGCGTAGCGTTCCGCATCTCCATCGATAACGACGATGAGTTCATCCTGGGGGGACAGCTGGCTCGAAAAAGCTACCAGGCACTTTTCAAGAAAATCTGGCCGCTTGAATGTGGGAATTATTACCGAGACCGTTCCTCGCATTTGCGCTGTACCTCTCAACCACAGAAGGAGAATGCAGGTGTTGCCTAACTGGCCGAAGTTACTACGACACTGCGTCAGGTTGCTAATCTTGAAACTAGTTATGCAAACCAGATCACTTATTTCAGCGTGAAGGCAAACTTGTGGCTCGAATACGGGTGTTGCATCAAACTGTGCGGCAACGCGGATGCGCTGAGCGAACTTAAAGCTCTAGGAGTGAGAGGAAACACTTGGCTAGGTCCTGCAGATGAAGGTCCTGCAGATTAAGGTCCTGCAGATTCAGGTCCTGCAGATTCAGGTCCTGCGGATTAAGTTCGTATCCGGTTTGAACCCGCTATTCTACGCTAGCGCAAGGAGTTGTGTGTCAAGCTCGAACCCGACACGGTCGCCTGACCAAACAAGAAAAATGAGAAAACTAAGATAAGAACGACGGCCGCAGGAAGCCCTGATACTCGTGGGGATCGACAGCACGCTTGTAACCTTCAAGCCGCTCGGTGAACAGAGCGTCGTCAAAACCATTTTGTCCGGATACAGCTGGAGCGGTGTTAAAGCCTTTCTCATAGTGGAGTCGGTTTCCCTGATTTCGTTGAGAGAAAAGGGACGGCAGGAAGTTCTCAAAAGTGCCGACTTCGATCACGTTGTGTGTCTGCCAGGCCTCGAAAAACTCTTCCGAGAAGTGGGTTTTGATCCGATCGTTTATTAGGCGGCCAGCTATGTTGTCGGCACGGACACCAATGACTATTTCATAGTGGTAGTGCACTCCCAGACATACGTCATTATCGAAAACGTCTCTGAAATGAATACGCAACATCATCACCGGACCTAAAAAAGGCATCTGCTTGCCCATTGCCCATCCGTCAGAACCGCAATAGAAGATCTCAAGCTTATTGTTTACGGGATACTTCCAACCGAATCTCAGGTACTGCATCGCCTCTTTGATCTCGATTGATGCTCCGGGCTGAGCGATGCCCCCGGGACCTAAATTGCCCGAGAGTGACGCATCGAGATGATCAGAAGGGTGCCACAGGAGATAGGCAGGAACGGTCTTCCCCTCGTAATCGGGGATGTCTTCAAGCGTCACCGCGATGTTGGTGAAGTTCAAGAACCACCAGTGCAACATCTCGGCGGTAACGCCTCGAAGCAACGCGTGATTAAGGATTACACAGAACTGGCCATTAGCACGTTCGTGGATTGCGAACCGAGCACTCTCGATTGGTTTGAGATCCCATCCGAACTCGCGCGCGGCGGGCATATTCAAGCGGGTCATGGGGGCATCTCTCCGTGAAGCGGCGGCGGCAAAGCGGCGGTTTAGGCTCGCCTAAGCCGGTTGAACATTTCGAAGACGATGGACGTACACGTAGAAGCTGGTGACGATGGCTGTCGCCGAGAATATCGTCATCACCGTGCCCGGCACGAAATTCACAAAGCCTCCGATATCAAGGAAGACAAAATAGCCAATGTCTGCTAATCCGCCAGTCAGTGCAGCGACGAGAATCGCAAATGTGGATCCACGCCATACGAACCAGGCAGATAGGGTAGTGACGCAACCAATCCACAGCAGATTGAAGCCGTGCTGGTTAATGATGGCAGCAGCTGCTTCTGGATAGACAAGTTCCAATAGTGCGGGCTCAACCGCATCCGCGATGCCCTGAACTGCCTGCGGTGCATCCAGGGTGATGGTCATTACACCTGCGAAGGCGTGCACCAAACCCCAAACAAACCAAAGCAATGCGGCAATCGCGAGCAGGGCTTTTTCAATTCCGGTCAGATCTGTCATGTCGATACCTTTTGTAATTAAAACGGTTACAAATTAGGTGAAATCAAAGCTAAGCGGCGGAACTTTCTCGCACCGCCCTCATGATCCTGGTGCGAACCGTTCGGTCCATTTGGGCGACGGTGACGTTTTCTAGTTTGCGCAATAGCGCTTCCTCAGCTTCTGCTAGCAGCTCATTGAGGTAGTTGCCAAGTACCGGTGCGACCGCACCGGTGCATTTCGTCGAGTACTCTGGCAGCACGGGCTTGTCCTCGCGCACGGCCTCAAACACCTGCCGCAGACTGATCTGCGAGGCCTCTCGGGCCAATACGCTGCCACCCTTCGCACCTCGTTGCGTAACGACCAGTCCGGCCTGCCTGAGTTTGCTTAAAACTCGCCTGAGCATTACCGGGCTAGTTCCGTAGACCGCCGCCATTTTTTCAGACGTCAATGGCTGTCCCTTCGACGCTGTTATAAAGCCGACTATGTGGAGCGCGATTGGAAACTGATTGTTCACCGTATATTCGTAACAAAATGTGTTACTAATAGCAACCGTACCTTTCCGAATCCCCATTTTCCACTTCATTGGGGAGCATATTTAAGGGTGACCGCTCCGTACCTCTAGATGGCCCGAAGACCCCGATGTCCAGACCAGCTTGACCTGCTTGATGTTTGATCTCGAGTACACCGGCGTTACCGACGATTGGCGTACCCGCCAACCCTAAAGGAACGTAGTCTCCAAACGCTTAACAGAGTCAGAGGCTTTCAACTGGCAAACATGTTCAACTGAAAGCACGAGACCCTTGCATACATACACGCATGTATGTAACCTGATCAAACCTGTAAACGAGCCCTCAAGTTGACCGCACGTCAGACACATACCCAGCGCAGTGACGCCATGAAGGCAAAGCTCGTTGAAGCTGCAACCGCTAGTCTTGTCGAGCGCGGGTATGCGGCCACAACGGCCGTTGAGGTTTGCCGTCGAGCGGGCGTCACTCGCGGAGCGTTCAATCACCACTACACCAGCCTCGGCGACCTGTGTGGTGATGTGTTGGATGATCTGTATACACGGTTCTCGATCGGGAGAGACGAACCGCAGGCAACGCTGCAGTCTATGCTAGAGCAGGCGCTGTCTGTCTATGCGCTACCTGAGTTCAAGGCTGTACTGGAACTGTGGCTCGCGTGTCGAAACGACGCAAAGCTCGGCGCTGACCTGTTTGCCAAGGTGGCTGCTTGTGCAACGCGCTTTGAACCTTCGGCCTACCCACACCTGGCCATTCGATTTAAGCAACACCCCTCTGGTGAAGCGGTTTATTGGCTGATTTTCGAAACCATTATTGGCCTCGCCCTCGCGCGGGCAACATCGCCCATGGGCGAAGGACCCGCTCATGAGTCGGTGGTCATAGAACAACTTATAACAATGGCGCGCGATCAGGACGCAGTGATGTGCGCGACGGAGAATCAGAAAAATGCCCTCAGTAGCCAACCCGGATCCGAAGCAAACCGACGGTAAGCAAGTCACGATCAATCGGCGCGAAGGTGTCGAAACCCGCAATGTGCTGTGCGCCACCTGTGACATTTCGTGCAATGTCGTAGCCGAAGTTCAAAAGGGCCGCGTGGTGCGCGTCCGCTCCAGCGACAACCCGATCTTCCGCGACAACATCTGCATGAAAGGCGCACTCGCCCCGAAGGCATTTGCTCACCCTGACCGCCTCATGAAGCCCCTGAAACGGGTCGGCGAACGGGGGTCCGGGCAGTGGGAAGAAGTGAGCTGGGACGCGGCGATCGCGGATATCGGCGCGAGGCTTCAGTCCATTATTAAAGAGCACGGACCTGAGGCCTGGGCTGTTTCTACAAGCCAGTGGAATACCGCCACGGATCACGGCCTCGGGCGGCGACTCATGAATCACGTCGGCTCACCAAACTGGATCAGCGGCGTGGCTTTGTGTGCGGGCAACACCGCCGCCATCAATCGTATGACCTACGGTTGGTTCCCTATGGCAGACATCGTAAACACTAACTGCATCGTACTGTTCGGCCATAACCCGCGCCGCAACAGCTGGGTACCGATCTACAGTCAGATTCGTCGCGCCCAGGCGCGCGGAGCCAAATTGATCGTGCTTGATCCCCGGAGAAGCAGTAACGCCGAACTGGCCGATATCTGGTTGCCGCTGCGTGCAGGCACCGATGCAGCTATGTGTCTTGGCTGGTTGAACGTGATCATCAATGAGGAACTGTACGACAAGAAGTTCGTAGCCAACTGGACTGTTGGCTTTGAGGAGCTCAAAGAGCGAGTGACTGAGTTCCCTCTGGAGCGCGTGGCAAAAATCACCGGCTGCGACCCCGAGCAGATTCGTGCTGCCGCCCGCATGTATGCCACCACCGGCCCGGCGGTGATCCCCTGGACCCCTATCACCGATATGCAGCGCAACAGCACCTCAGCGATCCGCCTGCACAGCATACTGCGAGCGCTATGCGGCAATCTCGATATCCCAGGAGGAGAGGCGTTGCAGGGCTTTCACCCGGATATCATTCCTGAATCCAGCATCGAGATGCACGAGGTGCTGCCACCTGAGCAGAAGGCCAAGCAACTCGGTTCCGACACGCATCCCGCATTCACATACCGCGGCCAGGAGAAAATCACGGCCTGCACGAAGCGAGTCTGGGGCTACGAATACGCCAACCAAGTGACGGGCTGTTTTATGGCTAACCCTTCCGCCCTGTTTCGCGCAATGGCAGGAGAGGGCCCCTACCCCGTCAAAGCCTTCTTTGCGCTCGGTAACAACACGCTGCTGAGCTACGCCAATATGCCCCTGATCCTTAAAGCTATGCTGAATCAGGATCTCGTTGTCGTTCATGAGCAGTTTATGACGCCGACGGCGCAGCTCGCTGATTATGTACTGCCTGCAGACAGCTGGCTTGAGAGGCCCTGGTTACACGACACGTTCGGCTGGTCTTCGATGGTTCGTCCTTCCGAGCAATCCATGGACACTCCGGGTGCATGCAAAAGCACTTTTGACGTGTGGAAGCTGCTAGCTGGCGCGCTGGATCGGCCAGAGGTCGTGCCCTGGAGTTCTATTGAGGAGTTTTATGACTACCGGCTCGAAGGCACAGGCATGAACTGGCAGAAATTTTCGAAGACTTATGACGTCTGCTTTGGTCCGGTCGAGTTTCGCAAGTATGAAAAGACCGGATTTGCCACACCATCAGGAAAGGTGGAGCTTAAGTCCTCGGTACTTGAAGATCTTGGTTTCGATCCGCTGCCCTACTTTCGCGACGATCCACCAGCCGACCCCGATCTGCCCCTGATGATGTTTACCGGTGTACGCGAAGATGAGTTTTTCCAGACCGCCCAGCGTCACGTACCGGAGCTCCGCGAACGAAAACCGGAACCACTGATATTTGTGAGTCCGAAAACTGCCAATGACTACGGTATCGATGAGGGAGACTGGGTGACGATCTCCAATCACACGGGCGAGATCGTGATGAAAGCCGGCATTCGTAATGCGATGCCCGATGATCTCGTGCGCATCCCTCACGGTTGGTGGAAACCCGAGATGCCGCAAGGTCTTCCGGGACTGTCCGGAGCGCTGGCTCACGCCGATGCACAGCTGTGCCCCGACGACGACGAATACCTGGATCGGGAACAGGGCATCCCACACCTGAAAGGCATTCCTTGTCGCCTACGGCGCTGCGAGCCACCGGTTGAGGCCATGCGATGAAGCGCTACCTCGGGGAATTGCGCGCTAAGCTCCTGGCTGACCTTGCCAGCCGCACATCACGTCGCGATGGAATCATTCATCCGCTCTGTCGGCGCCTGTTGGCTCGAGCTCTACGTCTACCACCTGATAATGATTTCATGCGCGACGAATGGATTGACAACGATGTCGGATTCGACCCGGAGGAGCTTGAGCGCTATCAGAGGGGCGAGCAATGACGCACCACACCGGTACCCTTCCACAAGAGCCCACACTGCGGCGCGACTCTAGCTGGAGCTAGGCTGGAGCTAGCTAGCTGTGTTGCCGCCTGGCACACATCGGGAAGCGTAACGGTTGACTTTCTGTCTATTGAAAGAATAGCAGCCTAGTAAGCAACCAGCAGCAATCTCAAACGCAATTCTATTTAAGTCAAAATTGATTTAATATCTATTAAATACAATGGCTTAGGTGCGACTCTTATCCTTTTTATTAAGTCTATCGCCGCTTGAGTAACAGACTTTCGCCACACCGTGCGTGGGGCTCACCAACCATCGTCCCTACCCACTTATTAGCGCCAAACGGCCTTTTTAATTTTCTTTAGAATTTATAACAAAAAGCTTATTGCGTTTTCGTCCAAGTTTTGTCTAGTATGCACATATTAATCCCTACTTTTCATAAGGGAATAGCTTGGTCACGCACGGGTTTTCAGATCAGTCGATACGTCGGCTGTTTGAGCTAAGGAATTCAACAACCGTACGCGCAGCAACTGCACTGCTGATCGCTTTTTTTACGCCTCAGATTTATGCAGCTCAGTGTGAGTTTGTCGTCAGGAACGAGTGGAATTCAGGATTCACAGCTGACGTACATGTTCTAAACGATAGTGCTGAAACCATCGATGGTTGGGAAGTTGGACTGCACTTTCTGGACGGCAGCGAGATTACTGGCGCCTGGAACACCAACTTAGCTGGATCGAACCCGTACACCGCATCCCATAAAAGCTATAACAAGAAGATATCCTCCAACGCGACGCGGAGCTTCGGCTTTAACGGGCGTAAGGCGGTAAACGGATCATCGGTCAAAGCTCCCGTGCTATCGGGGGTGTGTGCAGCATCGGGAGCCAACGGCTCTCCGGTAGCTAATGCGACAGCTAGCGCTGTCATCGGGTTCGCTCCTCTAACAATATTTTTTGACGGAAATAGCTCCCAGGATCCGGACGGGGATGGCCTCAGCTTCTTCTGGGATTTTGGCGACGGGTCCTCCTCCAACGACGCGGCTCCCGCTAAGACGTTTGACGAGCCCGGTGACTTCACGGTCGCACTCATCGTCAGTGACGGAGAGCGGGATTCGTCGCCGTTTGAAATCAACGTCTCAGTGGAAGCTCCAGCACCCGCGTCAGCAGCTTGCTCCTATCGTGTGGTTGAAGAGTGGGCAGCAGGATTTACGGCCGAGGTGAGTATCAGCAATGTCGCCGACGGCACCATCGAGGGATGGTCAGTGGCATTGGACTACCTGGATGGCACCCAGCTAACGGGTGTCTGGAACGGTACCCAGAGTGGCAGCGGGCCTTACCAAGTAGACAACGCGAATTACAACGCCAGGATTGAACCGGGCGCCACTGTCAGTTTCGGCTACAACGCACAGCGACCGTCGGAGAACGCGTCACTCACCACACCGACGCTTGGCGGCATCTGTGCAGCCTCAAACGGGAACAACATTCCCATAGCGGATGCCAGAGCAACACCGGAATCAGGTGTTGCGCCGCTTCGCGTGCAGTTTGACGGCAGCGAATCCAGCGACGCCGACGCCGATCCGCTCACCTACTCGTGGATCTTTGGCGATGGGGGCACGTCCAATGATGCTAGCCCCGATTACACGTTCGACACTGCGGGTACCTACCAGGTTTCGCTAGTCGTTAACGACGGCCAATCAGACTCTGCACCGACGACCGTAACAATCACAGCCAGGGCTCCCGACCCCGATCCCGATCCCGATCCCGATCCCGATCCCGATCCTCAAATAGACTCCTACGAGCTTGTCCCTACGCAATCAGCTCTGCACTTTGTGTCGACCAAGAAAACACATGTCGTCGAGGTCCACACGTTCGAGCGTCTCTCCGGCCAGATCGCGACAAACGGGCTTGCGCAGGTAAACATCGATCTTGATAGCGTGAACTCTGGTATCGCGGTGCGCGATCAACGAATGCGGGACCATCTGTTCGAGGCCGCACTCTACGGCGACGCGGAGATTACCCTCACGGTCGATCTGGATGAGCTGGCAGAACTGCCC
>JBCCNK010000058.1:0-14899 GCA_039025875.1 Pseudomonadota bacterium
GGCCCTCTGGGTGCAGTCTTGCAGCAGGTACCCGGGTCTAACGCTAGAGACTTTGCAGCTACCAGAGATCGGATCACAGCCTTCTTGTCGCTCGACAAAATTGCTGAGATGAAGTCGCAGTCCTCAACGGGTGCTACCGGTCTCGGGGCAGTCAACGAGAAGGAGTTTGACGCCCTTTCTAAAGCCAGAACAAATCTTGATCAGGCCCAGTCTCCTGGGCAGATGAAGAAGGCGTTACGTGAGCTTCTCGCGAGACTCAACCGCATTCAAGGCATTGCCCTAGAAGATATCGAAGCGGCTCAGAGAGCGGGTGGCCAGCTGTCATCTGGATTTGAACTGGTGGAAGACTAATGCCGGTAGCCAAAGTGAAGGCCCCTGACGGGCAAATCCTCAAGGTACGTCACCCAGAGGATGCAACCGGAGAGGAGATTATTCGCAATGCCGAGATCCTCTTCAGTAGAAAGCAGCAAGCACAAGCCAGTGAGGAGCGTGCTCGTAAGGTTCGGCGTCAGCAGCTGCGCATTGAGAACCCGGGTGAATATGATCCCCGGTCTCCGGAGTTTCGTGAGCGCTTTGGCGCACCTTCAGATAGCTTCATGGAGAACGTTGCCGCAGGCAGTGGTAAGGCAGTTGTAGACACTGGGCGAGGGCTGCGCCAGCTCGCTGTAGAGGGCGCAAACCTAGTCCCGGGTGTAGACCTTGATGACTACTCCGAAGAGCTGCGTGAGCGCGCTACAGAGTCTAGAAACCTCGACGCTGAGCTAATGAGTACTGGTGGTGGTCTTGCTGGCAACATCACTACAAACGTAGGCCTAGCGCTCGCACCCGGTGGGTTGGCATCAGGCACCGGTAGAGCAGCCGCTACTGCACGTTCCTTCAGTGCACCAACGAGCATGCGGGCCGCTTTGGCGTCAGGCGCTGTGCAGGGTGCTATTCAACCGGTAGGTAGCGACGAATCACGCACCTTCAATGCTACTACCGGCGCAACGCTTGGGGGGATTGGTAACAAGATTGGACGGCCTTTCACCCCTAACCTCAGTCGGGGGCAGGCATCGGCAGTGGATACCCTGATTGCTGCAGATGTTCCCCTGGATGTTGCTGAGCGAACCGGCTCTCTGACGACGCAGCGAATTGCCAGCATGCTGGATGACAGCGTGGTGTCTGCAGGTGCTCGTCAGAACTTCAAAGATGGCCAGATGCGTGCCTTCACCAAAGCGGTTCTCGACACAATTGGTGAGAGCGCTGAGGAGGCTACGCCTGCTGTCATGCAGTCAGCGAGAACGCGTATCAGTGGCGTGTTTGACGATATTGCTCGGTCGACTGGTGGTATCAGAGCAGACGCTCGTCTCTTGGACGATGCTCAAAGGGTCTACAGGACCGCACAGAACAACCTCTTAAGCGATGAGATGCGTTTGTTCGATAGGAACTTCATGAACGTGTTCGGGGCCATAGACGGCAACCTGATTACGCCTTCACGGTTCAATAGTTCCTTGAGCCAGCTCAGTAAGCTCTCTACTCGCCCTAACGTTGGGCAGTTCGCTACCGACCTCGAAGAGATTCTTCTAGACGCATTGGGTCGATCCAATCCAGGTGGAGTTACGGCATTGAACAGCGCACGTAGCCAATGGCGAAACCTGCGTTTGATTCAAGGAGCCATCGATAAAGGTGAGTCGCGCTTGATTAGTCCTTTGAGGCTATCGAATACGCTCAGCAACAAAGCTAACCAGAACCTCTCGGTATTTGGCCTCGGTCGGAGCGAGAGTTTGGAATTAGCGACGCTTGCTCGTGCAGGGAGGGAGATTCTCAAAGAGTCTGCTAACAGCGGTACTCCCTTGAGGCAGCAAATCCCAACCGGTGCGGCGTTGACTGGAGCTACGATGCTCGGCGGTGTGCCTGGGCTCTTGGGAAGTGCTGGAGCTATCCGAGGTGCCGCAGGAGCGATCAACAGTCAGGGGCTTCTCGGTAGCTACTTGGTAGAGGGTTTACCACAGAGTGTGTCTACACCCGTAACGCAAATGCTTATTCGTCTTGGGCTTCTTCAACAGCCGAGTCTAATGGCGGAGCTTTCTTATTGACTGGTGTCAAAAGCCAGCCAACTGCCAAGAAAATCAAGAAGCCCGTAATGGATGCCCAGATCACCATGGAAGAACACTAGCACATAGCGAAATAGGAAATGGATGACAGATTCGTAATTTCAGAGAGCGCCCAACTTGATGCAAGAGAAACGAGTGATGCAGAGATCACGTATGTAGAGACTCGGATGAGACAGGGCGAGCTGATCGATCACGCTTGGATGATGCTGCATTACGCGAGAGCAAGTGGAATACAAGTGGATAAGGCGATGGAGTTGGTTCAGCGTGATTTGGATGAGATTAAGGCCCTTGGAGATACATGTGACGCAGTGCTTCAGGCGCCCTTTGCGATTAAGCACTAACGGTTTAACAAACGGTGGATAACGGATGAGAGAGTCAAATGGACAATTTACCGCCGGGGCACCAGGCGGACCCGGAAGACCTAAGGGAAGCAAGAATAGACCCTCTAAGCTGCGTGAAGAGCTACTTGGGCCATTACTCCCGAAAGCTATAAAGAAGCTTCAGACGGCCATTCAGGACGGCGAGAAGTGGGCTATCGAGATGACCATTGCCTATTCACTGCCTAAGCCTAAGCCGGTGGATAGCGACGAGATGGCGGAGTTTGAGGAACGGATTGAACAGCTAGAGCAACTGGCAAGGAAGCACTGATGGCAAACATAGATGCACGCTTGAAGAAGCTAGAAGGTCAGATTGGGACTGACAGAAACATGGTGGTGATCGTCAAAGAACCTGGGGAAACAGAAGAAGAAATGGAGGCCCGACTGGAGGCATGGAAGCGCGGTGAGCCAGGCGCCAGGCTCTCACCAAATTGTGACAAGAAGTATCAGGGCGGCGAGTTTGATCTCATTGTTGTGAGGGTCGTCGAGGGCGGGACCTAATTGATGCGCAAGGATCTCAAAGCCAGGGTTACCGCTCTAGAAGCAAAAGCGTCAGGGCCGATGCAGCGCGTGATCGTCAAACAGAGAGAAGGCGAGACCCGAGCTGACATGAAGGCACGGGTTGAGGCATGGATGCGGGGTGAGCCAGGAGTTGAATTGGACTGCTCGACTCGCGAGCATTACGCCGGGGGGTTCCTCGTGATAACAAGCTTTGTCTCCCAATCGACGTAATAGAGTTATGCGCGATCTTTCGCCACTGAATTGGGACCCGCCCAACAAGCCATGTTCCTCAGTACAGAACTGGTGGTTCAAGCGCGCTGGTGCCTTTTCGAACACGCTCCCAAAAACTAGCCGCGTAGAATCTGGTTGTTTTGGATGACTCCGAGTCCCACTCAGTTCCAGTAATCAGGAGATAGACACCATACGCAAATCCGCGGATCAATCGAAAGAACTCAATTGGCTCACTCCATGAGAATCCTTCTAGGCCCTCAACGCTAGCGAAATCGTGTAGCCCGGTCTCGGTCGCGTCGAAATGAGCAATTACCTTATTTCTTGCTAGCGTCAGCCGTCTCGCAGCATCTCCGCTTAAAATACAACTACAGGATTCGATACGATCCCAAAGTTCATCGAATCTAGTCACTGCTCTACTGCGGTAGTTGTCGCGTTGCTGGGCGATTGTAGTCTCATTGAGAGTAGAATCAGAACTTGTCGCGATCTCGATGGTCAAGCCGCATGGATCGCTCTGATACTCCCTAAGAATCTGTTTATCCCGTCCGTTGTCTGCTCTAAGCTGCCTTAGTATCTTCCGGACGCTGACGCTTCTCCTGTCGTTGTCAAGAACCCCCGCACATAGGCTTGTAATCACCTCTTTGAACAAAAAAAATTGCAAGTGCGTGAATGCGTGAGATTCGTATGTTCCCGTCAACGCCTCTGGCAGTTCATCATTGCCCAGTGTTTGCTCAAGCAGCTCCACCGCATACTCGGTCATTGAAAAACGCTTCTCGAGTTCGAGTGCTTCAGCGATGAGCTGCTGAGCGACTGTGCGTTCTCCCCGCGTTAAGCTCATACCCATATTCTCAGCTTCCATCCATGCGGTCGATTCAATGTATCCGGCCATTGCCATTCCTTGGTGAGCGAAACGTATCGCGTAAATAGTCTCTTCCAGTGAGAAGAGTTGGCTAAGTTGCGAATTGACAGAGCCCGTTGCGTTGGTATGGTCCAAAGAACTCGGAGCGTTCGGGGGTTCCCGAAAAGAACATCCGAGCCGGGATGTCTCTGCGTGGGCCATCCGGCGAGATCCAAATAAAGAAGATCATTGCGTTATCGGAGGATGCTGGCATCTCCAAGATTCTTAATACGCTGCCGTTGAAAAAGGCGAGAGCGTCGAGATTCCAGCCAGAGTTGAGGTTGCGCATTACGACATCGAGGGCTAATTTGTGCCCACGACGATTCCCCTGTGCGAAGGGGGTTTCGGCGGTAAATGCGTAACGCGATTCACTTTGTTTAGGTATATCTTTTTTGGTCTCCTGATTCTCATGTGTCGGTGCTGCCTCGGGAAAAGTGCACAGGAGTGTATCGGCGAGTGCACCGTACGGTAGCAAAATCAGTGCAAACGCCATGACAAGCGTACTTTGTCGCATAACTGTTGGACGACGGCCGGTATTGCGAATAGTGCCAACTGAGATGTGCCTTTCAGGTCTGAATCTAGCTTCTATAAATACCGAGATCGTATCGCCCAGGTTTCCGGACTGCTTGATAGAGGCGGGGAGTGCTTTGTCCATTGTCGGCCCTCGCATTTGCCATCTGCTTAACAATTCGCTTCGTTTCATCTGGGGTTCGCAGTCCAAAAATCATTCCCGTGAGTGCGTCTGGATGGAACGGAATCGACCTACGACCATTCTCTGGGAGTATGATTCGTTGTTCTTCCTCGTGTTTCCAGTCCTTTGATTTTTGCAGAACTACAGCTGCGAGTTGCTCTTCGAGATCTTTGATGTAGTTGATTGTCGGGAATTTGTTTGAGTATTTAACTCGGACTGATTGGATCAGGAGCCGGGTATCACGGGCTCGTTCAAACTGAAGGCAAATCCCTGCGTGGGAGTCCGCGTAGTAGCTCCACATTGGGATACTTCTCGGGTGCCCTGCAAATGAGCAAACCCCTGTCTCGGACAAATGAACAGGGTGATGTTCGCGTAAGTTCTGAGCGAGTTTCTCCTTGAAATTACTACCAAGGGTCTTTCCGGACATAATCGCGGCCACCCTTTTTTTTCTCTTTTTGAATGGGACGCTTTGGTTCTTTAGAACCTGATCAATTCTCTTCCGTACCTCCTCTGCAGGTCCCTCAAAAATGAAGTCCATAGCTAAGTCGAACGGGTCGTTGAAATCTAGCGGCGCACTAAACCATAAGGTGTTGTCAACGATGATTTGACGTAGGCGGTCGAGCGACTCTTCATCTTCTGTATCGATGGAGCGATATTTGTAAAGGAAGCGGGATTGCCGTGGACGAATCTTCTTCCACATCAGCAATCGCTGTTCCCAGTAAGGTAATTGATCAAAGAACTCGGACTGACCGCTATTGCTTTGCATATTCGAGTCTACCTTACCTGCTCAGGCGCTCATGATTCGTGCTCTGACGGGCTCCTTAGGCTGTTGCAGCGAACCAGATGGTGAGCCCAATTCCTAGCAGAAACACAACGATCTGGAGGAACACCGCTAATCGGCAGTTCGCGCCATTGATAGTTGGGGCGTAGCCCGACTCTCTTTCTGGTGGATCCAACGTTCCAGTGAAAGCCATAAGTGCCCAGACGCCGAAAACTATAGCTAAGAAAAGGGATATCCATGCGGCGGTCAGTGTTGTCGGTATTTCTCCTTCGCTGACTCCGAATAGATCTTTCGCAAACGTAACAGTGAGGGCGATTATGCCCGTGGATAGTGCGATGATCTGCTTAACGAGCTCGGCTGCTAAATCGAACGCTTTCTCTGCGGACTTTTCCATTTCGGTAGTCACTAGCAAATTGGGTATAGCGGGCACAAAGCGCCAAGGGCGCGCTCTATGTCCTCCAATCTTATCGCCGACTCGTCTAGGCGATCCAAATTGGCTATGTGCGTTGCCAAAAGCACGAAGTTTTCCTCAATCTCCAGAGTCCTTGACTCCCCCTCGTCTTCCGCCTTAATTCGGTCAAGAGAGTTCGCAACCAATTCCTCCAGGCGAGCTACCGCTCCATCTGACAGTTTATGTTCCCCAAAAATTTCCAACATAATCCGGAGATAGCGTTCTCCGGGCGTTTCTTGTCTGAATTGTATTGCTGACATTTTCGGGCCTCCATATTGCGACTAGTCTAAGAAGAGTATCGGCGCACAACTCCAAGTTACAGTATGTGGACCCATGCTGGATCATGATCACTGCCATCACCACCGTGCTTGGTTCGTCGATCAATCATTGGGTTACTTACATCGTTTGCCAGCGCCGGACTCACCCATATGTGATCGAGCAACTCATATCTCGGGAACTCAGGTCCCGGAGGGTTGAATCTATGCGTCCACATGTCGTTCTGTGGTCCAGGGCCTTGTCCTGCGGTTTCTGTTTTCGAAGGGCGGGTCTGCGTCACACCATCCAAGGCGTTAATCAGCTGTTGCCCATGGAAATCGAGCATTGGCGCTAAGAATTCTGAATCCGGTGGATCGTTCATATCGCCTGTTAGGACGAACTTGGAGTCCACCCCTTCCTCTTGTTCCAGAATGCGTGCAATGGTCTCTGCTTGCCGTCTACGGCGCTCATTGGCGTCTATAGCGCCCTGTACGGGATCCTCACCAAACGGGACGAAATGGCTCTTGAGGTGCGTGTTGTAGACGTTGAGTAGATGATCTCCGTTGTCATCTAGGATCTGTACCTTGAGTAAATCTCTGCCAAATACACGCTGATTTGGTTGGTCGGGATGAGTCGCAGTCTGGAATGAGGTGATTGAACCGATAGGTAGCTTGGACATCAAGCCAACATCGATCAGGCGTTGATCATTGCCTTCAATCAGGGCGATGTGCGGGTAGAGGCCTCCCAGCTGGTCTCGATTGAACGCTTTCAGGATATCGATGTGTTCAACTTCTTGGACCGCAAGGATATCGACGTCCATTACATCCACGATGCGTCTCGCTACTTCCTGAGTGTCGCCAGGGTCCTTCTCTCTGACCAGACGCCCGAAGAACGTCCTTGCTCGGAATTCATCACCACTGAAACTCAGCGTTATGCCACCGCCTTCTACCGATGGAATATCAGCAACGGTGCCTCTGAAATTGAAGCGAGAGAACAGGTTGTTGAGGTTGAATGTCCCTATCGTTGGCATCGGTATTCCTCCCTAGTATCTAGCTATAGTCTGTACGTGAGGCGTTACTTCCCAAGAATATCTGTCATCAGAATGCCCTATATCCCAGCCCGTTGGAGGCATTGATTTCTGTTAAGCGCAGATGACAATTGCGACTGTCAAAAAATCAAGACGTTACGTCTATTTGGGCGCAAATAAACATATTTATTTGTCTCAGCCACTTTTTTGTCGTATCACTTTTGGCGGGGATCAAAAAAACAAGGATGGACAACGATGACCACGCTGCTCGATTGGCTTTGCGGTGTACGGCGCATTTTTTCAAGTGCGGCTCTACGGTTGAGTATTTGCATCACTACAGTGGGGACAATTGGACTCGCAGGTGCTGAGGTGGAAAGTCTAGGGCAGATGGCCCAAGAACCGGACGCCTCGGAGTGGTTCAACGAATTGCAGCAAGACATGGCCGTTGAGCTTCTCAATGAGGTGTCCAGTCGACGTCGCCTAAACCAGCTGTTTGAAAACCCGCAGCTTGGGCTTAGTGGCTTGGCCCGATTTGGTTACGCCTCTGCTGTAGACGGTTCGGTGACATTCCTTGTTAGAGATCATGTGGTGATTTCAAACTCACCAATTCTCTTCGGCAGGATCTATGACAGCCGACTGCGCGAGGGAACTGACGTAGGTGCAGGCTGGAAGCTTTCTCTTACAGAAACCCTTGAGCTTAAGCGACGCAAGGCGGTCCTAAGGGACGCCAACGGAAATCGTCTAGAGCTACTGCGAAACGCCGATGAGCTGTTGACTGCGGAGATAGAGAACTTTCGCGGTCGAATTACCGATAATGGCGTACGAATTGCAATTGGCGAAACCACAAGAGTGTTTTCCAGCTGCGGAAACCAATGGGTCTTAAGTTCCTATCGCTCAACGAGTCAGGAACGGATCCGACTTGCATACGACGACCAGTGCCAATTGAAACGAGCGGTGTTACCAGATGGAAGGGGGGTGCGGCTGAAGCGTAATCCCGAGGGCCTAGTAAGTGAGGTGATCGGCATTGGTGGCGAATTGGTCGACCTGGCGTACGAGTATGGAGCTAGCGGGCAACTCGAGATCGTGAGGGATCGTCTTGCCACGACGGTCGAGCGCTATACATATGACGACGATGGCTATCTGCGAACCATTGCACCATCCGGTCAAAAGCTTCGACGCCAAAGGCGCGTACAGTTCGATTAGGGGTCAAAACGCACTTCTTATATCCGTCCGGACAAGAGCCTCTCAGCTTCGCATTATGGGCTGACCGATGTTCTGCGTATGGCACCTTGGCACCACCCGCCGAATCGCTTGAGTAGCGAATAATCGTGTCTGCGCTCATTTGGCAGCCTCCTGACGCCAATTTGCCTTCAGTTCCTCCACTGCTTCTGCGTCCTTGCGAACCTCAGGTGCCCATTCGTCAGCCCAAGTGACGTCATGCTCGTCGAACTGCTGCTCCAATATCATTGTGGAACTACGTACGCAACACTGAATGGCATTGATCAGTCCCTCCCTAATACCCACCGGTAAGACGATAAAGGCCTGCGCGTCTAACGGGATATTTCCGTCATTGGATAGGTGCTCGTACAGTAGATCTGCGCAAGCGCTGATCCCGCTGTTGTTCTTCGCCAGCTGACGGATGGCTTCTTTGGTTGCGTTGTCGACTTTCGAATCTGATTCGTTTCGTGCTGCGTGATTCATACGGTTCTTCCTCTCAATTTACGTTTCGGTTTAGGTTGAGTTGAGCGTATCGGGAAGGGCTTCGAATATAAATCGCGTATTTTTTCGAATCCTGCCCCCGCTACCAATTTTTGGTCATTTATATTTTGACTGGTTAAGGGCCTCGCTTTTGCGGGGCCTTTTACTTTCGCAGGGTGAGCCCAGAGGACCCCGTCACGAGGCTTCAGAACGATCTCACCCATTAGGCTGGCAATGCTGGAGCGGGCTCTTTGAGTGTCTTCAGAGGTAACTGAAGGGCGTGCAGAGATGTTTGCAATATCCGCAAGAATAGCCCTTGCCGCGTCCACAAGAGCCGCTACGGCGTCGGCACTCAAGTCTGGTGTGTCCCGGAGATCGTCCAGCTCAGACCTAATCGATTCTTTTTGCGACTCAAGCGCTGCTAGTCTTTTTTGCAGTGTGTCGCTAATGCCTACGGCTTGAATTGCGTCGACAATCTTAAGTAGCTGCGCATCGGTCTCTTTGAGTCTGAGGGTTAAGTCTCTCTCACGCTTTGGCTCAGTGCGTCTGGCCTCAACTATAGATGCTGCAGCCCCCTCTAGGTATTCAATGGCCTCCTGAGAGGTAAGGGTTTGCTTAAGATTCTCTAAAAGCGCACTTTCGGCAGATTGGCGCTTAATTCGATGATTGTTAGAACATAATCCCGCCCCACCATTTGTGTGGCTCGTGCAGCAATACGCATTACTGTTCATCACGAAATTGGATCCGCAAACCCCGCATTTCATCAGGCCGGAGAGCATGTACTTCGGAGGTCTTCCTTTACTTCGCTTGTTATTGGCATGCGCCTTCTTGCGCGTGTCCCTGAGTCTGCTTTGAACCCTTGCCCAAAGGCTATCGCCGATGATTCGAAGGGATTCGTTCTCCTTAACAATCCATTCGCTTTCTGGTCGGATCTCGACCTGCCTCTTTGAGGTTCCGGGTACGCGCTTGAACTGCCTGCGGTTCCATATCATCTTTCCGATATATCGCTCGCGTCTCAGAATTCCAGAGAAGCTCTTTTGACTACCAACCAGCGCGCTAATTACCCACCCTCTACAGCGTCTGGTCTTTCGTCCTTTCCAATGTGAACCAGGGGAGGGTACACCTCGCGCGTTCAGGTCGGCGCAGATTTGCTTAGGCGATTCACCATCCGCATACCGCTCAAATATCTCGCGAACAATGTTCGCCTGAGGCTCATCAATAATCAGATATCGCTTTGACTCTGGATCAAGCTCGTCTACAGGTAGCGAACGGTAACCAAATATCTTGCCGCCCGAGGCATATCCGGCTTTGTGACGCTCACGTAGTCCCCGGTGTGTTCTTTCTTTGATCTTCTTCAGTTCTAGGGAATCAATGCCGCCATATACGCTAGCAAGCAAGGCAGCTGTATCGTTCCGTGAGTCGAATCCATTGCAATCAACCAAAATCTGATTGCGAAATGATAAGTCCTCCAATAAGCGGGGAAGTTCACCTGCTCGGCGAGTAAGTCTAGATGTCTCATCAACGATCAGAACGTCGAACATCCTATCTTGCGAGGCTCGAAGAAGCCGTCGATACTCAGGTCGTGAATCATCTGATCCACTGATGGCAGCATCGCTGTACTCCGATACAACTTGCCACCCGTTTTTGTCGGCTAATTCTCGACAATTTGAGAGCTGCCCCTCAATTGAAGAGTAGTCCTGCATATCGGTAGAGAATCGGCTATAGATAGCGGCTTTCAAGGCTTTGAGCTCCTTTGTCACGTCTTCGCTTTTTCCTCATACGGTGAGCGCTACCACAGGCATCCGAGCACCACTTAGCACGCGGTCCTCCAATGAAGTAGTCATTGCAAATATCACTCTGACACTGCTTGAGGTGCCTCAGAGCATTCTCGTTCAAAAGAAATGAGAATCGAAAGGCGCGTACCGCCTCTTGTAGTTGCTCTCGCTGCTTCACCACCAGAAGCTTGTGCATCGCTGCGTCGACTCTAAATTCGTGCTCGAGGGTATCGTCATAACCATCCTCCTCAGCTACCTGCGATGCCAGGTCTGCGTTCCGTTGGGCTGACTCGATCAATCTTTTGCCGCGCCCATCTATTTCGACTTCCAGAGCTTGAATATCTGGTAGGTCAATCTTCCAGCGGAAATTCCCCGATGCCGCTATTTGAGGTCGCGCATAGGCTGCAAGAGGCTTCATGAGAAAGCTTAGTTTTCGAGCCAATTGTTCCGGAATTTCCCCATCTTGAACGAGGTTCAGCCACTGCCGATATTCCGGATCTGTCAAAACCGTCTCCAACGCCTCCTTTGCGGTTTCCTGATGGCCCGCTCTCACTATCCCGGTGACGGCATGCGAATCAATCCCATACGTACTCAAGGTCAAATGCTCATGTTACGGGTGATATTAGTAATTTACCGTATTGCAACCGTAACGGCAAATATGGAGCATCTTCCGTAACAAATTAGTTTTTGCTCTGGAGTTTGCCGTGAGTCTGATTAACCAAAAAATAATCCCCGCTACGCAGATATATCGAGCGTGCGGCGTAAGTGCGACCTACGGGCGGAAAGTAATGCAGGAATTGGAACGGCGTGCGGAGATCGCTCCGTACCGAAGCTCATCTGGACGTCTTCGACTAAGTTTCTATGAAGCTGAACGTCTTGCTCGAGCACTCTGAGAAGTCCGCTGGATAAGGAGATCGAAGCTTTGTTGGATTTAGCGCTAGAGATTGCGGCACGCGAGTACCTTGATTCGGATAACAAGACCTACTCAGACAAGCAAGTCGATCACGCAGCCCACGAAACTGCTGAGAGCAACTCAAGAGAGGTCGCGTGATGCCTGCACAGATACTCCTAAACCGTTGCGAGAAGGTCCGTCAGACCGGTCACAACCGTTGGGTTGCTTGCTGCCCAGCTCACGATGACAAGACACCCTCTCTGGCAGTTACAGAAACGGACGATGGCCGAGTCTTGTTTCATTGCCACGCAGGATGTGAGGCACAAGCTGTACTAGCGGTTGTCGGCCTCAGATTCGCCGACTTGATGCCAAATAGCCTTCTTGGCCACTCGCACAAGCCAGTTCGAACACCCTTTGATGCTCGCCAGATTCTGAGCTGCATAAGCCTAGAAGCAAACGTGATCGGGATCATCGCCGAGAAGTACTCCGAGTTAATTGACGCCGAGGACGGTGAACGCCTGTGGCTAGCATGGGAGCGGATCAATAAGGCAACCCTCGAGCACAGGTTACCTGGAGGTCAGGCATGACTGCGGAAGTTGCCAAGAGTTGGGATGAAAAGGCTCGAATCTATGAAGCGGGTTGGGAAAACCCACAACCGCTACCAAATTCTCTACCTTCGGTGCCAGAATTTGAGCGTGAGCTACTTCCGTCACTTTTGTCACTTGTATGTTTAGACGTTTCGCGTCAAACACAGGCGCCAATCGAGTTCGTCGCAGTCGCTCATATGACGGCTTTATCGAGCTTGCTCGCAAGGCATATCGCTATCAGGCCATTGCCAGGGAATGAGTGGGCTGTCGTACCTAATCTGTGGGGATTAGCTGTTGGTCGCCCGGCCTCAAAGAAATCCCCTTCATTCTCGGCAGCTTTGAATTCTATAGATTTACTTGAGGGCAGTGCGTCCGAGGGGTTCAAGGATGATCTGTTTCACTACGAGAATCTGCTGTCCAAGTGGCGCGGACGTAAGAAGAAAGCAGACAGCCTTTACAGCAAGGGTGAAGCGAAATGGGATAGCGAAGCTGATCATCTGCGACAGGAGATGGGGTTAGAGCCTGAACCACCATCTTGTACCCGGTATTTAGTGAATGACACTACCGCAGAAAAGCTCGCGGAAATACTTAGGGGCAATGAGTCCGTACTCCTATACCGAGACGAGCTTGAGGGGTTCTTCTCCAGTCTAGATCGCCACGGACAAGAGAGCGCAAGGGCTTTCTACCTAGAGAGCTGGAACGGCAATAAACCTTTCACCGTGGACAGGGTTGGGCGGGGAACCTCACGCATTCCTCGTGCGTGTGTCTCAGTGCTTGGTGGTACTCAACCTGGCCCGCTGCAGGACAAGCTAAGAAAAGCGCAGCAATACTCCAAAGGGAATGATGGATTAATGCAGCGCTTCCAAATGGCTGTTTATCCGGACCTGTCGAGCAAGTTTGAGTTGGTGCAAGTGCCACACAACCACCAACGTCAACAAGCTCTGCATGATCTCTATCATCGATTCGCAAAGCTAGAACCTGACGCGGTAGGTGCGTCACGAGAGGGCGAGAACTTACCGTTCCTCACGTTCGATGATGATGCGCAAGCCGTATTCTCTCAGTGGATCATCAATCATGAGAATCGACTGAGGTCAGATGAGATCGCTCCGTGCATGGAGTCGCATCTTGGTAAGTACCAGAGTCTTGTTGCTTCCCTAGCATTGATCTTGCACCTAGCCGAAGGCGGAATTGGTCCCGTAGCTTTAGAAGCCACAAACAAGGCCATTGCTTGGGCAATCTTCCTAGAGGCGCATGCTCACAGAATATATGCCCCTGTTGTTGGCACTGACTACGCGCCAGCGTTGGCTCTAGCCCGGAAGATCAAAGCCAAGAAAATACGTTCGAAGCACTTTCCTGAGTTTTTCCATCTTCGAGATGTATACCGCAGTAATTGGAAAAGCCTGTCTCGTGATGAGACGCAGAAAGCCGTCGAGATTCTTGAAGACTTCGGATGGTTGAAGAGTGAGTACGAAACCACGCTTGGTCGCGGTCGAACCAACTACTACGTGAACCCTCTCATCTGGGAGGAAAAACCTTGAGCATCCTAAAGCAGGTCACTGAGTGGTCGGAATCGATTACGAAAACGCCTAAAGACACTAGTGACAAAACTGACACAAGCCCTTTTGTCACTTCTGTCAGTGCATGGCCGCAGCATTTCATCACGAAAAGGAGTGATTGGAGCGAGGAAGAGCTGCCTTACGCATTTGAGGCAGAGCAGATTCGTGCCATTCGGCTGCAGGGGGAAATCCCGGACTCTTATACCTCAACCACTGATTGTAAGGGCTGCGGCACCGTACCCATTTGGGAAGGTTGCCCACCCAAAGTAGATGTCTGCCCGTGGTGCTTAAACCGTCACGCAGGCTTACCAATTCCAAGGAAAACCAAAAAATGAAACCACTTGACCCAAAGATTCTCATGGATATCCAGACCAGAAAGGCGGCGGGAGGCACCACAACACCTCTCGAAATCTTGAAGATGAAACAACAACGTCGTCCCAGTACTGCGCTCTCTGCAGTAGATCAATTCCTTGGTAAGCCAGGAGGGGCGTTCCTTATGAACCTGCTAGCCCAATCAGGCTACTCCACGATGCCTGACTCCCCATTGGGCGCTGTTGGCAGGGCGCAGATTGGTGCTCAACAGCAGATGCAGCAGAACCGCTTGCTAAATATGGATGAGCGGCAGCTTGACCTTAGACAGCAAGAAATCGGACAGCGTGGCGAGCTTAACGATGTACAGCGCCGCTTGCTTGAATCTCGAATCGGACTGAATCGCGCCAAGGCTGATCCGGCGAACCAAAATCCTAGCGCTGGCAATGTGGCGAGTACCTTCGAGGGTGAGAACGGAAACGTTTGGGTTTTCCAGCGCGGTAACACCCAGCCTCAAGACACCGGCGTTCCATTCAGGAAATCGCGTAGGTTCCAAGAGAACCCAGATGGATCTATCACGCTCTACGGTGAGGACGGTCAGGTACTTAAGACTGTTCGATCTTCTGAGACCGCGCGCGATCAAGCACTAGCTGGAGTTGAGACTGAACTGGCTACTGAGGGTGCTCGAACGGCTAATCAAGACATTCGCTTGCGGCCTTTCAAGAGCTGGTTGGTGACAATGCCGAGTACATTGGATATCTAGTTTTCTCCGGACATAAC
>JBCCNK010000059.1:0-14828 GCA_039025875.1 Pseudomonadota bacterium
CACCAGGACCTACTAGCAACGGGACTTGTGCAAATGGTTCTTTAGGTTTGAAGTTAAACGTGAATTTAGGCAACAAAGCCCCTATTTGTTTTGACGATGTCTCCTGACCCCCGGCTACCAACCGATGTAAATCGCCGGCGTACGTTCGCGATCATTTCGCACCCTGACGCCGGAAAAACAACCATCACCGAAAAGCTACTGCTGTTGGGAAACGCCATCGCTATCGCGGGCAGTGTCAAGGGTAAGCGCGGCCCCAGTGCGGCCTCAGACTGGATGAGCATGGAACAGGAGCGGGGTATATCGGTTACCTCATCGGTGATGCAGTTCCCGTATCACGATCGAGTGGTTAATTTGCTGGACACACCAGGGCATGAGGACTTCTCCGAAGACACCTACCGTACTCTGACCGCCGTCGACTCTGCGCTGATGGTTATCGATGGGGCGAAAGGCGTTGAGGACCGAACGATCAAGCTGATGAATGTATGCCGACTTCGCGATACGCCGATCATCAGTTTCGTGAATAAAATGGATCGTCCGATACGCGACCCCATTGAGCTTCTGGACGAGATCGAGGCGGTGCTGGATATTCCGGCTGCCCCCATTAACTGGCCTATCGGAATGGGTGATCAGTTCCTCGGTGTATACAATCTGTATACGGATACGATTCATCGTTTCGAGAAGGGACACAACGCGGTGCTTCCGCCGGACGCGACCGTCACCGGGATTGCCAGCACGGAAGCGCGGGAGCTGATCGGAGATGAATACGACGACTTCCTTGAAGAAATCGATCTTGTTCGAGGTGCCAGCCATGAGTTTGACGAGCAGGCGTTCTTGGCGGGGCGCCTGACGCCGGTATTTTTCGGAACGGCACTGGCCAATTTCGGTGTAAGGGAGATGCTTGACGACTTTGTTAGATGGGCACCACCCCCCCAGGCCCGTGACGCCGCCGAGCGTCCAGTGCCGGCAGACGAGGCAAAGTTCAGCGGTTTCGTTTTCAAAATTCAAGCGAACATGGACCCAAGGCACAGGGATCGCATCGCGTTTCTGCGGGTTTGCTCCGGCCGCTACACAAAAGGCATGAAAATGCGCCACGTCAGGACCGGCAAGGACGTAAAGATCGCCGATGCGGTCACGTTTAAGGCCGGAGAGCGGATTTTGGTCGAGGAAGCGACCTCTGGCGACATCATCGGCCTGCACAATCATGGGACGATTCAGATCGGTGATACTTTCAGTTCCGGTGAGGCACTCAATTACACCGGCATACCGCATTTCGCACCTGAGTTGTTCCGGCGTATTCGCTTGCGTGATCCCCTAAAGTCAAAGCAGCTCCAGAAGGGCCTCCAGCAGCTTTCAGAGGAGGGATCGACACAGGTTTTTTCTCCGTTGAACAGCTCGGATCTGATCGTAGGTGCGGTTGGCCAACTTCAGTTCGACGTGGTCGCCTATCGCCTTAAGGATGAATACAAAGTGGAGGCCATCTATGAGCCCATCAGCGTTTACACCGCTCGCTGGGTGCACTGTGAGGATGCAAAAAAGCTTCAGGAATTTCGAAACAAGGCGTCCAATCAGCTTTCACTGGACGGCGGAGGATATCTCACCTACCTAGCGCCGACCCGCGTAAACCTATCGTTGATGGAGGAACGCTGGCCAGACGTAGAGTTTCGCTCAACGCGGGAACACTAGTCTTTGTCCCAGATCTCTAGGTTTTCAGAACCCCGGGGCAATGAGTCGCTCCAGTCCTGGAGATTTATCTAAAAGTGCAGGCCGAGAAAGGGAACGTTCCCGTCGAGTCGAGATGGCTCCCCCGTTTAGAAATCTGTTCAAAAATCGCTTGCGGTGTAGTTTAGCCTTGACCGCTCAACCCCGGTTACAAAAGCCGTTCGATATCGCCCGCGATGGCTGAGGGCTTGGTCGTCGGTGCGTAACGCTTTTGCACAACCCCTGACCGATCGACCAAGAACTTCGTAAAGTTCCACTTGATGCGCTCGGTGCCCAGCGATCCCGGTGCTTCGGCCTTCAGGTGCTTGAAAAGCGGCTCCGTATCTCCGCCGTTCACCTCGATCTTTCCAAACACTGGGAAGCTCACACCATAGTTCAGCTGGCAGAATTCCGTGATTTCTTCGTTCGACCCGGGGTCTTGCGCTCCGAATTGATTGCACGGAAACCCCAATATTATTACCCCGCGTTCTTTAAAGTCTTGGTAGAGCTCCTCGAGCCCGGCGAACTGGGGCGTAAAGCCGCACTTTGAGGCTGTGTTCACGATCAACATGACCCTGCCGCGGTATTCCTCCAGCGACCTTGGTTGGCCCGACGAATCCGGGGGACTGAACCCGTAAACTGATTGACCCATCCTGGTATCCAACTGTAGCCGGCAAACGTGACTAAGCGGCGGGTTGCGGGCTCCACTGTTCGATCAAGGCTTCCAATCGCTTGCCTTGAGCGCGCATAGAATAGTCGAGTTCCTTTATTCCGCTGACTAGTCTAGCCTGCTCCCAGCGCTCCTGCAGATGCTGGCGCTGTTCCTCGATAGCATCCCCCAGCTGTTCCCTGCGACGCTCATAGCGCTCACTTTGCAGCTGTTTCCACTGATTGATCGAGTCTGTGAACAACTGGTACTCGCGCTCAAGAATCTCCTTCAGAGTGGGCTCTGGCTGCCCTTCGGCGAGGTCCTGGGCGCGTTTGAACTGCCTATCGAGCAACGTGCGTTGAATCCGGAAGTCGGGAACACGTTTCAGATCCCAGGTCAGCCGCAAGCGTGCCAGGCCGGCGATCATCCATTTGGTAGGATCCCACTGGTACCACCGGATCCCATTCCGGTAATCCGTCTGAAAGATGTGATGGTAGTTGTGATAACCCTCGCCATAAGTCAAAAACGCGAGGAATCCATTATCTCGGGCGCTATTGTCGTCGGTGTAAGGGCGGGAGCCCCAGTAGTGAGCCAGGGAGTTGATCAGAAAGGTAACTTGATGGTTGAGCACCAATCGGAGTAGGCCAACCACCAACACTGTACCGATAACATCACCCAGCGCAAATCCAAGGAGGATCGGCACGCCCAGATTCATGAACGTAGTGATCGCGACGTAATGCTTGTGTTGCCACATCACAATTTCATCGCGTTGAAGGTCACGAACGTTACTAAAATCCTCAGCATTCGTGGCATATTCGCGCAACATCCAACCCATGTGACTGAACCAGAGACCGCGCCCCGCTGCGTAGGGGTCTTGATCGACATCATCTACATGCCGGTGATGTCGACGGTGGTCAGAAGCCCATACCAGGATGCTATTTTGAAGAGCGCCGGCCCCCCAGAGTGCAAACCACAAACGAACAGACCAGTGAGCCTTGAAAGCGTTATGCGCCCATAGTCGGTGAAACCCGCCTGTGATCGACATTCCGTTCAAATACAGAAAAACGAGAGCCCATGCCCACTGGGACCAGGCGTAGCCGTGGTAAATACCCCAGGCTGGAACGGCTAGCAGAGCGAGAAACGGGAACCCGACGAAAATTATCGCGTTTACGGTAATAAGGGGTGGCTTGCCCGCAGCGATGGACTGGGTGGCACCTGACCGTCCGGTTGGCGACGGCTTTTGCCCTTCGTCATCCGCACTGGCGGCCGAATCTGTAGACTGTTGTTTCATTTACTTCGTACCTACTAGGCAATTGCAGCTCTGTTAATGTAATAGTAGCGGTATACCTGTGTAGTAGCGACACACACGGACAAAGGCTGATTGGCCAATACCGAGACGCTGTCACCGGGACTACGTCCAGACTCTGTGATAGCCAGCAGGCATTTCGCAGTCTGATGCTCCGTAATTTTTGTGCCTTGTACACGTCGTCTTGGCGTCGGGGGCCTCTGCGTCTGGACTCGCTACATATACTCATGTGGGGTCGGTGTATACACGGCTTGCTCATGGAAAACAAAGATCAACTGTTTACGTCAAACCGGAGAACTTAAGCAGCGCCGATGAGCCGTCCCGTATTCCTCTCAGGCTCCACAATGAAGCACGTGCTCGTCATGACCTCTGCCTCGGCAGTGGGTTTACTGTGCATGTTTGCCGTCGATGTGTTCGACATCTACTTCATCGCGCTACTCGGCGATCAGCGGCTCGTGGCAGCTGTCGGATTCGCTGGCTCGCTGCAGTTTTTTTTGCTGTCACTTGGTATCGGGCTGCAGATTGCACTGGGCGCTCTGGTCGCCCGGGCCGAGGGTGGGGGAGACAGGCCACGGGCAAGCCGCTTATGTAGCTCCGTGTTGGCTTTCAATGCGCTCACCTCAGTCATCGTTTCGGCGCTAGCGGTGTGGCAGCTACCTACCCTGCTGGCACTACTCGGAGCGGAAGGTGAAACCCAGGAATTCGCGATTAGCTACGCTCAGATCGTTTTGCCTTCGATTCCGATCTTAGTGCTTGGGATGTCAATGTCTGCGGGCATGCGGGCCGTTGGCGATGCGCGGCGCAGCATGTATGCGACTCTGGCTGCGGCACTGACCAATGGTGTGCTCGACCCACTTTTTATCTTCGGTCTCGGATGGGGTATCGAAGGTGCGGCCTGGGCGTCTGTCGCATCACGATTTGTCGTACTGGCTTATGGCGCTTACGTGCTTATTACAATCCACAGGCTACCGGCACCCGCGTCGGTGACGAATACGGTCGAAGACATACCGGAGATTCTCTCCATCGGTTTGCCCGCTGTTCTCACAAACCTGGCGACACCTATAGGCAGCAGCGTGGTGCTTCGCATCATGTCGGAATTTGGAGATGGCGCTGTCGCGGCATCATCGATACTTGCGCGTATCGTGCCGCTGGCTTTCGCCGCTGTTTTCTCCGTATCGGGCGCGGTCGGGCCCATTGTGGGTCAAAATGCGGGAGCGCGTCGCTATGACCGGGTTCGTCAGACGCTACTGGATGCCTCCATATTCATTCTGGTCTACGTACTGTGTGTTTGGGTAATCCTCAACCTTACACTCAACGGGATCGTTTCGATGTTCGCAACCAGTCCTGTCGCCGAGGACTTAATACGCTTCTACGTTCGTTTTATGGTCGGCTTCTTCGCGCTCAATGGACTGCTATTTGTTGCCAATGCGAGCTTCAACAATTTGGGTCGCGCCTACTTTGCAACCTTCTTTAACTACGCAAAAGTCCTGATCGGAATCATCCCCTGCGCCTATCTCGGTGCCCAGTGGACCGGCGCCCGCGGTGCAATGATCGGCGAGGGAATAGGTATGGCTGTTTTTGGAGTCGCGGGCATGCTTACGGCCTTGGCGCTGGTTACTCGCCTTCGGCGAGACTACCCTCCACTTGATGATCCTGATGCGGGCGAGGGCTTACAGCAAAGCGCTTGAGAACAGCGAGAATCGGGTGGTGATCTGATGCTCGAGTGGGAAGGGCCCAGGACTTTTTCGGAGTAAAGCCTCGCAAGAAGAAGCTGTCCACATGCGAACCGAAGTGTGTGCTGCGCTCATCGGGATCAAATTCGACTTCCCTGAGGCCGTTTGTGTCGGCGAATGCTGTTAGCGCAGCTACTCGCCAGCGGTTCCACTGATTGAAGTCACCACCGACGATCACAGGGCCGCGATGTGCATGAATGGCCTGCGAGATAGCATCCAGCTGCCGTTCGTAAGCCCCGATACCCAGCGCAAAGTTGATGGCATGCAGATTGATCACCAGTAGCGCGGCTTGATCAAACGTGTAGCGAGCAATCAGGACGGCCTTCGGCGTTCGCAAAATCGGCTCCATAAACTGAAGCTTGCATACCACATCGGGAGAAAAGTGACTGCGCAGCTCAACGCCGCTCGCGCGACCATCGCTCACGTAGCCGGGCGCGAACAGTCTCCGTCGCTTGCCTGTGGAGCCAGCTTCGCCGTCCTCCCATGATTCCTGGAGAAAAATCAGGTCAGAATCCGCGCTTTCGTCCTGGAGGTAAGCTCCAGACCCGGAGCGATTGAACTTCATTGCGTTCCAGCTGAAGACTGAAATTTGGGCGGGAAAACGGTTGCGCGATGACGTTGGCGGGCCCTTTAGTTCGTCGATGCAGGTATCTAGATCTTCTAAAGCTCCGGCCTCAGCGTTCGTGAGCACGACCAGCGCCAAAACCAGCGCGTAGCGGACTATTTCTATGGCGACTGCTCTACTCGAATGGCGTCGAGTTGAATGGCCCGTCGCTGCCGAATCAGAGTCGCTCCGCATAGGCTTGATACTCAAAACGGCTCACCTGACGTGCAAACTCGTCATATTCCTGTCGCTTGGTTAGAGTGAAGCTTTCCTGCAACTCTGTTCCGAGAACACTGCGAATGAATGACGACGCCTCAAAGGCGTCTAGCGCTGCTGGCATTTGTGTTGGTAGTGATGTCTCACTGTCTTGATATGCGTTTCCGCTCGTTGGTTCACCGGGCATCTGACTATGTTCAATTCCATCGAGTACCGCGGCAAGAATGACGGCCAGTACCAGATAGGGGTTCGCATCGGCACCCGCAACGCGGTGCTCGATTCGTCGGGAGCTTGGCTTGCCTGCAGGTACGCGGATCGCTACTGTTCGATTGTCGTAGCCCCAGCACGGGGTGTTCGGAGCATGACAACCTCGAACAAACCGTCGAAAGGCGTTGTAGCTCGGTGCAAATACCGCGAACGAATCGACCAGGTTGTTTAGACACCCCCCTACCGCAGCGAGTAATTCGGCTGTGCCAAGATTGGTCCCATCATCAAAAACGTTGCTACCTCGCTCATCGAGGATGCTGCAGTGCACATGCATTCCATTGCCGGCCTCGCCCGCAAAGGGCTTGGGCATGAAGCTCGCACATAGGCCATGCTTGCGAGCGAGCTCCTTAATGATTCGCTTCATCATCAGAACCTGCCGTGCGGCGAGTACCGGACAGTCCACATGGTGCATGTTGATTTCAAACTGCGAGGGTGCGGCCTCCTTGATGACCCCATCGTAGGGCAACCTCTGGAGCAGACAGGCCTGCTGAATCTCATCGAACATTCTTCGGTGCTTTTTTAGATGTTGAAGATCGTATAAATCACCACCCAGTGGTGCTCCCTGGCTCTGGGAGATTCCCGGATGCAGCAATTCCTCGCCATTCCATTGAGCCAAACTGAACTCAAGCTCAACTGCCACTACCGGCCGCCAGTTTCGCGCGCGGTAGCGGGCAAGAGTGCGCTTTAAAAGCTGACGCGGATCACCTAAATACGGCGATCCGTCGTCGGTGAACATGGTCAACATTAGCTGACCCTGACTGTTATCTTCTGGGTAGGGGGTTGGAAGAAGAGTGCCTTCGACTGGGTAGCAAACACCATCTTGGTCGCCATGCGCGAAAACCAACTCTGCTACATCTCGGCCCCAGATATCCAAGAAGAACGTAGACTTTGGGAGCTTTAAATCGCCGTTATAGACCGAGGCCAGCTTACTGCTTGGTAACCATTTGCCTCGCATCACTCCATTGATATCTGGCAATAGCACTTCGATTGTTGAGACGTCGGGGTTGGCACGCAGGAAGTCATCGACCTCATTTGTCATACGTAGTTTCCACCGCACCATCCAGCACCGTTAAGCGCAGGGCAAGCAACCGCTGCATCACCTGCGTCGAAATTGATTGGTGGGCCTTCCAAAACTTCGCTCTCCTTTTAGTCGCTACTTCCTGGTCTCTGCTTCTGAGTCGCCGCTTCTTATTCGCGACTGTGTTCCCTTTTTCTCGACAGGCAGTGGCCTTTTCTCTCTGTTTGCCCAACCGTAAAGCAACTGATCTGCCGAACCTAAGAGTCGAGACCCATGTAAATTCTAAGTGGGTCGTCGCCCGCAGCCTCGCCCAGGCAAGACATCGAATTGATAAACAACGAGAACAAATCCGTTTGGGAGCTGACATCCAGCTTTCGGTAGATATTTTTACGGTGCCTGCGCACGGTTTCGCGCGCTATCGATAAGCGCGATGCCGACGTGTCCGTGCCGTGACCTCGAAGCATAAGTTCGAGTACGTCCTTCTCTCGTGGCGATAGTAGGGAGGCCCCAAACGTTTTGAATGCCAGGTCAATCTGCTGATTGATCCCCGGTTGTACAAGGTTCTTTACCGCAAAATCTTCGTACTCAGTATGCGTTTTGATGAGTTCTGCGATCGGGTCGGCTAAGGAGTAAAGGACCTGATACTCTGTTTCGCTAAAAACGCCCTGGTTAGGAAGCCGCATCATCGAGAAATTCACAACAGTTTCACCACTCAACGGTGTCACGAACACGGCCTCGTCTATCGTGCCTGTGCTTGCATAGTACTTCCGGTAGTACTCGGTCTCTTCCAGTCGTCCACCGGTAAGTCGAGAGAGCCGGTAGATCCGGCTCCGCGGCCTGTTGACTGCTGTTTGGTAGAAGGGGTCATCTCGGTAAGGCCCCTTCAAATACGCGTCGATCTGCGAGTGCACTGCGTAGGAGGGGATTTCGTGATACAGAACTCGGGGAGGAAGGTCTTTTTGGAAATGCCAGATCTGCGGATAAGCGATGGGTACTCGCTCTTGTACAGCCGCAATGATCTGAGTAAAGAACTCATTGCTCCCTACGGCCTTAATAGCCAGCGAAAGTGAGCGGTTCCACTCGCTTAATACGCGTAACGTCTCCAACTACGGTTCCCACTCGAGCGGATCATTCTTCCAGCGCGCTTTCCACGCTGCCTGAACTTTGTTGCTGTATCGCCTGCTGCCGCTGCTGCCATTGTAGGCTGCAAGCGCTCGATGTAAGGCTCCGTTTTCGCGCTGCAGGTAAAATTGCAGAATCCGGCAGCCGTAGCTCAGGTTCGTCTCGTTATCAGTGAGGTTGTCGCCTGGCCTACCGATCTCCTCACGCCAGAACGGCATCACCTGCATTAAACCTTGCGCTCCGGCTCGAGATACAGCGAAACGATCGAAAGTACTTTCGACCTCTATAACGGCGAGAACGAGTTCCGCAGGAAGCCCGCTACGAGCCGCCGCGGCATGGATCTGACGGAGCAACGTTAACCTAGCATCTATGTCAGGTACGAACGATGCCAATCTGGTGCTCATGTCCACCAGCCAGACCTCCGCAGCGAATCGGTCATCAAAACCTGAGTTCTCTGCGATGGTGGCTTCTAGGAATCTGCGTAGCGCCGCCTTCTCGCTGCCGTTTTCTTTCTGACCTTCGATTTCGACAGTCTTAGCGATTGATACGCGATCCTGGGCGATAGCAGATGTACCATTTGCTAGAAGAAAAATTAGCGTGACGCAAACCGGATTTTTCAGCGGGCGCATCAGCGGCAAAGTCAGCCAGACCCAGGGTGATCGCTTCCAGCTCTTGAATAGAATGCGGTGAACAGCTCTAAGGAAGTCATCGAGTTTCTCTACACGACGTGAGAGCGCCGGGTTCGAGGTGAGCCGTTTGGGCGTGTATCTAGGCTCCTGTACTTCGACTACTAAAGCGCTCGATGAAAGACTCGACGACAAAAAAGACGACAAATCAGCCATCCGCCCGGATTGCGTCACCGTCGCTGAGGAGGTCACTCAATCCCAACTGCGAGCATGTGTTGCCGGCCAGTTTTCAGGTCTTGCGACCCCCAGGTCTCAGCCGAGCTGCTCTCGGATAAATTCAAGTGCGGTCGCCTGAGGTATGGAGCTTGCCTCTGAGACGCTACGAGCTTGATACTCAAACACTCCCTCCTTCAGCGATCGATCTCCAATGACCACTCGGTGCGGTATGCCGAGCAGCTCCACATCGGAGAACTTGACCCCCGGCCGTTCGTCTCGATCATCCAGCAAAACCTCTATACCGTCCGCAAGACACGATTGGTATAGGGCAAGCGCAGCCTGCGCTACGGCAGCACTCTTGGCCATGTTTAACGGCACTATTGCCAGTTGGAACGGTGCCATGGCAGCGGGCCAGCAGATACCGCGTTCATCATGATTTTGCTCTATTGCAGCCGCCACGATTCGGCTTACGCCGATGCCATAGCAGCCCATTTCCAATGTGGTCGCCTTACCGTTCTGATTGAGAACCGTTGCTTGCATAGCTTCGCTGTACTGTGACCCTAGTTGAAAGATGTGCCCAACCTCAATGCCGCGGCAAATTTGTAACCTGCCTTTCCCATCGGGGCTTGGGTCTCCTTCTTTAACGAACCGCAGATCTGCGGTGGTGTAGTCCTGTACATCTCGTTCCAGATTTACGCCCGTGTAGTGCACGTCATCGACATTGGCTCCGCAGATCAAGTCCCTTCCCACCGCGGCATAATCGACGATAACCGGGAGCGGCAGTCCTACCGGTCCCAGCGAGCCGAATGATGCTCCGATCGCTGCTCGTGCTTCTTCTTCTGTGGCCATGCACAGCGGGTTTGCCACCTGGGGAAGCTTCTGTGCCTTGATGGGATTAAGTTCATGGTCGCCCCGGACCACAAGCGCGATCAGTTCACCCTCTACGCCTTTCACAATCAACGTTTTCGCCGTAGTTTCGGGGGCCACCTCAAGCGCATCGCAGAGCTGCGCAATTGTTCTGATCCCTGGTGTATCGATTCGGGTGAGCGGTCCTGGTGCCTGCTCCGCATCTTGGGAGTTGGCCGTACTCGGTGAAGTGATTGCGAGCTCCACATTAGCCGCGTAGTCGCTAGCGTCGCTGAATGCGATCGAATCCTCGCCGGAATCGGCAAGCACGTGAAATTCGTGTGACTTGCTTCCGCCTATGCTGCCGTTGTCGGCCAAAACAGGCCTGAATTCCAATCCCAGGCGAGTAAAGATCGCGCTGTAGGCTGCGTGCATGACCTGATAGGTCTCCTCAAGTGAGGATTCGTTTATATGAAAGCTATAGGCGTCCTTCATCAGGAACTCACGAGCGCGCATGATTCCGAACCGAGGTCTGATTTCGTCGCGAACCTTATTCTGAATCTGGAAGAAGTTGATGGGGAGCTGCTTGTAACTCGATATCTCATTGCGGACGATATCGGTAATGACCTCTTCGTGCGTTGGACCTAAACAGAAGTCCCGCTGGTGCCGGTCGGTAATGCGCAACAGCTCCCGTCCGTACTTTTCCCAGCGCCCGGACTCCTGCCAGAGCTCGCCCGGCTGAACCATCGGCATGGCCAGCTCCAAAGCTCCGGCTGCTTCCATTTCTTCTCGGACGACCTGCTCTACCTTGTTGAGCACGCGCAAGCCGATGGGCATCCATGTATACAAACCCGCAGAGAGTTTGCGCACCAAACCGGCTCGCAGCATCAACTGATGACTGACTATTTCCGCATCAGCGGGTGTCTCGCGATGAGTGCTTATGAGGTATTTGCTGCTACGCATGCTTGGATGTTTCCGACGATCAAACCGGGAGGCAGTGTAAGCCTATGCATCGGACCGGTACAGCGAAGTTGGCGCCAAAAGCGCATTGAGCCTCTAAAAATAGGGGTTTTTTTGCGATCACGCGCTTAAACCCCTTGTATTGTAGTCTTTAAAGATTTATACAGTGCGGGAATTCGAGGGTCAGAGGTTTTCAAGCAGCGCATCCTATTGAGGAATGTTGTTTAGATACGCTGAAAAACACCTGTTTTGCTAGGTTGGCGCCGTTCACAGCTGAGCGAAGAAGCTTAAAAAAAATAAACGCAAAAACGGCGGGGCTGAGCGAAGGTAAAGACGGCAAGACGGCAAGACGGCAAGACGGCAAGACGGCAAGACGAATAAAAGCAGCTGCGGATATTGGTGGGTAGATGCGAATAAAACACCTGCGATCGTGGCTGCTAATAAAGGCGCAAGAATAGCGCCGGACCGAGTCTGCAACGACGCGACGGGTTATCGGTGGCTCCACCGGCCCGGATGTTCTTTGCTGACAACCATCAGCGCAAAGCTCCAACACGAGAGAGTGTCTGTCGGTGTTGGGGTAGTGCGTGATGGGAAGATGTTAGGACGTAGTTAAAACAAGTTAGTTGGAAAGTTGTTTGGGAAAGCAAAGGCTGGGCGAGTTGAGTTAGGGCTGTATGAGATGCGCATCGAATTGCATGTCTCTCACCGCCGCAGATAAGGCTGCCCAGCACGCGACTAATCGTAAAACGAGTGAAACAAAGGAAGGACTCTTACTATGGCAACACGTAAAGCAGCCAAGAAAGCTCCAGCTAAGAAGAAAGCCCCGGCAAAAAAAGCACCTGCTAAGAAAGCAGCAGCGAAAGCCGCTCCGGCAAAGAAAGCGCCAGCGCTTAAGGACAAGATGACGAAGACTCAGATTCTTGCCAGCATTGCCGACAGTACTGGACTCAACAAGAAGCAGGTGGGAGACGTGCTGGATGAGCTGGAGTCGCTGATTGAGCGCAGCGTTAAAAAGCGCGCGGTTGGTGAGTTCACCCTGCCAGGCCTGATGAAAATCACGACTGTTAAGAAGCCTGCGGTCAAGGCTCGCAAAGGTATCAATCCCTTCACCGGGGAAGAGACCATGTTCAAGGCGAAGCCGGCCAGTGTCGCTGTGAAAGTTCGCCCCCTAAAGAAGATGAAGGAGTTTGCCCAGTCCTAAACTGGTCTTCGCTCGTGAGCAACTTTCTCGAGTAAAAAACGAAGGGCCAGTCGACTCTACCAACAGCGGAACCTTGGTTGGGTATGACTGCTCATCATCGATAAGCCCGCCCGAACTCTGTTCGGTCGGGTTTTTTAGTCTTTCATGCTTCTCACAGCGGTTTTTGGATTGAGCTTGAGCTGGCAGCTTGCCTGTTTTTCAGGCTAGAATCCGCGCCGCTTTTTTTACCCCGCACAGTCGCTTAGCGCACCGGCTGATCATTGTCATGCGATGGGCGTCTGCTTGCGTAGACACGAAAAATCCCCGTGGGGCGACCCTCCTAATTCGAGGACATTTTCATGCCGATCTATGAGTACCAGTGCCAGGTGTGTGGCGAAGAGATTGAAGCCTTGCAGAAGATGAGTGACGCTCCACTCGTGGATTGTCCGGCTTGTAACCAGCCGGCTTTAAAGAAGAAGATCTCTGCAGTCGCCTTTCGACTCAAGGGGAGTGGTTGGTACGAAACTGACTTCAAAGATGGAAGTAAGAAGAACATTGCAGGTGATGGCGCTAACGGCGGTGATGCCAATGGCGAGAACAAGTCAGGCGATAACGCCAAAGCTGACAGCGCAGCGAGTGGTCAAGAATCGTCGTCCGGAAGCTCCGGGGCCGAATCCGGCAGCGGCGCGGGCAAGAGCGGTGACAAAGCAAGTACGAAGACCGGAGGCGACAGCAAGAGCCCCACGAGTTCAAAAACTCCGGGTTCGAAGGATTCCACCAGCAGCTAAGAGCTTCTCCGGCAGCTAGCGCGGTGCCAGTCGCACTGGCGCAGACAAAAACACAGCGAGCACGAATATGCGTAGTCATTACTGCGGACAAATAGGGACGACCCAGATTGATGAGACAGTCACGCTCTGTGGCTGGGTCGATCGCCGACGAGATCACGGTGGTGTGATATTCCTCGACCTGCGTGACCGTGAGGGCATTGTGCAAGTCGTTTTTGATCCAGACACGCAGGAGCATTTCGAAACCGCGGATCGAGTTCGCAGTGAATATGTGCTTAAGGTTTCTGGCCGGGTACGTGCGCGCAGCGAAGCGACTGTCAATCCGGCGATGGCCACGGGAGAAGTCGAAGTCCTCGGCAAGGAGATCGAGGTTCTCAATAAAGCCGAAACTCCACCGTTTCAGTTAGACGAGTACACGGCTGTCGGTGAGGACGTACGCCTCAAATACCGCTATATGGATCTGCGCAGGCCTCAGATGCAGGACCGCTTGAGGCTGCGATCAATGATCACGGCGAGCATCAGGCGTTATCTGGACGCGGAAGGGTTTCTAGATCTCGAAACGCCGATTTTGACGCGAGCAACCCCTGAGGGCGCTCGAGATTATCTGGTGCCCAGTCGAACCCACGCTGGTCAGTTTTTTGCACTTCCCCAGTCGCCCCAGCTGTTTAAGCAGTTGCTCATGGTGTCCGGTTTTGATCGCTACTATCAGATCGCAAAGTGTTTCCGTGATGAGGATCTGCGGGCCGACCGGCAACCCGAGTTCACCCAGATCGATATCGAGACCTCGTTTCTGGACGAGGCAAGCATCATGGACATTACCGAGCGCATGGTGCGCGAACTGTTCGACAGCGTACTCGATGTGAAGCTGCCGGAGTTTCCACACATGCCCTATACCGAAGCGATGGAGCGATTTGGTTCCGACAAGCCCGATCTGCGAATTCCCTA
The DNA here is from genome assembly GCA_039025875.1 of Pseudomonadota bacterium. Taxonomy (GTDB): domain Bacteria; phylum Pseudomonadota; class Gammaproteobacteria; order Pseudomonadales; family Halieaceae; genus Congregibacter. Next base: position 14,172 of record JBCCNK010000059.1, read on the forward strand.
GGAGCTAGTCTCCGTCGATGACCTTATGCAGCGCGTAGACTTCAAGGTGTTTCGCGGTCCTGCGGATGATCCGCAGGGTCGTGTGGCAGCGCTGAAGATTCCTGGCGGTGCCAAGATCTCCCGGAAAGAGATCGACGACTACACCCGCTACATTGGCAACTACGGCGCGCGCGGTCTCGCGTGGATAAAGGTCAATGATCTCGGTGCGGGTGTTGATGGACTGCAGTCACCCATCCTCAAGTTTATGGGTGTTGATGTGGTGAGCGAGCTGATGCAGCGCCTCGAAGCCGAAAACGGCGACATCGTGTTTTTTGGGGCCGACCGTCGCAAGGTTGTGAATGAGTCTCTCGGTGCGCTGAGGCTGAAGGTCGCAACTGATCTCAACAGAGTAGGGAGCGGTTGGACTCCTCTCTGGGTCGTTGATTTCCCGATGTTTGAGGAAGTCGACGATGCATGGACGCCGCTACATCATCCCTTTACCGCGCCCGCTTGTGATGTGGGAGCTCTTCGAGAGCACCCCGGTCGCGCACTCTCACGCGCCTACGATATGGTGCTCAACGGTACGGAGTTAGGCGGCGGTAGTATTCGTATTCACGATCGCGAGACTCAAGAAGCGGTTTTCGACATTCTGGGCATTGAGCCTGACGAGGCCCGTGA
>JBCCNK010000060.1:0-14801 GCA_039025875.1 Pseudomonadota bacterium
ACTGATGATCGATCAAAAGGTGAATGGTGGTCGCTGGAATTTGCTGGGCACTTATCCATTCGCGTTGGGTAGTAGCCATTCTGTGAGCATTTCTGCGGAGGGTGCAAATGGCTATGTCTCCGCCGATGCCGTGAAGCTGGTCAAGGAGTAGTAATCATGAACTCATCAGCCTCAATGAATGCTCTACCCAAACCATCGAACGGGCGGTCAGTCTCTCGTTCCGTTTGTCTCTCGGTGGCTCTTCTTTTTCTGTCAGCCGGTTTTGTCGTGGCTCAAGACGAAGAGATTACCTATTACCACTGGGACGCACTGGGATCGCCCGTTCTCGCAACGAATGAAAGTGGTGCTCCAAAGTGGCGAGAGGAGTATGCGCCATACGGCGGTAGACTTCTTGAGCAAAGCCGGGAGCGTGAAGACTGTGGTTCTCCTCCCTGTGAACCTACAAACTCTCCTTGGGAGAACAGAAATTTCTTCACCGGCAAGTATGACGAGGCTGATACTGGGCTTACGTACTTCGGTGCCCGTTGGTATGACCCGAGTTTGGGTCGTTTTTTGAGTGTCGATCCCGTTGAGTTTTCTACGGACAACGTTTTCTCATTTAATCGGTACGCATATGTAAACAACAATCCCTACAGCTACGTGGACCCTGACGGACGCGCAGCAGAAATATTTTGGGACGGATTAAACGTTACTATGGGGTTGACTTCCCTAACGGGTAACGTTCAGGCGGGTAACTACGGGTCTGCACTGGTTGACTTTATAGGAGTATTGGTCGATGGCACAGCCGCCGCGTTTCCATTTGTTCCTGGCGGCGCCGCGACCGGCATCAGGGGAATACGTGAAGGTAAGAGTTTTATTGATGCACTTCCGAAGCCACCGACAGGTCCGGGTACCGTTCCGAAAAAAGATCGTGATCCAAAGCGACTCTTCACACCCTCGGAACGTGAGGCGAAGCGTGCCGAGCAGGATTTCCTCTGCGCTAACGGGTGCGGAACCCGAATTGATAGTTCTAACTCCGCAGGACATCATAAAGTGCGCCACGCAGACGGCGGTCCCACCACCTCTGATAATCACGCGGAAGTGTGCGTAGACTGCCACAAGCGGTTACATCGCGGTGGGGAGAAAGAATGACCGATACGATCGAGGTAACAAAAGACGAAGAGAGTGCCTCGCAGGTACCAAACGCGTGGCGATACACCATCAAGAAAATCGCTGATCTTTTACCCAATGTAGAAGATCTTAAGACCGCTGATGTAGGCGGATTTAAAGGGGTTTCTGACGATGACGCGTCTCGTATAAACGAAAGCATTGCATCCTATGGTTGTACTTTGACTAGTTTGCATAGCGATACCTGGGCTACTTCAGTTGTGCAGTGGATGGGGGGCTATTGGGATGTCATAGTGGATTTAAATACCCTAGAAGAAGGCCCTTCGGATTTAGCGATGCTCCTAAGAGTTAGAGAAAGTGATGGAGGATACGTGTTCGAAATAGTCTCAGTACATGTACCATAATTAATACTTTTATACCCCGGGTGTATCGGAAACCTCTTATGTTGAGTTGGATTGCCGCCAGTCTCATGAAAACTTTCGAGCCATGATCCGGTTCTAGGAGGAAGTCACGCGAGCATCTAACGATTCACTCCAGAGTTTAAGGATGAAGCTGTTCGACTGTAGCTGGATCTATACATCGCTAGTCAAAGGCAGCTGAAGTCCACGCGTCGCTCTACGATCTTCCTCTGCACTTCGAACGTCGTATCGTGCCGTAGTGCTGGGATCTGCATGTCCCATGAGTCGCTGCACAGTCGGCAAGTCAATCCCTTGCCTCATTAATTCGGTGCCAAATGATCGCCTAAAATCATGCGGAGCGCAGTTCTCCACCCCCGCCTGGCGTTGACGCTTCTTGACCACGTCGTAAATCGTCTGCGGCGATACACCACCTTGGTCGTAGATGACCTTCCCTGACCGACGAAGCGGCAAGAAGAGGGGGCCACCAAAGTCGCCTCGATGTACCAGCCAGTTTTTCACCGCGGTCATCGTCCCAGGATCGAGATAAGCCAACCGTTCTTTGTCGCCTTTCCCGATGAGCGATAGAGTCGCGTTTTCTCGATCCAGGTCTTCAACATCAATGTGCGCCACTTCGAAACGCCGTAATCCGCAGATGTACAAAAATCCGATGATCGCCACGTCACGCCAAGCTGCCGCTTTGTTGTCGCTGGAAAGACACCTTCGAATAATCGCCTCGAGTTCACCAATACGAACTTCGCGTCCGGCGGGGAGTCGGCTCGTGCGCAGTGGTTTTACATCATGAACGCCCATCATGTCGCCACGGGACATCAGCTTGAGTCTGACGCAAACCTCTGTAATTTTGCGTAGAGCCGCGATCGTGGCGTTCACACTGGCCGAACTCTGACCCGAGTCGGACAGCGCCTTTTTGATGGCAACGACGTGTTCATACCGAAGGTTTTGCCAGGGAATGGATCGCGCCGGCATGGGTACCGGCAACAGTCGGCCGACGCCGTCCAACCGCGACTCGTAGGTTCTCCTCGAATTGGGCGACGTCAAATCGGCCAGCATGATATCGACCGGGTTGGCGTGCTCGGAAACAGCAGCAGAGGACAGACGGAGCGCAGGGAGCTGATCCCACTCGATGAAAGGGATGAGCTCCGACGATGGCGTGGGATCAGTATCGGTCATGTCAGTAGAAGCTGAGGCTCGCGAAGATCAGAGGGCGCGCATGCCCGCATGGGTCGCTTTTTGTAACTGCCCTCTTCTCAGTATTAAGATTATGATAAGTAATATTATCATAATCTATAATTTGACAATCTATGTAGATCGTTGGGCAGCTTGCGCTGGATGATTAAAGATACGCACTCGACAACTTTGATGCCGAAGGAGCGCAGATGACCTGAACTTCTCTGGACGTTCCAGAGACAGTTTTGCTTGAGCCATTCGGGAGCAACGAGCTATGGACATGAGGCACTTTGTCTCAGCAGCTCGCCTGCAAGCAAAACCTTACGAACTACAGCGGCATCGTCTAGCCCGTTATCTCAATGAGTCTCTTTATGGGTTAACAACGGTTCAAGTGATGAGGTTTTCACCTAGTGCTGACCATGATATCAACGCGAACCCGATCAGCGCGGATTTCCAGCAAGAGCACTGTTACTGGAGTTTAGGTAAAACTAGCGATTCACCTCTGAGCGGTTAAATGGGACTCTCACGGGATTGTGGAATTTGTATTGATGGTCGAAAAAGCTGCTACAACCGATTCCGTCCGGGACTCACGCGATGGGCACGAGTTTCACGAGATGTGGACAGCGCGCAGAGCTCTCGCGCTGCTAATGCCTGACTGCGATATCGCGGGTATTGCTGTTGAGGGATTGTCGACAGAAGACGAGTCCGCTTCCTCCAAGACAACTGCTGAAGTGGCCGACATTACGGTCTATTACGGAAGCGAAACATCTTTCCAGCACGCAAAATCAATCGAGATCATTCAATTTAAGCACGCCGGTGCGCGCGATGGTAATGAGTTCTATGCAAGCGATACACGTAAAACCATGGAGAAGTTTGCAGTTACTTTCAAGGAATACAACGGTCGGTTTAGTCCACGAACCATTGACAAAAAACTACGGTTTGAGCTGCTTACAAACAGGCGATTAAGTGACAGTTTGGTAAAAGCCCTGAGCGCGCTCGCCGTTGGCGACGTCGTGAGCGGGGATGTCAAAAGGCAGGCCACTACACTCAAGGGCTATACAGGACTCGAGGGCGACGAGCTCAAACGTTTTTTCAGACTTTGCCGTGTTACAGGTTCAACGCTAAACCTCACTCAGACCAAACAACGCCTCTCGAACCAGATCGTTGATTGGTCGGTTAGCGATTACACTAAAGCCACGGCATCCATGGGTAATCTCAGCCGACTAGTTCGAGATAAGGCTGGTGGAGTGGGCGCCGGAGGGCACCACATCATCAAACGCGCAGACATATTGTCTGTTTTCGATGTATCGGATCCGCTTGAGCTTGTGCCTTGTACACCAGCGTTAGTCAAAGTCGAGCAGGTCATTGAGCGCGCGCAACACGCTGAGGCGCTTGCACTCCTAGTGACAGCTGGTAGTCCACTGATAGTGCATGCCGAAGGCGGTATCGGCAAAACCGTGTTCCTCGAATCCCTCGCGAAAGACATCGAACGTACACATCACGTGGTGTTTTTCGACTGCTTCGGTGGCGGCGCCTATCGTAAGCGCGAAGACTCGCGGCACCTTCCTCGTTTTGGGTTGCTCCATATCGTTAACACACTGGCTTTTGAAGGCCTTTGCGACCCGATCATTCCTGGTAGCAACGATACGGTGACTTTGCTTCGGACTTTCCGCCGCCGGATCCAACAGTGCGTCACCTCATTAAGGCGCACCAAACCAGACCGTCAACTCATTTTGTTTATTGATGCGCTGGACAATGCAAGGGGGCAAGCTGATCTCCGTAGGGAAGAATCATTTCCCGAGCTGCTACTCGAGAGTTTTAGCAGTGAACCCATAGACGGATTTAAGCTCGTCGGTGCCTGTCGTTCGCATCGTCGGCCCCTAGGCCACGAGAAGTATGATCAGATTCAGCTCAAACCCTTCACTCACGTGGAGACCGCTAGGTTCCTACGCGACAGACTTCAGGATGTAACGGACAATGAAATCGCTACTGCTTTCGCCCGCACGAAGGGTGTAGCGAGGATGCTAGAGTATTTATTGCAACGTGGCCGCGCTCTTCTTGATCCCATCCACCGCGATGAAAATCTAGACCTTGACGACTTAATTGATGATCAGATCAGGAGTGCGGTAGACGCGGCAGCGCTTCAAGGCCACGACCACCAAACAATTGCGGCATTCTTAGGCGGGTTGGCCGTATTGCCGCCACCGGTGCCTGTGGATGAGTATGCAGAAGCATTCGGATTTTCGGTAGGCGCTGTCGAAAGCTTCGTATCTGACCTTGGACATCTGCTGGAGCATAGTACACATGGAGTGATGTTCCGAGACGAGCCAGCAGAGACTTACATAGGCGAGCATTTTGCTGCCACTAAGAGTCAACTTAGGCCGGTCGTTGACAATCTCGATGCGCGACAGGAGCAATCCGCTTACGCAGCGCGCGCTCTTCCAGACCTGCTTCAGAAACTTGGCGATGGTGCTAGGCTATTTAGTCTAGCCTTTGACCAACGCTTTCCGAAGACCGTTACAAGTATCGTTGGACAGCGCAACATTCGCTATGCCCGACTGAAAGCAGCGGCCTTGCACACTGCCCTCACGCGTGACCATGACAGACTTGTCCGGGTTTTGACTGAACTATCAACGGTTGCCGCCGTAGAGCAAAGTGGCACTGGGTACCTACTCGACTTTCCAGATTTGGTCGCAAGCGTCGGTGATCCCGATGCCATGCGACGATTGGTCGAAGCTCGAACAGAATGGCCCGGTAAGCGTCATGCTCGTCTCTCAATAGCAAACCTTCTATCTGATGACCATCCCGAGTGTGCTCGTCACGCTTTTCTTGCCGAAGAGTGGATCGTGCATTTCAGAGAGAACTACCTCCGAGAACGGGCTTCTGATTCAGGACCGGAACGGCTTGATGTCGCCTCAGTGATCCTCTATCTGATTGGATCTGGTCGAAGCAACGACGCAGCTGACTATTTTCGGTCTTGGAAAGATTGGTACGGATTCGAACTATGCCAAAACGTGTTTCCTGTGGCCGAATTTTTGGAAAGTCAAACGAACCAGCCCATAGATAACCTTCGGACCTTCGTAGATGGGCTGTCCACTGTAGGCGCGCTTGCTGGAGCGCTTGCATTCAAAGACCATCCTCTGCGGATTCGCAAAAAAATTGTTGTCAAGCTTGCGCGTGCCGCAGCTCGGGAGGCCAAACTGGAAGTGCCGGACGCCCACCAGGCTGACCCTGGCGTCATCACCTTACTGGATGGCCTGCGTAAGTCTGCTGCTCAGGCTTTAGCACTAGGTTTGCATGAAAGCGCGAGATATATCTGTCGTCGAATACCTCGGGGACGCGTCGGTCTTTGGTATTTCCGCGACCGATTTCCTGATAGGCGGATTTCTGGCTATATCTTAGGACATGCTCTTTCGGCGGCAGCGCACGGAAGAGAAATACATGAACGTGATCTGCTACCTTCTGAGCTTGTACCTATATGTAAAAAGATTCCGCGAACTATTGGAGGAGAGGAATTTAGGAAGCGAGCGCACCAAGCGCTTCAATCTTATCCACGCAAATCGTGTTCAGACGAAGGCGGCAACGTAAAAGGCATAACCTCCGATACGAAAGAAGCTGGCGAGCGATTTCTTTCGAGACTTGACTGGATCATGGCAGTCACTAGATCTGTCGTAAATGTTTTGTCATCACCGCGCGGGTCAGCCAATCGGTTATATAAACACTTTTTTCGCGTCTCTGAAGATGCGAGGGTCAAGAACCGTGGGTACCAACACGGTCCCTATGACCCAATGTTCAATCACCTCACAAAAGACTTGCTACTTTTCTGCTTTTGGTCGCGTGACGATTTGAGCGTGACCAGTGCTAGGCGTCTGCTAGCGCGTTTAGCGGAAAACGATCATCAAAACCGTGATGACCTCATCTGGCTAGTATCGATACTCGCGAGGCGTTCATACAGGTATCACGAGCTTGCCGGTGAGGTGGCCATCGAGGCGACGAAACGCATCGAGATCGACAACAGTGTAAGAGAACGTGCGCGAAGCTATGGAGCTCTGGCACGCGCGATACTTCCGGCAAGCTTCGACGAAGCGAGGGGGTACTTCTTTTCTGGCCTCGAACAACTGGACGCTATTGGTTCTGAAGACTACCGTTTTGTTAGTGAGCTGTTGGTTTTCGCATCGAAGAACAGAGGCGGAGAACTCCCTCCTCAGGACTTTCATACCTTAAGTAACATCTGTGAACTGAATCTCGACTACGACGCAGAGAAGTTTCCCTGGGGCACGTTTGGGTCGGCACTCGCCAGCGTCTCGGGAGCACGTGGCTTAGCCAAGATCGCGCGTTGGGATGACAGGTCAGTTATTCCTTTATCAAACACTCTGGTTCCATATCTCACCAGTCTCGTGGAACACGAAAAAATCGATCCTTCTCTTGCAGTATGCCTGAATGAGTTGGCGGATCCCGTCGAATATTACGATGAGTATCGGGCAAGCACGAAATACCTTGCACGAGCCGTTGTCGATAAGGCAGGAAACGATGCACCAACATTGCTTGTTGAGCTTATCCGTCAGTATCTGAGGAACAACCCGAAAATACCTCACGGGAGCGCTTTAGACTCGTTTTCCAATCTTGCTGTCGAGCATTTGCCAGAAAATGACCGCGTGAGAAAGCGAGTGAAACAGCTTATACGAGCAAGGGATAACCATGAGCCTCGCGAGAGGCGCTCAGCGTCACTGGATATTTTTGCTAAGGGCGTTGAGCCTAACTTGCGCGATGCTGTCGTAAACGTTGCATTACAAGCGGACCCTACAACAAGCGACGGTCTAGAAAAGGCAGTCAGCGATTTTAATTCGATCAAAAATGTCTGGGGCCTGCGCGGCTTGTTTTTTGATTTGCTGAGAAAAAGGGTTCCATTTGTGAAGAGAACCCAGTATGCGAAGGACATTGCTTCTCTTGAAGGACTCAACCTGTATGAGAAACTTGAGGAGCTTAAGTCATTACGAAAGTCTTGGTCATCCAGTTTGAAGCATTCAGATACGCTCTTCGCGTCTATCGGCAAACCGCTGCTCTTTGCACATGCCAATGAGTTTGTGACTGACGACTACACTAACTCAAGAAAATTGATAGAGATATCCGAGCTCACAGGACTAGAGCTTGTCGACGTGGTAACAGATCTCATCACGCTCTATTCACGACCGGATACTAGTATCGCTGGAAGGGTTTGGCTAGGTCTTTCAACTTTAATCTGCCCCAGTGTAAAGGGAAAGACAATACGTATCGCGCTGTCTACACTGCTGCGTAGCAGTTCGGCGCAGCTTGCAGACAATGTTCTAGATGGGCCGTATGAAGAATCTCTCTATCCGCGAGGCACCATTGCGAGGACTGCGGCAGCCCTTATATGGCGTGTTCTTGGCGCAACCTATACAGAGGACCGTTGGCGGGCAGCTCATGCGGTTCGGATGCTTGTACGGCTCGGACACAAAAAGGTGCTACGGTCTCTCATTCAACACTTTGATGACACCGGTGCAGGTGCGTTTCAGGCAAAAGAACTGCAGTTTTCGTTTTTCAACGCTCGCCTATGGCTACTTATTGCAATTGCAAGGATTGCCAAAGATACCCCTGAAGCTATCTCGCCGTATAAAAGCATTCTACTCCGGGTAGCAGAGGAGGACACGCACCCTCACGTTCTCCAGCAACATTTTGCCGCACGCGCTCTACTGAAGTGTGAGGAATCTGGAGTGATTAGGCTTTCTGCGCCCCAAAAAGAACGATTACAGGCTACTGATTGCTCTCCTCATCCGCGACTCACACAAAGGATTCGGACCGGCGGCGGATACTATGACCCACGGCCGAAGAGCTCACCCAAACCACGACATCGTATTTACCTCGACATGGACTTCGAGAAGCACGACGTCCAAGAACTCAGCCGTGTATTCGGGCAGCCTGGGTGGAAGGTGTCCGACATGATATCTGCGATTTCACATAGCATTGCCCCCGATGTCACAAGCATGAACGACCCAGGGGGTCGTGAACTCAGGTGTGATCGCGACGATGCGTATGGCATGAGTTCTCGCTATCAAACCTTCGCGCAACACCTTGCCTGGAATGCACTCCATCTCTCGGCAGGCCGGTTGCTCCGGGATCTTCCGGTTACGCAAGACGCATACTATGGAGGCGATACAAATCCATGGAACGATTATCTGGCAGCCTATCTTTTGACTAGGAAAGATGGATACTGGCTCTCGGATGGTGTCGATTGGTATCAGCTTGATATCCATCGACGACTGTTGATCCCCACCAACGATAAGGAAGAGGCGATCACAGGTGATCACCGTACTCTACTAGCCCTTCTCGGTATCAAGGACCGTGTTTCCAAAATGCTAACAGTGGATGGTCGTTGGTTCTCGCCGGATGGTGTGCGTGTGAAGATCTCGTCTTCACTTGTGGCACCTGGGATGGTGGAAGCACGTGCCAATAGCCTCAATCGACAAGATCCTTTCAACGTTTGGCTGCCTAGTTTTACTGAAAGCCATTGGTCGCCAGAACACCAGCAGAGTCGGAAAGTTGGCCACCAGGCATGGATCGTCAATCCAGATTATTCCCTCCGGCTTGATGAGAACGATCCTTTCGGCGGACCATCGGCGATAAATCGATCGCGAATAGAAAGCAGGATCGCTAAAGAACAGGGGCTTACCGCTGATGACCCGTTCGGACGAATTTGGCGCAAAACAAGCGGAACCGTTGCCTTGCAAGCCGAAGCCTGGGGAGTAAGGAATGATGACGGTAATCAGTCGCGACTAAAGGTTTCCTCAACTCTAATCAAAAAGATCCTGGCTGATTACAAAAAACATCTCCTGATCCTAATTGATTTGCAGCGCTACCAAAAAGGTAGTACCTATCGAGATTCTCGTTATCACCACACGATAGCAGTTGTTTCTGTTGACGAGAATCTGGAGTACGCATTCTTTCCGGGTATGATCAATCAACTACACAGATCAAAATGGTGAAGATCGAGGAAGCATGTATTGACGAGGACGCGCGAATGTCGACTTCATGATTTGCTCAATATCATCATTACAGACAATCAGTCTTCCACCGAGCCTTTCATCGCGCTGTATTCGGCATTCAGCTTGAGTAAGTTGTTTACAATAACGGCACTGTAGCTAAAGGCGAAAACACGAGCATTTGAATCTTGCTGAAACCGGACATTACTACTTTGCGCCTTAAGCCCAACTGCGTATAAGACTTCTTATGTTGAATAGGATTGTAAGTACCCCGTGAAATAGTCCCGTTCATGATTGGAGTTCTCGGCCATAATCAATGTGGCTAAGGAGAGCGAACGATGCGCAAATCACGATTCACAGAATCGCAGATCATCAAAGTATTGAAGGAGGTTGAAGGCAGCCGACAGGTTAACGAGGTGTGCCGCGAGAAAGGCATCTCAGATGCGACGTACTACAACTGGAAAGCGAAGTACGGTGGCATGGAGGCGTCTGATGTTAAGCGTCTCAAGGAACTCGAAGATGAGAATCTGCGCCTGAAGCGCATGTTTGCTGATCTCAGCCTCAAGCACGAAGCGTTGCGAGATATAGTTGAAAAAAAGCTTTGAAGCCGGCCGAGAAGCGCGAGCTGGTGAACTACGCACGAGACGAGCATGGCCTCTCACTGAGAGGTGCTTGCGAGATCCTCAACTTGAGCCGCTCCGTTTATCGCTACCGGCCCAAGCCGAACCGAGACTTTGCTGTGATTGAGGCGATCCAGGCTCTCGTGGAGGAGTGGCCGGGATGGGGCTTCCCGAAGATATTCAAGACGCTACGCCGACGTGGCTACACCTGGAACCACAAGAAAGTGCATCGCATCTACTGCGAGCTCCGGTTGAACAAACGCCGCAAGGGCAAACGTAGGTTGCCCACGCGCAATCCAGAGCCGCTGGCCGTTCCTGCTGTAGCGAACCACTGCTGGTCTATCGACTTCATGAGCGATGCTCTCTTCGATGGACGACGGTTCCGCACGTTCAACGTGCTGGATGACTTCAACAGAGAAGCCTTGGCGATCGAGGTCGATCTGAACCTACCGGCCGTTCGCATCATTCGCGTGTTAGAGCGTATCGCTCAGCAGCGCGATTATCCCAACAAGCTGCGCTGCGATAACGGTCCCGAACTAGGGTCCATTGCGCTTGCAGGTTGGGCTGAAGATCACGACGTTGAGCTGGATTTCATCGAGCCAGGCAAGCCCACACAAAACTCTTACGTGGAGCGCTTCAATCGAACCTACCGCGATGAAATCCTGGATCTGTATTTGTTCCGTTCGTTAACGGAAGTACGAGATCTGACCAGCAGTTGGCTGAAGAAATACAACGAAGAACGACCGCATGATGCCTTGGGAGATATGACTCCCGTTGAGTATCTGGCGGCAAAAGGTGGAGCCGAGATCTCTAGTTATGCGTGGAGCTACAGACGGTGTACTTACACGACTCTTTCGCTCGTTGGCAAAGGCGACAAAGAGCGACTGGCCTATCTCGATCCCGGCACGCTAACGACGGTGAAAAACTGGCTGTTTAACCGGCGCGACTTTTATGGTCCCCTCTTCCTGCCGCTGCGCCGAACAGGAAAGGTCATCTACGACCAAGGCCGTGTATCGCTGCTGACGATCTACGACGTGGTCAAAAAGCGCCAACGGCAAGTTGGTGTTGAGAGTGCTCCCCATGATTATCGCAGATCGTTTGGAACCGAGCTCTTGCGACGAGGGATCGATCTGCCAACTGTCCAGAGACTAAATAGCTGCCGTCGGGGCCCTTTTCAGCTCAGTGCGTTGATGGCTGTTTTTAGGTCTTGGCAGAATAGCTGAATACAACTTTGATCAACGATGTACACAATCTCTGCATCAGCAAGATCCATACCTGAGAAGTGCAACTTGAACCAGGGCTTATCCGATGACTGACTAACGCTCGAATCATCGAAGAAAACCAGGTCGATCTGGACGCCTGACCGTGCTGTACTGACATGGCGTTGAATTTTTTGTGGCGCAGTCAGCCATCTTTCCAGATCGTCTATGAGCAGCTGAATTGCGCCAGGGTGGAAATGCACGTTTTCCAGTTGTAACAGATACGTTCGAGTTTTATCCGTGATATCAGATTGTTGCGGCCAAAAATCTCCTTCCGAGCGCAGAGATCCGATAAGAACTTGGTCCTGCATGTAAGTGAACGCCAGCGTGGTCGAAGCCATTCCACTATTTGATGCAATTTTGCATTCATAGGCCATCGTCGTTCGCTAACCACCCTTCCTTGGCTTTTTTGGAGTTGGCGTCATCACAAGGTTACTGCGCTGATATACGTTAAGGGATCCATTGCCGTGACTGCGGCTGTCTGACAAATCCTTTAGATCCGCCGCTTCTACCCCTCCCTGTATCGCTCTCCACTAACTAGAGTGGCCCGATGTTTGGAACAGACGACGGGGATAAACCATGCCTGCACGACGCTTTCTTTCATCCTCCACTCGCGAGACCCTGTTTGCGATTCCATCAGATACCGCTGCTCTGGAGCAGTTCTATGTCCTGGGTGAGGATGACCTCGCGCTCGTGCGCTCACGCCGAAAACCAGAGAACCGACTGGGTCTTGCGATTCACCTGGCGCTGCTACGGCACCCGGGTCAAGGCTGGGCCGAAGGAGAACTCGTGCCGAAGGCACTGGTCTATTGGATATCCGAGCAGGTAGAGGTATCACCCTCAGTCCACGCAGCCTATGGGCGTCGGCAGGCAACGATAGCAGCACATCGGTCCGTCGCGATACGGCACTTAGGCCTACGTACTTTTAAGCGAGCCGACTTTCAACACGTATCCGAATGGGCTGCCCACGCGGCGTTCGACACGGACGATGCACGCATCATCATGAGAAGGCTGCTCGATCAACTTCGCCAGCAGCGACTCGTCCTACCAACAATCGGCACACTCGAACGCATTGGCCTCACAGGTCGCGCCCGAGCACGCCGTCACGCAGCGCAAGCAGTAAACGATTCGCTGAGCGAGGAACAGAAACAGGCACTCAATGGCCTGGTAAAACACGATGAAGCTATCGGGCAATCCCGTCTTACGTGGCTGCGCGGCTGGCCACACTCAACGAGTGCAGGCAGTCTGCACGGTTTGCTCGCGCGTCTGAAGTATGTTCGCGCATTGGGTTTGCCGGCTGTACTCGGCGAAGACATCCATCCGGTTCGGCTTACAAAGTTCGCGCGGGAAGGTGCCGTCGCGCCAGCGCATCTGTTGAGCGACTTTGGAGAGCGGCGACGAATTGCAACACTGGCCGCGCAAATGTCCGAGCTGAATACGGTGCTCACCGACGCATCGATCGCTATGTTTGAAAAGCTGACGGGCCAGTTGTTCAGTCGGTCAAAAAACAAGCAAAGCCAGAATTGGCAGGCCAGCCAAGCCCAGGTAGGGCGATTGATGAGGCTCTTCGGTACAACACTCCAGACGCTCAGTGAGGCACGCGAGTCCGGCGAAGACCCCTACCAACAGTTGGATGAGGCGGTAAGTTGGGAGCGTCTGATGAGCGTTCGGCCTGAAGTTGATCAGTTAAGCAACTTGGCCACAGTGGATCCGCTACTGCTGGCATCCCGGCGTTATGTTCAACTCAGAAAATTCGCGCCAGCGTTCATGGAAGCCTTTGAGTTTGAGCTCCCGGAGGCCGGCGTTGATCTGAAGATGGCGGTGCAGTTGCTCAAGAAACAAAACCAGTCGCGCAAGCGCAGATTGCCGGACGTCGTACCAATGCCTTTTGCTGCGAAGCACTGGAAAGAGTTGGTTGTAGAAGGTGGGCAGCCTGTTCGACGCGTCTACGAAACGGCAGTGGTGGCGACCCTGCGTGACCGACTCAGGGCGGGGGATGTCTGGGTTGAGGGCAGCAGGGACTACCGTCGCTTCGATACGTACTTGGTGCCCAAAGACGAGGCTGTGGCAGTGGTTGCGGACACGCCCCTGCCGATCAGCGGAGAGGCTTGGCTGGCTGAGCATCGTGAAAGACTCAGTGACCGGCTCCGTGAGGTTCAGCGAAAGTTAACCCTAGGTCAGTTAGAAGGAGTACGCCTTGAGAAGGGGCGATTAAAGTTCACGCCTCATGAAGCCGTGACTCCGCCAGCTGGCGAACAACTTGATCGCGCCATTGATGCCGTGATGCCGCGGATCCGAGTCACGGAGCTACTGTGGTTGTTTTCGCCCAAATGCCCGAAAAGGTGCAGTAGTGGACCCACAATGAATACGTTGAGCCCACCCAAGCCCCTGAATCTTGTGATCTTTTAGCGTTCTTGACAATATGAGCCGGAGTTGGGTGTTTCGATGGCCGGCCGGATGGAACGAACATCAGTGGCTCGCTGCCGCAGCGAAAGGTCGTCGATTTTCGCACAGCCAAAGCCAGGTCGGACTGTGCTGACTTACAGCACTCTTGAATACCACCTATAGAACAGGGGATTGTCGGTTGCCTTGTCTAAGGTCTCTCGCCACAGTCTCGGACGATAGCGTGCATTGAAGAGTAGTACTGCCTCCGATTAGCCAAGTGCACCTTTTCGGGCATTTGGGCGAAGAAAACCAATCAGGCGCTCGACCATCCCATTTTGCTGTGGCGTGTGAGGCCTGATGAACTCTTGTTTCAGTCCGTAGCGGTACACCGTCTGTGTGTATCGCCGACTGCAGAACACCAAGCCATTGTCTGATCGAATCGTAAGTGCGTCCCGGGCCTTGCCGAGCAACCCGTAGCGACTAATGAGCGCTTCCTCCAGGGCGGCCTCTGCTGCCTTAGCATTGCCCGTCGGGCTCAGCCTCCAACCCAACAACTCGCGTGTGTAGCAATCCATTACGACGGTGAGAGCACACCAGCGGTGCTGCTCACCGCACCATACCCGAGCCATGTCCGTGGCCCAGCGTTCGTTGGGTCGCGATGCTACAGAAGGCAGCGACCGCACCCGAGGACGATGCCCTGATCGCCGCTTACGAACCTGCCAACCCTTGATCTGGAAGATCCGCTGTACAGTGTTCTTGTTCTCGCCCAACAGCCAGGCCACGGTGCGGTAGCCCGCATAGGGCAGCGCCTCGATCACTCGCTTGACCCGGCTCGCCAGCACTTCGTTC
>JBCCNK010000061.1:0-14642 GCA_039025875.1 Pseudomonadota bacterium
CCGTAAGCAGTGTCAGCAAATGCACTACGGTTAGGGACGAATTGATTGCGTTCGTCCGGAGATAAGAAAACAGTTCCAGTTGTGGATGCGCCCGTTCGTTCGTAATCCGATTGGCTGAACTTGAAATTGACATTCAGATTATCGGTGGGCTGCCAGTTCAGAGACAGTCGCCAGGACAACTCTTCGATGGCACCCACTGGTCGTCCGTTGAAGGTATTGTCGGCAAAGCCATCCGTTTCTCGGTACTTCAGCGCCAAGCGTGCGCCGAGCGTATCGGTTAGGCCGCTGCCGATGTGACCTTCAATCACCCGCCCATCGAACGACTCAGCCGAAGCCATGATCTGTCCTTCAAGCTCGTCGCCTGCCCGTGCGCTGGCGGTTGTGATGTTGACCGCACCGGCAACCGTGTTGCGCCCAAACAGAGTGCCCTGCGGTCCTCGCAAAACCTCAACTCGTTCAACGTCCAGAAAGGCAGCGCGGTACTGGCGGCCACGACCCATGTATACGCCGTCGATGTACATGCCTACCGATTGCTCAAAACCCTGGTTGTTACCGGAGCCTACGCCGCGCATATAGATGTTCGTATTCACCGGCGCGTCGGCAATGTGAAGATTAGGAACGTAATCTGCAAGCGCAGCCATATTGGGAATGCCGGCATCTTGGATCTTCTCGCCCTGAATAGCGGACACCGAAATTGGCACGTCCTGAAGACTCTCGGCGCGCTTCTGTGCGGTAACGATTACCTCTTCGAGCTGCTGAGCATAGCCCGAAGAAGCAAGCACCAAACCTTGAGATGCCAAAGCCAACGCGCAAACTAAGGGTCGCTTGACGAACTTCGAAAAAGAGGCGGAGCTTGCTCGAGTGGAGTGTGCTTCGTGCTGAAAAAAATCAGAAACGGACGTGCGCCGACGTGTGCGGAACATCGCATTCATGGGAGACCCTCTTGTCACTGTTATATTTATGAGACGTGGTTTTCGCCTAAGGACTGATCCTAGAGAAACTGAGCGTACCGAAGCAAGTTTTAGGTTCCGGTAATTCTTGTTGTTTTTCTTTTTTCTCTGCTGCCGCGTCGAGTTACTCGCGACGCTGCTTTCTCGATCATGCACCTTTTTGGGTCAGCCAAGCTGCTAACGGGTCTTGGGTTTCACCAGCATTCAAACGTTGCGATTGCTGTCGTCTCAAGACTCGAAGACGCTCGCCCGAACTTAAAGTTCAAGTGCTGAGTGTCGCTAATTTCTCAAATAATCAAGGATCACCGGCAGCGACAACACCTGAACTCTTGGCCGCATGTTCGTTCAAGTCTACAACCGATGGCTAATCATTGTTGCTGATTAAGTTGCAGTTGATGGAAGAAAAGTCATGAATCCACATACATGGCCATTCACATACCGCTGAAAGTTGGCATTTACTAGCATCTAAATGGTGCGCGCGTCCCAGTGCGAAAACTCTATTCGACAATTGCTGTCTACTTGCTTGTTCTCAGCGCGATCACCCTTGCGGCTCTAGCTCAGCCTGCCGGCGCGCAGGCGAATATCAAACTGACTCCAGATTTGCCTTTTCGACGTTACTCGATCGCCGATGGCTTGATGCAGTCGGTAGTTACTGGCATCACGCAGGACCAAGATGGTTATATTTGGGTCTCGACTTTTGGAGGGGTGAACCGTTTCGACGGGCAAAATTTTCTCGATTTTACGGTTGATGACGGTCTTAGGAACAGCCTTGTCTACTTCATGGGATCTGACGACAGCGGTCGAGTTTGGGCGGGCGATAGCGAAGGGGGACTGACCTACTTCGAGAACGGAGAGCTACGCGGAACAGTCGCGCCACGCGCAGAGTCGATAGGGGTTGTTCGCGACATTCAGCAGATCGGCGACATGCTGTACGTGGCTACTGAACCCGGCGGGCTCGCACAGCTGAACCTCGGGTCGATCAGAAGCGGCCTACACTCTTTGAACGGTACGCCCAACCGCGCCCAGCGACTGGTTCCACGGGACCAGCAGCACATGCTGATCGTCTCAGTTAACGCACTCTGGAACTACGATATCGAGAGCGGTCAGAGCACCGAAATTCTGCCCGATATTGGCTTTGCGGAACGATGTGGTGACCGGATATATGTATCTGACCAGTCAGGCCGGATCGGCCGTCTCGCGGACAACAACACCGTGGTTTGGGACGAAGAGGTCTACCCCGGTGCTGTTCGGTTCATGGCCTGCGATGGCGCGTCTCTGGCGTGGCTCTTTGCTGACGGTGTAGGAACCGTCCGCTACCGAGACCCCTCTGAGACTTACCCTATTTCTTGGAGTGAAGGGGCCCTGGTAGACCAGAGCGGAGTGCTTTGGATTACTACTCGTAAAGGACTTCAACGGTTTCTTGGAAACCGGTTTAGGCAATACTCGCTGAGCGCCAATCCGGGTGACGAGCCGGAGGTTTTTGCAGTTCACAGGGGGCCGGGCGGTGATCTTTGGCTTGGTACCAGTGATGGTCTGCTGCACGTAGACGACAAGGGCGACATCACCAACATCAATGACCGTTTTGGTCTCGATAGACGCGAAGTCAGAGACCTCCGCCTCAGTGAGGATGGGCGAACAATTTGGCTTGCTCAAGCCTTCGGCCCTTATCTAGAGATTGATCTCGATAACGGATCGGCGAGATCGTTAATCGCCGAAAACAATGCCGTGCTCATGGGTATGGAGCAGGACGCGCGAGGGCATGTTTGGGTTGGCTCATACTTCGGAAAGCTGTATCGCTACGACCCGGCCTCGAAGGACATGCTGGTTTACGATCAGGGTGATCAGGCGCCAATCTATGCGCTTGATGTGGCGGAAGATGGCTGGCTCTGGTTTGCGGCAGGAAATCGAGGACTCTTCCGAATTGATACTCGACGGAACACCAGTAAGCCAGAGCTCGTTGTCCCCGCAGAGCAGTTCGAAGACAAGTTCTTCACCCAGCTATACGTTGATTCCGCAAACACTGGAACGGAGGTCTGGGTCTCCACACTTGAGGGAGGATTGTATCGCTGGTCGCAGGGGCGGCTTCGAAACGTGGTCGCCCGGGATCGGCTCAAGGGTTCAGTCCTCACCCAGTTCATGCCGGTTAAAAACCGGTTTGTTGTACTTGGCACAACTGGCGGGACTTACCGTTTCGATCTCCAGTCTCAAGAACTGCAAAGCTATCTCGCACTCGATGGATTCACGGCGATTGAGGCCAAGATTCATGCAAACTTAATCGAGAAAGACACTCTGTGGATTGGTACTACAAGCGGCTTGTCTGCCATGGACCTGACGATGCCGCCAACCACCTTGGCGAGTCCAAATGCGTTCTTGACGAGGGGGGCGACCGCAGACTCAACATACGCGCCTCGCGACCTGCCAGCAGTTGTGGCGCAATCTGGTATCACTGTGTTCTTCGACGCGGTGTCGAGCAGGCGACCGGACAAGGTCGAGTTCAGTTATCGGCTACTGGGCAACAGCGGAAAGTGGAGTGCCCCCGTACAAACCCGTTCTGTGAATTACTCGAGCCTCAGCCCGGGATCCTATCGTTTTGAAGTGCGTGCGCGGCTGATGGGTCTTCCTTGGAGTCGCGCTGACTCCTGGGTGTTCGATGTTCCAAAGCCCTACTGGCAGAGCTACGGGTTCATTGCTGCCGCAGCGTTGCTTTTCGTCTTACTGGTACGTGTGTTTGTCTCGCTTCGCATGCAGGCCGTCGAACGGGTGAATGCCCGATTGCGCGAACAAGTATCTGAAAGGACGGCCTCGATAGAAGCGGGTCGTCTAGAACTTGAGAACATTAATGCCCAGCTTTCACGCGAAATGTCTGAACGGGTTCGAGCTGACGAGTTACGTGAGGACGTAGAGGCACGATTCCATCAGGCCTATCAGAATGCCCCGATTGGTATGGCGCTCGTCGACAGCGACGGTCTCGTTTACGATGCGAATCCACATCTAAAAGAATTATTCTGGCCGGAGGCCACAAAAGCTGATCGAGCACCACTCGTTGATGTTGTGGTCCCGCAGGATCAGGATCGCTTCCAGGAATTCCTGGAAGGCGTAGAAAACGCAATCGATATGCAGCCGAGTATGGAGTTCGACTGTGCTACTCACGACGGAAGCGTGCGCACCGTGAATTTCTTGCCATCTCCCGTACGATCCCGAAAGGGCTCCCTACGCTACATAATGCTGCTAGCTGAAGACGTCACCGAGCGTCGCGCGTTGACAGACCAACTCGCGCATCAGGCCCGTTTTGATGAGTTAACCGGCCTACTGAATCGGCGTGCGTTTACCGAGCACTTGGCTGCGGTAGAGCGATCCGGGGATTCACAACGTAGTCCGTATCTACTGTTCATCGACCTCGATCAGTTTAAGGTCGTGAATGATACCTGCGGACATGCGGCGGGAGACAAACTACTAAAAAGGGTCTCCGAGGTTATCCGCCAGGGCATTCGTGATGGCGATGTTGTGGCCAGACTCGGTGGAGATGAGTTCGCTCTCATTCTTGGGCCTTGCCGTGAGGATTCGGCCGTTCAACGTGCGGAGCAGATACGTGTCTCGATCAGAGAGTTGGAGTTCCAGTGGGACGCCGAGCTCTTCAGAATCGGAGCGAGCATTGGCCTTGTTCCCATTGCGGTCGATACGGCGGATGTAAGTGAATCACAGCGCCTCGCAGATGCGGCCTGCTACGCTGCCAAGGAAGCCGGGCGTAATCGGGTGCATCTGGTTCACGGGTCGAAGGATGCGGCATACGAACATCGTGGAGAGTTGCGCTGGGTCCAGCGCATCAGCCAGGGTATTGAACATGACCGATTCGTCCTCTTTGGTCAACGAATACAAGCGCTAGGCGCGCACAGGCCGAACAAGACGTGTATCGAAGTTCTACTGCGACTGCCTGACTCCCAAGGCGACCGACTTATCCCCCCCAATGCATTTATGCCAGCTGCCGAACGGTTTGGACTCCACAGCCAGCTCGACCTATGGGTCGTACGCAACGCCATAGAAACAATGGCGCGATGCGATGCGGATACGCAACGTCGGTACAGCCTGGGAATCAATCTTTGCGGCGCCAGCTTAAGTGACTCGAATTTCGCAAAGGAGCTGATCGCTCTGGTGACCAACGCCGCACTACCTTCGGGTGCTCTCACGCTTGAGATAACCGAGACGTCGGTTATCCGGCGTATGGACGAAGCCAGTCGGATTGTTGAACAGTTGCGGGCTCTTGGGTGCTACATCAGTCTGGACGATTTCGGCAGTGGTCGATCGTCTTTTGGTTATCTGAAGCACTTGAATGTAGATAGCCTGAAGATCGACGGGGAGTTTGTAAGAGACATGCTGGAGGACCCGACCGATCGATTGTTCGTACAGTTCATCGTCGACACTGCACATGCGCTTGACAAGCGCGTTGTGGCCGAGTTCGTTGAAAGTCAGGACTTGCTGCGAGCCGTAGAGGAAATGGGTTGCGACTACGCCCAAGGGTTCGCGATCCACAAGCCGGAACTCTTGTCGGGATTACTCGGATGTTCCAAAGAGAACAAGGTAACGCCAACACGGGTCGCCCAAGGCTGACGACTTCGCGGTGTCACGTGACGATTGTCCACTGCGAGTGACGGGCTCCAGGTATTCCAAGCGTGATTCTTTAAATAGCGGACCGAAGAGGAAAGCGCTCTCCCCAGGGCCCTGACGAGCGTCGCAACTCGTTAAAGGCCGCGCTCCTGCAGACCGAGCTGGCAGAATGGGTCTTTACAGGATTCACAAAAAATTCACGGGCGCCGGCTTGTTTTTAATAAGTCCGTCACTCACGGGTCTTAAGGTTGCGTTATGCGTATGCTAGACAGCATCCAGAGCGTTGACCGGCGACTGCTCCTTAAGATGAGTCACTCTCAGCACCCTACCGTGCGTATGAGTCGGCTGGTGTCTCGCACGGCTGACGGCCAACTGTACCTGGCTATACCGCTTCTTCTATACCCCTTCGTGCCGGATGGTGAACGCCTGCTTCTTTCCTGTACCGTCGCATTCACTGTAGAGCGTTGCATCTATTGGTGTCTCAAAAGGAGCTTCAAGCGGCGACGGCCTGAGCAGGCGATATCTTGGTTTCGGGGACACATCGTCGCCGCGGATGAGTTCAGTCTCCCATCGGGACATACTTCCGCCGCCTTTCTGTTCGTGACCGTTCTGGTACTAAATTTGGGGTCATCGTGTTTGCCGTTGTACGCGTGGAGCTACGCAGTTGCGATGTCTCGGGTGTTTTTAGGCGTTCACTTTCCCAGCGATACAGTGGTTGGTGCCTGCATTGGGTCGAGCATCGCTTATCTAGCTTACGTGCTCGTCGCCTGATTTGGTCCCGTTCGGAATCACAATGTGAGAATTCTCTACGGGGTCCAGGGAACGGGTAACGGGCACATCACGCGAGCGAGGGCTATGCGTCTTGCACTCGAGGATTTAGACGCAGACGTGGACTACCTATTCTCCGGTCGGTCCGTAGATCGTTACTTCGATATGGCAGAGTTTGGTTCGTGCGCCTACCTAGCCGGGCTTACGCTAGTGACTGTCAACGGGCGAGTGAGTTACTCGAAAACGATATTGCACAACAGTTACCGGCAGTTTGTTAGGGACGTCAAAACTCTTGATCTGAACCAATACAGCCTTGTGATCACGGACTTCGAGCCGGTGACCGCCTGGTCCGGAATGCTTCGCGGCAAGACTGTGATCAGCTTGGGGCACCAACCCGCCTTCGATTACGCGATTCCAAAAGCTGGTGCCGATCTTCGAAGCGCGATGCTAATGAAAGTTTTTGCCCCCGGCCATGTCAAAGTCGGTATGCACTGGAGCTCCTTCGATGCACCATTGCTGCCCCCAATGATGGAGCTGCCCGCTGAGAATTTAAGTGTCGCGCAACCTCGTAAAGTGCTCGTGTACTTACCTTTTGAGAACGAGAGCTCGGTGTTGGAGATTCTCACCCAGATAAAGACTCACGAATTTTTTGTATACGGAGTGCGATCTGACGTTGTACACGATGGGCATGTGCACATCCGTCCTCCATCGGTGTCAGGCTTCAGAGCCGATCTTGAGAGTTGCAGCGCCGTCATCGGCAATGCTGGATTTGAGCTTGCGTCAGAGTGCCTGGCCCACGGAAAACGCCTTATCGTGAAGCCAGTTGAGCGCCAGATGGAACAGCTTTCGAATGCACTGGCCTTAAAGCAACTTGGCTATGCCGAAGTCACAACTAACCTGGATGCTAGATCCGTTACGCAGTGGCTCCACGAAGATCGGGCCGCCCCCAAGCTTGTGTGTCCCGATGTGGCGGCCGCGCTTGCAAGCTGGATTGACGAGGGAGACTTTCGTCAGGCTTCGCTGGATCGGCTGAGTACTGATCTCTGGAACCGTACGCATTGTCAGTGGACGCGTCACCAAAATGGTGTCTCGGTCTCTCGTGAGGAGACTATTCGATCAATAACCGGGCAGGGCACAAAGCCGGCTGAAGCTGCGAGAGTGCTCGCCTGTAACTCGCGGCAGGACGCTTCGACCTTGAATGCCTAAATGTCCAAGCCTCAATCTGAAAGCCCCAAGCTGCGTATAAAAGACTAAGTCGTTATTCAGCAGTAGGTCTATGGCCGATAATCCGGCTGAGGAGATTGGTCGCTCCTCGCTTTCGAAGTTCTTTTTTGAAATTCTCGCCCCCGAAAGGAGCTTCTATTTACTTGCGTTGGTCTATGGCGTCGGCATTAGCCTACTGTCGTTGGCCACGCCTGTCTCGGTGCAAATGCTCATCAACACCGTGGCTAACATTGGCCTGACCACGCCGCTTGTGGTGTTGTCGCTAACTCTCTTTGCACTGCTGCTGCTGGCGGGCGGACTTAACGCACTGCGAATCCAGGTCATGGATGTTTTCGGCCGCCGGTTTTATGCCCGCTTGGTATCCGAGATTGCACTCCGTTCTATTTATGCGCGCAACCCTTTCTTCGATGACCGCGGAAAGAGCGCCTTATTCAACCGCTACTTCGACATCATCATTGTGATGAAGATGCTGCCGAACCTTCTTGTAGGTGGATTCACTATCGTTCTTCAGACGGTCGTTGGGTTTCTTTTGGTGTCCTCCTATCACCCGTTGCTGATGGCTTTCAATATCACTGTTGCGCTGCTTATCTGGCTGGTGTGGGCGATCTGGGGGAAGCGTGCGATACGCAGCGCGGTTGAACTGTCACACCGTAAGCACTACGCCGCGAATTGGCTTGAGTCACTGGGGCACTCCAATGGTTTCTACAAGAGTGAGGCGCACATCGAAGAAGCGCTGAATCGAACAGACTACTTTACCAGCCACTACATGAAGCAGCACATCACTCACTTCCGCCACCATTTCTCACAGACCCTCTGTTTTTTGTTTCTTTACGCCGCCGCCAGCGCTTGCTTGCTCGGCCTTGGAGGTTGGTTGGTCATGAACGGACAGTTGTCGCTGGGACAGCTGGTTGCCGCAGAGCTGGTTCTGTCTGTCGTTTTCGTTGGAATGTCGCAGATGGGTATCTATTTCAGCTACTTTTATGATGTGTGCGGCGCTGTTGACGAATTGTCACTCTTTTTCAAGGTAGAGCAGGATTTACCGAAAGAGTCTCACGCTCGAATCGACGGTGATTCGTCATTGGTATTCAGCAAGGTGACCGTGTCGCCTTCTATCAAGCTGGATTTTCGCGTAGAGCCGCGATCTAGAGTCTGCGTTTACTCTGATAGCCATCGTGCGCAGCGTGTTTTTACCAATCTTGTTCGAGGTCACCAGGCTCCTGACTCGGGCTATGTGGCAGTGGGCGGAGCTGATTTGCGCGAGCTCAAAGCCTATGAAATGCGCAAAGAGATCATCGTCCTCGATCGACCCAATGCTGTCGAGACAAGCGTTCGTGACTACCTCCGGCTCGCCGGGAGCCAGGGCTCGATCGACGTGAACGAGGTGTTGTATCTGGTCGGGTTGGAAACAACGGTATCCGAACTTAGGAACGGTATAGATACGGAACTTTATGGGACTGGCTGGCCTCTATCTATCACGGCCACAATGCAGCTGAAGCTCGCAGCCGCAATTATCGCGCAGCCGCGCGTTCTGGTACTCAGTCAGGCCTACGACGCCATGCCGGAAGTGCACTTACTCAGAGCCATGGATGCTCTGCAACAGCGTGCTGACACAACGATCGTTTACTTCACCTTTGAGAACATCGACCTGAGATTCACGAACTACCTCCGATTAGGTTATGAACGACAAACGATGGAATCCAGCTATGAGTCGCTCTGCACCAGCATGGGCCTGAGCGAACATCCCCTGCGAACTCCCTTGTCGATCTATGGAGAAGATCTCATGGTCACGGAGGATAACGCGTGAGCATTAACTCCTTCGACTATCACGCCGACAAATTTACAACGCTGAATGCAATCCAGCTTCCTCGGATCGCGCGAGTGATTGGTATTGGTTTGTTATTCTTCTTTGTGATTGTGGCAGTCTTTTTGGTCTATGTACCGTGGGTTCAAACCGCTTACGGCGTCGGTACCGTGACGGCATTGAACCCCAACGATCGAATGCAGGAAATCAGCGCGCTGGTCTCAGGACGAATCCAAGAATGGTACGTCCGCGACGGCTCCCGGGTGAAGGTCGGCGATCCGATCGTGCAGCTGGTAGATAACGACCCGAAGTTGCTCGAACGTTTGCAGGCGGAGCGGGAGCAGGTCCTGGCGAAGTTCGTTGCTTCCGAGACGGCGCTGGAGATCGCTCAGATCGATAAGCGACGAATGGAGAGTTTGTTCGATGAGGGATTATCAGCACGACGCGAGTTTGAGCAGGCGAAGATTCGCGTTGAGCAGCTTCGCTCCGATGTCGCCAGTGCCGGGGCGGAGCTCACACGCGTCGATGTGAACTTATCGAGGCAGTCCTTTCAAATAGTCCGAGCCCCGCGCGATGGAACGATCCTTCGAGTCAATGCGGGAGACGTTGCAACGTTCATTGACGCAGGGCAGGTTATTGCGACCTTTGTGCCGGACAACGCGCAGCGTGCACTCGAACTGTACGTAGACGGCCGCGATGTCGCTCTTGTACGCGAGGGAGCCGATGTTCGAGTAGAGTTTGAGGCCTGGCCATCGGTACAAATCAGTGGCTGGCCCTCGGTCGCGGTTGGCACTTTTTTGGGGCGAGTTCTCACCGTAGATCCAACCGCGCAGTCAAGTGGCCGATTCCGGGTTTTGGTAGAGGAACACCCCCAAGCTCCTGATCCCTGGCCCGATCGACGTTTCGTCAGGTTCGGGTCCAAGGCTCAGGCGCGGATAATTCTTGAAGAAGTGCCCGTTGGATATGAAATCTGGCGGCAGCTGAATAATTTCCCTCCTAACTTCCCCGTTCAGGGAGATCCGGTTCTCGCGAGTTCAGAAAGTAAGTGATCGTGAAGTATGTCGTTCACTTCGTTGCACTGGCGTGTGTGTTGCTTCCTGGGTTGGCAGTCCGTGCAGACATCGACCCTTCGGAGAACCCGCTACTACCTAATGAGGTGCTGGCAGCGTCTGAGCGCCATTTCCCAACAATACTCAAGGCGATCGCCCAGCGCGAAGCAGCACGAGGCCGGGTGACGGAGGCGCTCGGAGCATTTGATCTGGTGTTTTCGGCTGACGGATTCGATCGCTTCGATGGCTTTTGGGACGGAGCGGTTGTCTCGGGAAAGGCCCTTAAACCACTGCGCCCTCTCGGTGCGCAAGTCTATGGAGAGTACTCGATCTCCAACGGCCAGTTTCCGGTGTACGAGGATGAGAACTTCACGAATAACGGCGGGACAGCCAAGATCGGGGTCCTATTCAGCGTGCTCAGAGATCGAAGCATCGATGCACGGCGCTTCGGGCAGATAGATGCGGAGCTTGCCCTCCAGCAAGCCGATCTTGAAGTCTTGCTTACAAAGCTCGGAGTGCAGCAACGAGCGTTGGCTGCGTACTGGGAATGGATCGCGACCGGGCAGCAGCTGGCTGTTTATGAGAGCTTATTGGATATTGCGCTTAAACGTGAAAGCGGGTTGGAGACCGAAGTAGAAAGTGGTCGGCGAGCGGCAATATTCATCACCGAGAACCGACAGAATATTACCCGGCGACAGACACTGGCCACTGCCGCGCGCCGTGATTTTCAGATTGCCGTTAACCGGTTGGCTTTTTTCTACCGTGGACCTGACGGGTTGACCGTTGAACCGGTCCGGGCACAACTCCCGGCGGAGGTGCAGCTCGGGGCGTTTCCCCCGTCTCCGGACACAACTCGCTTAGACCTACCCGCAGTGTTGCAGAGCCGGCCCGAGCTGCGAATATTGGAGACCGGAGTTGACCGGGCCCTTCAGAAAATTGCTATTTCGAAGAACGAGCTTAAACCTCGCCTAGATTTTGGGCTCGAGGTGGCGGAGGGATTCGGCTCCCTCGGTGAAGGCGGTGTGTCGCGCGATGGTACTGATGCGATCGTGGGGTTCACTTTTGAAGTTCCGCTTGAGCGGCGTCAGGCGCGGGGAAAGATCAATCAGGCTCGCGCGGAACTCGACTCGTTGCGCCAGGAACAGCGGCGTGTCGAAGATCAGGTCGAAATCCAGTTGCGCAACATTTTGCTCGAGCTGATCAATGCGAAAGAACTCATGGAGCTTGCTGCCACCGATGTGGAGTTGTCTGAAACGATGCGACGCGCCGAGGTTCGGCGTTTTCAGCAGGGAGCCAGCGACTTTTTCCTCGTCAATATTCGGGAAGAGACAGCGGCAAACGCTCGTGTCCGCTACTACGAAGCCTATCAGCGGACAAGGGTTGCACAGGCTAACCTCGATGCAGCACTGATGAACCTCGCCTCTCTGGGAATCTCAGACGGGGCCTAGCGATGTTTGCGCTCACGAGCCCCGGGGCTCGCATCCAACACGCCTTTCGAGCGTGCGCGTCCTACTAACCGCTCAGGGCTTCCACCATAGATCGGATCTCATCCTTGTTTTCTTCAAGTGTGTTGTAGAGCGTCTCACCATCGAGCCGTAAACGCGCCATTGCGTCGAGGTCGCTGATCTCCTTGGCGACACTGTTACCGATACGAGCTATTAGGGTTGCGATGAATAGGATGTCGCTCAATTCCGCCGCGCCTAGCCGATCTCGCTCCTTGAGTTCCTGCTCATCGACAGCGATGGCGATGTCCGCGGGAAACTTCCAGGATTCAACGATTGCGCGAGCCACTCCGGTGTGCCACTGCGATACGAGCTGCTCAAGTGCGGGACGGTCAGTGAATAGGTCCGGGTGCTCCGATGCCTTCATGAAGATGTAGTACTTCCCCACAGCGTGCAGGAGCCCGGTAAGCATCGCGATATCTGGTTTGCCGAGATAGCGGCTCTCTTTCGCTAGGACATATCCGAGTGAGGCGACCTTTACACTGTGGCGCCTGAGGGAATTGAGGTCGCTAAGACAAGGACTACCCGGTGGCGCCTTGAAAGCTTCGCGTGCTGCAAAGGAAACAGCCGCGTTCTGGACCATATCCATCCCGACGCGAGAGATGGCAGTGCCGATGTCCGCAACCTCTATAGGGCCACGACGCATCATTGCTGAGTTCGCCATTCGGATCAGCCTTGCGGCCAAGGCAGGTTCCGATGCGACAACGGCGCCAAGCTGCTGAATGTCTGAGTTTGGATCGTTGATACACTCCTGTACTCGCATGGCGGTGTCAGGGAAAGGGGGTAGCTCGAACTCGCCGGCGGCTAGCTCTCTGCCGAGTTGTTGTACAAATCCGAAGGCAGGGTTATTCATAGTTTCTTAGCTTCTTTGAGGGTCTTGTGGTGCTAGGTTTCTTGACAAATGTCGGGCTTAGTCGTGGTTTACTTGCCACTCCCATACCTTTCTGTGACCCGTAGAAGACGAGCCGACCGCGTCAATACCCAGTTAGCGGCAGTTCTCTTCGTCTCTCCACGCTCCAGTGCTCTTGCTGACCGCAACCGGCGTACCGATGTTAAGTCGGCCGATTGGCCGAAGGTTTCAATACATAATCTGAATCCTTAAGCGCCCCGTCTGATCCATACCCGAAGACATCAAGTTCTGCGCCTGCGAGCCGCATTGCTGACCTGGCTTCTCGGGAGGTAAACGTCTTGCGCCACTCGCCGACCATGCCTTTTCTGACCAGGTGGACGGGCTCGCCGCGGCCCTGCTCTTTGCTCTGAGCGACCGCTTCAAAGCTCGTGTTGGCTTTAATCGACGCTATCAGTCTGTCGTCATTGTCTAGTTTCAGCTGGGCGAAAAGAGCGCGGCAGATCCCCTCAAAGTCCAACATCAAATCCTCGTAGCGGACCACGACTAACTCACCTTGTTTTGCATGTTCGGCCAGCTTCGCCGCCCGCGCTGCCCAACCTAGCAGCCGCCGGTTGAAACTAGAGTTTCTCACCCGCCAGGGTGCCTCTACCTTTCGCATCTGACTCTCAAAGTGAAAGGCCGAAACTGCCGCGTCTCGTCCATCCCGAATGATAGCTACCTGTTTGCTTTCAGGAATCAAGTCCTTGAGCACTCGGAGGTTCTGTAATTGGTCGGCAGCTTTGCATGCGACGACGGCCGGTGCCTTCACCTGTTCTGAAAGCGCTGAGTAGAACAGCTTTACTGTCTGCCCAGGCGCTTGGCCGCTCCGGACTGCGGTCATTAGATTAACTAGATCGTTGTGACGAAAGTTCACGTGCCCCAGCGTGGCTGCATGCTCAGAAGGATCGATGAGTGGGGCATCGCTGCGACGCAGCCGGGTCTCGCTGAGCTTGAGGACCTGCTCGAGGGCGCTCTCAGCGGTCGTGTCTTTCAACCTAGCGGCCCTTTGCTGCAGCTCCGCGCCCATCACCGGGATCCATCCGCGACCAAGGAACATATCGCGAAAAATTAGGTCCTGCGGCTTTTCCACGATGGCTTCCTGGCGTCGCATCCACGCCTGGGAGTCGGGCCTTCGAAGCAGATAATCACACACCAACATCGGAAGACGCCACCAGCGTCGATCTCTGTCGAAGCTGGCTAGGATCGGATCGAATTCTCGCCAAGCCGCGACCTGGGGATGGCTTGCAAACACGTGGAGCAGCCAGGAAGTACCGCACTTGTACATGCCAACGATGTGAATGAATCTGTTTTTGTGGGGATCCTGGGACATCGACTAACTCGACCAATCAAATGGGTTTAAAACGCAGCCTGGCTCATCTCGAGTTGGAGGCTCATTCCTGACGTCGATTCCAGCTGTGAAATCCGTCACAGCGCACCTTCAAGCAAGTGCGCTCATCACTGAGGGTCAGGGCCCTACGATAGGAAGGGAGGATTTGCAGCTTGATTTGGTTTGGCGTTCGGGATCAGAGCAGAAGGTAAAGCATCAGGATAGCTGTGATGCCGGGTGGTCACGTTTGCCGCTAGCCCGCGTATGGGTCTCCAGATTTAGGTGGGTGCGCGAGTTGACTTGCGCCGTACAAATGCTGAGAATCGCGCGCTCGGTGGCTACGTAGCTCAGCTGGTTAGAGCACAGCGTTCATAATGCTGGGGTCGCTGGTTCAAGTCCAGCCGTAGCTACCATTTTCTTTCTAGCCTCTAGCCTCTAGCCTCTAGCCTCTAGCCTCTAGCCTCTAGCCTCTAGCCTCTAGCCTCTAGCCTCTAGCCTCTAGCCTCTAGCCTCTAGCCTCTAGGCTCGGC
>JBCCNK010000062.1:0-14615 GCA_039025875.1 Pseudomonadota bacterium
GGACGCTGAGACCATAGGTAAACAGTGGCGGCGCATCTGGAAGGTGGAAAACAACCGTCGGCGCAAAAACGAAGGGAAAAACGAATACGAAGACCAGACAGTAGGCACGCATGGATATGGGCGTGCCATGCATCTTCAGACTTATCGTGTTCTCCATGCTCTCATTCACATCCTGAAGGAATCGAATGATCTTCAGTGCAAGCCCACTTGAAATCGCATCGCTATGCTGCCGCATGAAGTAAAAGACCTCATTGAGCGCATCCTCTGCGGCTCGGTTGTCACCGCTTTCTCCATGGAGCGCATCGATGAATTTGTCAGAAACCTGCGTGAGCTGTTGGGCGACCTGGTCCTGCTCTTCCAACTTAAGCTTCTTGCACTGTTCGAAGCAGTAGTGAACCGACCCCATCGACGCTTTGAACAGGCTTAAGAACTTTAACGCACTATCCCGACGCTTAAAGGCCTCCCGAATCGTGAATACTAACGGGAACACAACGGCAATACTGAAGAGCGTTATGTTGAGATCGTAGGCGAAATCGAAGCGAAAACAGAGATCCGTCACGATCAGACAGATCACCGCAATCGCGGCCGTTCGCCGGTCCAGTATTGCTAGGTACTTATCCAAAGGTGTTCCCAAAGGTGTTCCCAAAGGTGTTCCCAAAGGTGTTCCCAAAGATGGTATGCACAGGTGGTGTCCAGGGCTTCTATATAAAGCCGCCTCGTTCGGCGCGCAGTTTCGGGCTGGACCGTCAGCCCACAATTATTGCTAAGCGCTGAGGATACCGCGAAAAAAGGCTAGCGAGTGGCCGAACTTAAGTAAACTTCTGCGTCAACGGTCACGAGCTGAAACGATAGGAAGCGATAGAAAGTAGCGAGTGGTCCCAACTGCTTCTACGAGTGGCTGCGGACTACGGAGCTTCTGGGCACACCGATATCGGACCCGCGACCGGCTCGCGCCTACCTTCGCCTGGTCTGCAGAACCTTCGATCCGGGTGAATGGCTTCGCTAGCAGCGGTCACATGCTGCTCAAAGCCGGTTAGTATGCGCAATGAATAAGAACAGAGAAGATAGGCCCGGGATGAAGATTCGGACGACGCATGCTGACTGATACGAACCGCATGTCTGCGCTGTGTCGCGGGAATGTGCGATAGAGGCTGGCCGACGGTTTTGCTGCGTTGTCTTTATCTCCTGCGCTACCGGCAAGCACCGGACTCTGCATTCAATCGGGATTAGGACGTGGAGCTGCATAGGACTTTCAGGATTCTCATCGCCGCACGCGCATTAACTCTGCGTTTGTTGCGCAAGACTCCCTCGACAACCGGCGCGGTCCAAGCCAATGTGTGTGTGATCGCGATTCGCGCGCAAGCGATCGTCGTCTTCGCGCTAACTGCGCTCGCGGCTTCCCAATTGACGGCCGCTGCCGCCCAGGCAACGCTGTTTGACTCCCAGGAATCGCTACGTATCAGCCTTAGCGGACCTTTCTCCCAGATAAACAAAGAGCGCGATAAGTCCAAGGAGTACCCGGCCAAGCTGCGCGTCAAACATGCGGATAGCGAACATTCCTTCGACGTAAAGCTCTCAGTGCGCGGCAACTATCGGCTGCAAAAAGACGTTTGCCGCTACGCCCAACTTTGGGTGAACTTTCGGAAGAAGCAAGTTCAGGGAACGCTGTTTGACGGACAGAATAAGCTGAAACTCGTCGTTCAGTGCCGGGACGGTGACCGCTACCTCGACTACCTGGCCCGAGAACAGCAAGCGTACCGAATGTACGAGTCATTAACGGACTTGAGTCTTAGGAGTCGCTGGATGACAGTGAACTACGAAGACCGAGACTCTGGCAAAAGCAGAGAGCACTTTGCGTTCTTCATCGAACACCACCGTCACCTTGCGGAGCGAAAGCAGCTCGAGCGCTACAAAGCACCGACCGCCGCTCGCGCGGAATTGGATCCCTACCAGAGCGCGCTTGCGAGCCTATTTATGTACCTGGTGTCGAACACGGACTATTCCCTGATTGCGGCCGCACCGGGGGAGAGCTGTTGCCATAACACTAAGCTGCTCCGCGCTGGCGATGGAACGCTGTTTCCCGTGCCCTATGATTTTGACTCAACCGGCTATGTGAACGCGCGCTACGCAACTCCAAGTGAGAACCTGAAGCAAAAGTCCGTCACCCAACGGATCTATCGCGGGTACTGTGTCGATGGAGACGTGTTCGATCAAGCCCTTTCGCGAATCATTGGCCAAAAGGACGCCCTTCTATCGGTTTCGGCGGATACTTCCGTCATGCCTGAGAAGCGCACGCGACGAGCGCAGAAGTATGTGAATGACTTTTTCGATACGGTCGAGAACGAGCGAAAACGAAAATCGAAGATCCAATCCAGGTGTCGCTAGCCTGATAGTGTGAGGGGAGTATCAATGATCAGATTCGAGTTCCACTATCTACGTGCATCAAGGGCAGCTAGCTTAAGCATCCTGCTTCTTGTGATTTGTGTGCCAGTGTTAGCCGTGGCCGCAGATATCCAGGACGAGTGGTCTGGCATCGAGCGCGTCGTCACGGTGGGAGATGTGCACGGTGACTACGATGGATACATCAACGTACTTAAAGATGCGGGCATCGTGAATCGCCGGGGCAAGTGGATCGCGGGTGAGACTCACTTGGTGCAGATTGGTGACGTGTCAGATCGCGGACCAGACACAGCCAAGATCATTCGCCACCTTAAGAAAATGGAAAAACAAGCGCGTAAAGCCGGTGGCGATGTACACGCGCTCATCGGCAACCACGAAGCAATGAACATGCTCGGGGATCTTCGCTATGTCCATCCCGGTGAGTACGAGGCGTTGAAGAGCCGGAAAGCAAAGGCACTCCGGGATGCCTACTACCGTCAGGTGGTGGCGTATCTAGAAGCCCAGGAGAACGGACCGGTCATCGACGAAGCATTCGAGACTCGCTGGATGGAGGAACATCCGCTGGGATATGTTGAACATCGCCAGCACTGGGATCCAAGCGGAGAGTTCGGTCAATGGGTGCTTGAGCGTAACGCGGCAATAAAGATAAACAACACACTATTTCTGCACGCCGGCCTGGGCCCTGCCTACGCCGAATTGAGCATCCGGCAAATCAACGAACGAATTCGCAGCGAATTAGCGAGCCCAGCGGAGTTTGAGGATCTGATGAGTGAATCCGAGGAAGGACCGCTTTGGTACCGAGGACTCGCGAGGCCGGAAGAAGGTGCCGAGGACTATCTAGACACGCTGCTCACGCACTTTGGCGTGCAACGCATTGTTATCGGGCATACGCCCGGCTACGGCACAATCGTGCCTACCATCAACGCGAAAGTGCTAAACACTGATTCAGGTATCGGCGCTCATTATGGTGGCCATGAGGCATCGTTGTTGATCGAGGGCGACCGTTTTTACACCCGCCAGCGCGGAGAAACAGTCCCGCTGCCCGCCCCCGGCCAGAATTCACTGGAGTATCTGACCGAGATGGCTCGCCTCAAACCGGATGTTCGCAATCTGCAAGCTCTGGTCTACCAGCTTTCGCAACCTGTCGAGCCTGCACCCGTGGATGCATCACCGAGCGGCAGCGCACCGGCAAATCAGACCGAAGGTTCCTGATCGGTTGATGCTAAACCGAATCTGGAGGCTGGCGCAGGGGCCACGCTATTTTTCTGACCCTCGCCGTAGCAGCTTCTTGTCACAACTATTTCTGCAGTCGGAGCCGAGCTAGTGGCACGCAGCACGCTGGAACAATGGCGCATGTTCAAGGCTGTCGTCGAGCATGGCGGCTTCGCCCAGGCAGCTGAGGCAACCCATAAAAGCCAGTCCAGCATCAATCACGCCGTGCACAAACTGCAGAATCAACTGAACCTCAAGTTGCTCGAAGTGGTCGGCCGCAAAGCGCAACTCACCGATGAAGGCGAGCTGATGCTGCGTCGCGCACAGCAGTTGCTCGTCGATGCCCAGCAACTGGAGATTATCGCTGCGAGCCTTGCTCGTGGCGATGAAGCAGAACTTCGGATCGCGGTTGACGAGATTTACCCAAAGGAGCCGTTGGCCATGAGCCTCGCGGCCCTTGCGAATGACTTCCCGAACACGCGTGTGGAACTTCGTGAAACCGTTCTGTCCGGTGGACCTGAGCTCCTGTCGCGCGGCGAGGTCGACCTGCTTGTGGCAGGGTCGGTGCCAACCGGCTTTTTAGGTGAACCGCTGC
This sequence comes from Pseudomonadota bacterium, assembly GCA_039025875.1. Classification (GTDB taxonomy): domain Bacteria; phylum Pseudomonadota; class Gammaproteobacteria; order Pseudomonadales; family Halieaceae; genus Congregibacter. The sequence continues at coordinate 4,208 of JBCCNK010000062.1, forward strand.
TGGATGTGGATTTTATTGCCGTCTCGCATCCGGAACACGCATTGCAAAAGCAAGGGCGAGAATTGCACCTGCAAGATCTTATGGCGCAACGTCAAATCGTTGTGCGTGATTCGGGACTTGGCGACCGCAAAGACTCAGGATGGCTCGGCGCTGAACAGCGCTGGACGGTAAGTCATTTGAGCACGTCCATTGAGATGATCTCGCTGGGACTTGGCTTTGCTTGGCTGCCAAAGACCCGGATTACCCAGCCACTCGCCCAGGGGCGACTCAAAGCCCTCCCGCTCGCGCGTGGAGGGCAACGCAAAGCGACGCTGCAGCTGGCGTTTGCAGACCCCGACCGCGCGGGTCCCGCTACCCGCAAACTTGCGGAGTATCTTCGAGTATTGGCGACTGACTAACCCTATTACGTGCGTTCACTTCGTCTTGTGAGGTCCTCTTCCCCCTTTTTTCGCCCTCCCCTTCCCACGCGGGCGGCCATTCCCCCGCATAGGCGTGCTTAAGCCTAGATTTACCTCTGTTCTGACCTGCCCTTTGTCGAGTGTTATCAGCATCTGCCCCTAATCAAGAGCTTTGCTCTATGAGCGAACATCTCAGCTTCGTCCATGAAGTCCGAGAGCGAGCGGCGAAAACGTTGCTCCATCCGGCTAGCCTTTATGAATACTTTCGTATTTATAGAACTATTAAGCCATTATTTACCGTTATTAATCCAATTTTATAGTTGCTAAAGTCCCGCAGCATCAGGCAGAAGCCGAAGACTTTCGCTCCGGCGTTCGATACGGCGAATACGATTTAAATTAGGGAGGTTGTTATGGGACTTTTAGTCGAAGGCCAGTGGCGAGACCAGTGGTATGACACGGTTAAATCAAACGGACGGTTTGTGCGGGAAGATGCGCAGTTTCGCTCCGCGGTTGGAACCGACGGACACGAAGTCGAGAGCGGGCGCTATCACCTCTATGTCTCGCTCGCGTGCCCCTGGGCTCACCGAACGTTGCTCGTTCGAGCACTCAAGGGGCTCAATGATCACATCGGTGTATCTGTGGTCAGCCCCATCATGCTCGAGAACGGCTGGACTTTCGACACCAGCACGGGCAGCAGCGGAGACTCACTACACAACGCTCAGTTCATGCACGAGCTCTACACCAGAGCCCATGCAGACTACAGCGGGCGCGTGACCGTGCCGGTTTTGTGGGACAAGCAGACCGGTACGATCGTGAACAATGAGTCCTCCGAGATTATTCGCATGCTTAACCACGCGTTCGACCCGCTGACGAGCAACACGCTCGACCTTTATCCCCGGTCTCAACGCGAGGCGATAGATCATTGGAACGCAAGAATCTATCCGGCGATCAACAACGGGGTCTATCGAGCCGGTTTCGCAACGAGCCAGCAAGCCTACGAAGAAGCCTACGGAGAACTCTTTTCGGAACTCGATGCAATCGAGGCTCATCTTGAGACGCAGCGCTACCTGACCGGCAATCAACTCACAGAAGCGGATGTTCGCTTGTTCACCACGTTGATCCGTTTCGATGCGGTGTATCACGGGCACTTCAAGTGTAACCGTCAGCGATTGGAGGACTTCTCGAATATTGCAGGCTATGTGAGGGACATCTATCAACTGGATGGGGTTGCCGATACGGTCGACTTTGACCACATAAAAACCCACTACTACGCGTCGCATCGAACCATCAATCCAACCGGCGTAGTGCCGCTCGGACCAGATATCGACTTTGCGTCGGAACACAAACGTAGAACTCTGTCACTGAATGCGGCGTAAGCCGAATGCACCGGACGGCAGCGACAGGCCTCATACCGAACCCAACTGAGTATTTGGTGGTGTGGCGCTCGCTGGCGATACCTTTCTGCGGGCTAACCTTGCAGACGGGGCCGGGTGTTGACCCGCGCCCCGCCCGTCTGTTTCTCGCCCCCTGCCCCAAACCCAGATCAGGGTTCAACGCCCTGCTAAAGAGGAACAGATTCCGACGAGTCGGTACCGCTGTTAGATAATCTTCCAGTGAATCGCGTATAAGACCGCCTGAGTCCGATCGCGGCAATCAAGCTTGCTCAGAATGGTGGAGACGTGGTTCTTTACAGTTCCTTCGGCGAGCGATATCACACCAGCAATCTCCTTGTTCGATAATCCCCCCGCTACCAGACGCAGTACTTCGCGCTCCTTTGCGCTGAGTACATCCTCAGACACTGGGGGTGCGTCTTCGATTCCCGTACTTACCTGCGATACTAGGCGGGGTTCGGCCATAAAGCCGCCATCCGCTAGCGTCTCAATAGCGGCCACCAGCTTTTCGAGCGAGACGTCCTTAAGCAAAAAGCCGTTAGCCCCCGCCGCTAGAGCCTCGAGAAACAAACGATGATCATCAAACGTCGTGAGAATCAGAACGGGCTGAGTGTCGCCCGCACCTCGCAATCGCCGCAGCAGGCCAATACCATCCAGCCCCGGCATACGTATGTCACACAGCAACACCGACACCGGCTGACGCCGGAGCGCTTTGAGCGCCTCCTCGCCTGAATCAGCCTGCCACAGAACCGTACCGCGACCCGATAGTTCGATCAGACGCGCGATACCCTCACGCACCAGCGCTTGATCGTCGGCGATGCCAACTTCAAACAATGACGGATCCCGGTGCAAACTTAAGCACGAGCTCGCAGCCGGCAGCATCGGTACGGTCGACGAGCGTCATAGAACCACCAAAACTCTCGATTCGCTTTTTGATGTTGTTAAGGCCAAATCCAGGTGTCGATGCATTTCTGGTAAGCCCCTTCCCGTTGTCGCTAATGACCAGAGTGGAATCGGCGTAGGCGATTCTGATCTGATCTGCTCCACCATGGCGCAGTGCATTACTGATGGCTTCCTGAACGCAGAAGACGAGTTGCTGCAACAATGGCGCCTCGACCTCGGGTAGCGGGCCTTCGACTTCGATCGTGACTGCCGGCGTCATTTCGGCTAGCTCGTCTACCGCCCGCCTGAGATCTTCTGATGGCGCCGATGGTATTTCGCGAACGATGCGACGAACATCTTCCAGTATTTCACCGGCCAGGGACTTTGAGTTCGCGATGTCACTCTGAAGCGCCACCGGCACCTGATGCTGCAACGCCTCCAGCTGTAATCGAAGGGCCGTCAATTCATGCCCGATGGTGTCGTGAAGATCTCCGGCTATGCGGAGCCGTTCGTCGGAGCGTGATTGCTGGGCCATGATCGCGCGGCTCGCCAAAATCTCGTTATTCTGCCGGGCTAGCTGTTGCTGGATTAGGTCTTCCCGGCACCGCGCCTGACTGGAGCTTATGGCGAAAGCCTGGAGAGCGAGCAGTGTGAGATAACTGGGAAAAAATCCAGTATCGCCGCGCTCGGCTAGCAAAAGCAGGAAAAACAAAATGTTACCTATGAGCAACAATCCCCAGCTGCGCGAAGGTCTAAGATGATAGGGCGCCGTAGCCGCAAGTACGACGGCGAGAATCAGGGTCACGGTCTGGGGAAACAGGTTTAGCGACAGCAGCACCAGAAGGAGCATCAATACCAGAGCCCATGCCGCATTCTTCGGCATGAGACCCAGTTGCTCGTCTACGACGAGAGCAAGAAACAGTGCCACGAAGGCAAAATGAGCCGCCAGTGCGGGCCACGAACCCGTACTCGCATAGGTTATCCACGTCACCAGCCCGATGGCCGCCAGGCCTGAAGCCTGCAGCAGATATTGCTCTAAACCATGGTTCGAGATGCGCATTTGATGAGCGTACTTCACTCAACGACCAGTGCCTACCGTGCCAAAAGTCATGGTTTTATCGGATCGCTTTAGTGACTTCTCACACCTGCGGTGCTGGCGACAGTTCTCCAGAGTGGGAGTCAGAAAGGCACAGCCACACGCAAACCTCTAGAGGAAGTAAGTTATGAAACTCGCAACCACCCGGACTGCTTTGATCACCACCCTGGCCGCAATTGGCGCCGCCACAGCTGGGGCTGCGGACCTGACCGTCTCCGTGGTCAACATGGAGACGACCAGCGGTACGCTGTTCATCTCCGTTTACGACGATGCGGAGGCTTACACTGCAAGCAACAGCGACGCAGCGATCCTGTCAGGGCGTGGAAAAGTGCGCGGTGAAGAATACAAATTCACGCTGCACAACCTAGAACCGGGGCAGTACGCCATCAAGATGTTTCACGACGAGAACGACAACGGCGAAATGGACAACAATATGCTTGGGATCCCAAAGGAAGGCTATGGCTTTAGCAGGAATGGTGGACGCCTGGGCCCGGCATCCTGGGAAGATGCAGTAATCGATCTGCAGGAAGACATGAGCATATCTATCAAGCTGCGTTGATCGAGTAATCGTGTACGCGAGAGCGAAAACGCCATCATCGCGAGCATCACGCGCAAAGGACTCTTGGGAGAATTAGTAATGGACCGACGCGAGTTCATCCGTGCCCTCATTGCCGGCTCGGCGGCAGCCGCAGCGCATCACGCCATCCCCTTTGCGGCGGCGTCATCTCGCTTGCCGGTGAGCGATGCGCCCCCGGACTGGGCCATTGGCTTCAGGGGGCTTAGCGACGATTTATCGCTCACCGAGATGAAGGTCGAAGGGCGAGTGCCCCGGGAGTGTTACGGCACGCTGTATCGAAATGGCCCGACGCTTTATGAGCGCGCCGGCGAACGTTATCAGCACTGGTTTGATCCGGATGGCATGATTCAAGCTTTCCGGCTGGGGCCTGCCGGCGTTACGCACGAAGGGCGTTTCGTGCGTACCCGAAAGTTCCTGGAGGAGAGCAAAGCCGGTCGCTTTCTTTACGACGGCGCAGGGAGTCAGGTGGCGGATCCTCAGCCGGCGAGCAACAACGATACAGCCAATCCCGCGAATATTAACATTCAGCCCCTCGCAGGAGAGCTGCTGGCTCTGTGGGAGGCAGGCTCGGCCCACAGCATAGACCCAGCGACTCTCGAGACACGCGGGCGCAAGATATGGAGCGACGAGCTGGACGGAGTACCCTTTTGCGCTCACCCCAAATACGACGATCGCGGCGACCTTTGGAACATTGGATCAGTCCCGTGGCTTGGAGCACCCAAGCTCGTGCTGTATCACATACGAGCAGATGGCGTATTGCAGAAAACTAAACTCCACACTCTGGACTTCGCCGGATACATCCACGACTTCGTGCTGACGCCGAGCTATCTGGTGGTGTTAAACAGTTCAGCAGTGTTTGGAACCGGCGAGACATTCGTAGATCGTATGCATTGGGATCCGAATCGCGCGAGTCAGTTGCTGGTATTTGATCGAAATGATCTCTCGCTAGTGAGAGTCATAGAGGTGCCCGCAGCCTTCGTTTTCCATTTCGGTAACGGATGGGAGGACGCGAGCGGGCTCCACTTTACGGCCTGTCAGTACGAAAACGCCGACATCACGGTGAGCAGCATGCGAAAGATGGCGCAGCAGGTGAGCGGCCCACTCCACGCCCCACCGGAGTTAATGCGTTACGACGTGGATTTGCGCGGCGGTCAATGCTCGATCAGCGCATTGGCAGTGCCCATGGAGTTTCCGAATTACGATCTGCGAAGACCGTTCAATCCGCAGACGCTGCTGGGTACCGGTGAACAAAATGTCAGTGAATCTGGCCTGGCTTCCGCATTGGTTAGTGTGAACCCGCAGAGCGGAAAGTTCAGTCGTTACGACTATGGTAACGGCGTCATCGTGCAAGAACCGTTGTACTTAAAAGGCGGCGCCGGGGATTACGCGATGCATGCTTTTCTGGACTACGAAAAGCACCGCAGCGGCATTGCGCTATTTCGCATCGATCGGCTGAATGAGGGACCGGTCATGACAGCGACCATGGATCGGGTATTGCCCCTTGGATTCCACGGCTGTTTCTTGGCGGCTTGAAGAACGGCTAATCACCGATCTCGCCTTGCTGACATGGGGTGTGATTTGCCGCAGTACATAGATGCAGCGCGCAGCCTAACGGCAAAATTCAGTGTCCGCGGCTTCGAGCGCTCCCTTTTCGTTCACGAACTGCGACCTCGTTGAAGTGTTCGAATCTATCGCGACATTAAGGCCAACCTCAGAATAGCCTCTGTGTTATGCCATGGGAGTGTTTGCCTGGTATTTGTGCGGCGTTACACTGCTTATCGAGCGCGTATCCTGCTACGGTAGGAGTTCGCGGTAAGCGGTTGTATCGGTATCTTTCTCTGAGGCCATCATGTTTTATTGTCTGAACTCTGCGTCGGTCTTCTGGCGCAGCGCGCGGTACGCTCTGCTGTTGTTTAGTGCAACGGTTAGTGCATCGGTGATGTCCGTTGCACACGCTCAGAACGCCAGTTCTGTGTTCGAGAATTATCAACAGAATCTGTTCGTTATCGAGTCTTTTGATCGTATCAGTAACAACAAAAATTCCGTGGGGAGCGGCTTCACGGTGGGTGACGGTGCGTTCATCGCAACGAACTACCACGTGGTTGCCGATGCCGTCATGGAGCCCGAAAACTACGCCGTACGCGCTGTGGGGCTGGCGGACGAAGCCATCGAAACTCAGGTCGTTGCGGCGGATCCCATCCACGACCTGGCCGTGCTGCGCGTGACTCAGTCAGATGATGCGGATGCGACCTACCCCGAAAGCGGCCTGGTACTCGCTGAGACAAAACCGACGATCGGAGAGGAGCTGGTTGCGCTGGGTAACCCGTTTGATGTGGGGATCAGCGTGGTCCCGGGTACCTACAACGGAGAGCTGAAAAAACACTTCCGACCCTTGATTCATTTCACCGGAGCTTTGAATCCAGGTATGAGCGGCGGCCCCACTGTCAATATGAACGGCGAGGTGATCGGGATTAACGTGGCCGGTGCCGGGAACTCGGTTGGCTTTCTTGTTCCGGTTGACGATCTACAGGCGCTGCTCAAGACGGTAGACGGTCCGGGCGTTTTGCTTGGTGATGTTCGCGACCGCTTTGCCGAGGCGATACGAACACACAACGATGCCCTGATCGACGATCTGCTCGCAGGTGATTGGTCGTTGGAGACCTTTGGGCCGATCAAGATACCAAAGGTCATTCGCGAGTACGTGAACTGCCGTGGTTCGGCGAAAACGGAAGACGAAGATCGCCGCTGGACGCGAAGTATTTCGGACTGCCGCGTGGCTGATCGTCTGTATTTGCGAGACCGCTTCGACACTGGGCCTCTGGAGATGCAGTTTACGCTGCTTGAGAGTGACTACCTAAACGCCACCCAATTCGCCACGGTGTTCAGTGGCGAGAACTTTCAACCGTTCAATCGTGGCGGTAAAGATCACTTCACCGAATTCGACTGTGTCGAGCGCTGGACACTGCTGCCAAATCTGGGCGAGCAGCGATTCAAGGCGAGCTACTGCGTCCGTGCATATCTGGACTTCCCCGAGCTTTACGATGTGTTGTATGTGGCCCGTGGCATGCCAAGTGGCACGACCGGGCTGAACGTTCACTACACGCTAGCCGGAGTTGGAGAGGAAGCTGCCAGCCGCTTCCACTCTCGGTTTCTGGAGGCTCCCGAGTGGAACTAGTGGTTGAAGTCATCGGCACAACGAACAATGTGCTCGAGCGACTGCGTTTCGCTAAGGAAAGCGTCCGAATCGGGCGTGGTTACAGCAATGATGTAATCCTTAGTGATGAACACGCCGATGTAGCTCACGCGCGGCTGGACATTGATGAAGCGGGAAGCGTTTGGCTTGAAGACCTCGGCAGTGTCAACGGCACGCGTCGCCGAAAGGGTCGCAGGTCCGTGCAGCGAGAGCAAATCAGCAGCGGCGACATCTTTCTGATCGGTCGCAACCGAATACGCATTTACTTTGCAGACCATGAACTGCCGGCGGCGGTACCTCTACGGCCCCTTGAGACCTTTCTTCTCTGGCTAGGTCGTTCGCCCGTCATTGCCACACTGCTAGTGGTCTATACGTTGGTCGTGTACCTGCGCGCCGTGAACTCAACGGTGGGTGAGTTTGAATGGAAGCCCTTTCTGGGTGGGCAGGCAACCAGCTTATTGAGTTTTGGTGCGATCGTGGTGGGCGTCTATCTCGTCTCTGTGCTGTTCAGACGAAGCGGCAACTTTTTGTCTCACGTCAGCGTCCTACTTTTTGTCGGCGTGCTCTCTATCGCTGTCAGTTTTGTTCTGGAGCTGGCCACGTTCAACGGTGGGGACCACAGCTACCATGCGATCTCCGGCTTGAACACGGGCTTAGGCTACCTGTTCATGCTTCTTTATATGTGGAGCGTTTTGTATCTGGCCTTTAATCTGTCGAACCGTGCGCGCACGGTTCTTAGCGTGCTCGTGGTCGCGGGCAGCATCGGCCTGGAAACGCTGACCAAGCGCGAGGTCGCGAGTCTCTTCAGTGTTCAACGGTTCCCGGAACAAAGCACTTTCCTGCCTCAGAGTCTGCAGTTTGCCTCGCCTCTGTCGGGCGACCAATTCGACGAGAGGGTGAGCTCGGTTTTCAACGCTGTGGACGAGTTGCGCACCGAGCGCCTCCAGGAGCGCGAAGACAAGCTCAGCACATCCGCGGAACCGGTGGAGCCTAGTACAGCGACGGAGACTCTGGCCAGGTAGGTTGATGAGCGAACGCGGCTCTGGGTTTGCATGAGAACTCTCCGACCGTCAACACGAGCGGAGGTCTCATAGTCGTCAACGGCGTCATTTACTGGCCAATCATTCCACACCTTCTATTCACGGATTCTCTCAGTGGCTATCAAGAAGATTCGCAACAGCCAGATAAGAAATTGGCGGCCGGAGTACCTGCCCGATCTTTCGGATCGCACTTTTGTTATTACCGGTGGCAATTCCGGCATTGGCCTTGAGGCGGCAAGATACCTGGCGCAAGCCGGCGGATCGGTTGTTCTGGCCTGCAGGTCCCTGGAGCGCGCCAAGCAGGCAAAACAGTCACTGAGCGCAGGCAGCGACTCTACCATCGACACTGTGGAGTTGGATCTCGCCAACCTGGCCTCAGTCCGTCGAGCTGCAGGGTTGCTGCGCCGGCGCTACAAGAAGATTGACGGGCTGATCAACAACGCGGGAATCATGCAGACACCGCACCGTAAGACCGACGACGACTTCGAGCTTCAGATGGGAACCAACCATCTTGGGCACTTTCTGTGGACCGCCTTGCTGCTCGAGGGCGTCGAGGCCGCAGCGGGCCGGGTAGTGGTCGTGTCCAGCCTCGTGCATCACGTAGGCCGCCTGAAGCTACGCGACCTGATGCTTGATCGCGGATATACACCTGCGCGTGCGTATGCGCAAAGCAAACTTGCAAACCTGATGTTTGCATTCGAGCTGGATCGGCGCCTGCAGGCGAAGCAATCCGAAGCGTGTGCCATAGCATGCCACCCGGGATATTCAGACACGCGACTGCAGACCACAGGACCAGGCGCCTTTATGGGAGCGTTTTACACGGTTGGCAACAAGGTTCTCGCTCAGTCGTCGGCTCAGGGAGCCTTTCCTACGGTGCTTGCTGCCGCGGGATCAGAAGCCCTGCGGGGCGCCTACTATGGACCGACAGGATTCGGCGGATTGCGGGGTCCGGTCAGTGATGCCGCGGTGGGCACACATGCCCTCAACGAAGAAAAAGCCGCCCGCCTCTGGAGCCTTTCGGAGGAATTCGTCGACCATCGGTGGCTATCGGATTAGCTCAGTTCTTCACAACCAGCTCCGCTGCATTCTCGTTCATCTCCCGGCTCCGCTCGTGACTCTACTCTCCTTGGCCCGAGCGGTTGGTCGCGAGTGAGAAGGCACACTCTTCTTCCCAGTGCTCTCCAGACTGCCCTCAGGGCTGAGCAAGGATACTTGCCCTATCTGCATTCAGGGCAGTGTGCACTCGACCTAACTTAGAAATAACCGCCAGTGTCGGCCGTTGTCAGTAGGACGGTACGCAAATACAAATCCACGAGGCGACCTCCACACCTGACGCTCGGGTGCGGCTGCTGAACGCGATCTGATCTCTAATCGCGACAACCGGTAGGCGTTGTTGGATGAAAGCTTACGTTTGAGCGCCGTGTTTGTCTTAGCCCTGGAAGTTTTGGTCAAGCAGGCCACCGTTTCCCCCGCAGAGAATAAGGCCACAACACTGTCGCGGGACCGGCCCAAGACATGTATGATTTTTTCCAAATAAAAAGTGTACAAAAACGTTAGTTTAAGGATGTAGCCGTTTCGCGCCTGATACGAGCTTCATCTCGCATAACGTCAGAGTCTCCGGGAGCTAAAGGCAGCGCCCAAGGTTAGTGCTGCCCTAAGAAAAACAAATCCTGATAAAGGAGCCAGGAATGACCGATAGCGAGAGTGGAATTCTCCAGCAACCCAATCTTCAAAGTGCCGCCGGGGGAGTCGGCACCAGTAACGTATCAACCCAGAACATTCACGACTTTGCGAGCAGTCCGGGCAACAGTTCGAGCCGTGACTTTTTCGA
>JBCCNK010000063.1:0-14301 GCA_039025875.1 Pseudomonadota bacterium
CATCCCATTGCGTGCGATCCAGCTTGCCGGTGCGCACCGCCGTTTGATTGACGCGCCCGATCGACGACAGCATGCGCATCATCAGCTGCTCGGACGGCATCTCCATGGAAAACACCAGAACCGGGTCGCCCTGCGCGAGAATCGCGTTTTCGACCAGGTTCATCGCGAAGGCGGTCTTACCCATCGATGGCCTACCCGCAACAATCACCAGATCGGATTTCTGCAGGCCGGAGGTTTTCTTGTCGAGGTCGGCGTAACCCGTAGTGAGGCCGGTTATCTCGCCGCCGGCCAATTGCAGCTCATCGATACGGTCGATCGTCGCGCGCAGTAACGTCTCAACTTCCTGAGGACCTCCGGCCTTCGGTCCTGACTCGCCAATCTGCATGATCAGCCGCTCGGCCTCGTCGATCAGCTCGGCCGAGTTGCGCCCCTGGGGATGGAAGCTGGCATCGGCGATCGTCTGCGAGGCATCAATCAGACGGCGAAGTACCGAGCGCTCGCGCACCACCTGGGCGTAGGCGCGAATATTCGCCGCGCTCGGCGTGATCTGGGCCAGCTCTGCCAGATACGCAAGACCTCCAGCGCTATCCAGTTCACCGCTGGTCTGGAGCGCGTCGGCAATGGTGACGACATCCACCGGCATGGATGCTTCTGCAAGCTTGTGGATCTGCCGAAAAATCATGCGATGAGCGGGACTGTAGAAATCGGATGCCGACACCAATTCCGCCACGCTGTCCCAGGCATCCTGGGAGATCATCAGGCCGCCAAGTACCGACTGCTCAGCTTCGGATGACTGCGGGGGGAGTTTTGTCCGGGCTAACTCATGATCGAACGGAGGAGGGTTGCCGTCATGGTTCGAGAGCCGAAGGGGTGGTTGGTCGTCGTAGTCAAGGCCTGATCTGGTTTTCGCTGATACCTCAGTGTCCGCGTCTGATCGTTCGGCTACGGGCAGATCATCTGACGTCGATGGAGGGTTAGGCGGGAGGACTTCTGACAACGCATCGGCCGGTGTTCGGGTTTAGCGACACAGCATACGCCAAGTGAGGGCCTGTTTTTCCGTACGATTCAATGCCCCTCAGTTTAAGCGGCGCACCGGAGGTTCATAGAAATGTTCGATGCGGTCCGCAGTTAGGGACGCCAGCGGTGAATGTACGCTGAAGTAATTCCAGTGCAGATCGTCAGTCAGCGCGGAGTCGGCGTCCGGCCTGTCAAGCGATCGCTGCCGACCGACCGGCAAAAGACAAACGGCCTACTTGCGCCTTGAGATTGGGAGTGCAGTGTCCGGCTATAAAGTCATAGTGTTTGAGTCAATACGAATGGCGGAGTGTCCCTTTTGACACTTATAGGGCTTACAGAGCGGATAACGGAGCACGCGAAGACGTCGGATACACTGGACGCATGATTGCGATCGTTGGGCGCGTAAGTTCCAGTATTGCGATTGATGACAAGTGTCGAGGTTGAAGAACCGGCTATCCAATGTCGATTTACCGATAGCCGTACAACATGCTTTGAAATGCATGATAAATTCTGTGGGGCGAAACTGAACGGGCGATATTCAAACGTGCAGAATGAAGTGTCGCGAGAACACTTCGACACTTGATCGATCGAATGCCACTCAGCGCATATTCAATCAGCTGCATCGACTATGGTGGATAGTCGATGTGTCGTGAAATCGAAAAACTGATTGGTCTTAGCGAGGTCTTTGTTGATTAAGTCTCGTTGCTTCTTTTGGATCTCAGCATAATATTCAGCTGAAACTTCGGTTTTGAACCAATCATGTAGCGCATCGACGCTCGCCTTCACTGTGTATTCACTTCCATCGAAGCCGTAGATGTAGAACTGATGCCAGTACATAAAAATCTCAAAGAAATGCGCTCGGATAATTTCTGGGTCGATTTTCTTGAGCTTCACCTGCATCCAGAGCACCTCGTACTCGCGAGCGACGCGGTAGATAGCCCGCCGGCCGGTTCGGTGCTCCGCGCCGATCACGTCGAAACTCTGGCCAATGTGTAATAGCGCGCACGCGGCGGCGTCGTTTCGATCGTCGACCGTCTCGCGAGCATTGAATCGTTCATGAGCCTCTAGAGCACGCCGCACTCGAGCGTCTTTTTGCTCAAAATATCGAGACAGAAAGAATCCGGCCAAGAAGGAAGACAGAGAAACCAATACGCCGGTCACCGAAATCGTCCCCAGAGAGACGGTGGGTACAGGCTCAGCACCCGCAGCCGACAGCTCTGCAGCGACGGCGTTTAACGCAGCCGCGGCCCGCTCAAGTGCTGCGTGCGCGTCGTCAAACTCGGGCACAGTCGCACCTCGTGTTATGCCAATGAACCTGAACCATAACTCGTGCAATTTGGCCTATGAACATAGCTAGCTTACACATGAAGCGCTGAGAAGCGAAAAACTCATCCCAGAAGATTACATAGCGTTGCGGTCGCTTGCGCCTTTAGTACAAACCGCGCGTCGGCAACGGAAAAGCCCTTATTGCCGGACAGAGACCTTGGGCTCAAACACGGATGCCGACGCGCTCCACCACGCATCGACGATCCAGACCATCGTGGTTGCACACGGCGACAACCAAGGACCGGTAGTGCAAAGCCAATCTTCGCTACGTTGCTAGCAACTGTAGAAATTCCGCGCATCTTGGATCGATACAATTTCGAGAATAAGATCCAAAAAATTTCTCTGCATCGCCGTCCCGTTGGGCCAGATGTCGTTATGGCCGGTGATGATGTCTTTTGAGACCTTGATCATCATGTAAGGACCGGGCGCTCCCTGCGTTCTCGACAAAGTGAGATCGGCGGTCGTAAAAGCATCCGTGTCGCCACTGTTAAAGGCGCGCCATGCGCAGGTGCCGTCTTCTTCCACCCTCTTCATAGACATCGATCCTCCTTGGTCACGAAGCTTGTCGACGGTCGCGACGATTTGGCTGTCGGCAGCGCGCCCAGAGCTGGGCTCCAGCTCGTAGTCGATGAAGGGTTGGTGGTGGCCCACTGCCGTCACGTTTTCCTGCTCCTGTTTACTAGATGTCTCGTCTGTGAAGAACTGAGACAGTCGTCTACCCCAGCGAAAGAAGGTTTTCGTCGGTGTATCCCCTTCCGATGTGAACTGCATCAGGATCACTCGCTGGGTATCCGTAAAATCCTGGAGTTTGGCCAGCTCTATTAGGTTATGAATTCTCGCTGCCTCGAACGCCGAATTCACGAGAATGATGCTGTCGGCAATTGAACGGCCAACCGGCTTCCCGTCTCCTTTATTGACAAGATCTAATAGCAATCGCTGTTGCGTGGCCTCGTACAATATGGCGCCGCCGAAGCTATGGCCGATCGCAACAAAGGTGTTGTTGGATCCATAGCGCGTGTTTATACGATCCAGATCCGCCAACAAGATCGAAGCTCCGTTCTGCCCGATACGGTGCGCTCTTGCCTTTCGATTCCAAAACGACAACTGCTTCATTAGAGGCGTCGTCGCACTAAGGCCTCGCCAGCCCAGGAAGGCACCCACGACCGTTTTAGCCTTCTCGCCAGAGCGAAGGGTTTCGACTTCCGCAAGCCGTACCAGCGCTTTTTCAAACTCTTTGAGGTTCTCGTTGTCAGGGTCGGCGTTGTGCTTCCAACCATGTACGAAGAGCACCATGATGACACCGTTGTCCGCGGTAAGGTGGATGTTCTCCAATCGAGCCATCGTGCGGTCATAAAGATCTCGATCACGAATATAGCCGAGATCATCAAACTCGTAGACCGTGAGCCATGCCGACGAATCTTCGGACTTGATAACGTAGGCCGTCTGCTCGGCACAGAGCGATCGATCATCCTTGACATCTCTCTCGCATACCTCATCGGCGATGTGCATCCGATACGGTTTATTCGGGGCGCAGGCCGTCGACAGCATGATCAAGACCACCCAGATAAGCGTTCGAGCGTTGGTCTCATAACGATTCATGGAGATCGCACCTCTGGTTCTGGCATGTCCGCAATTCAATTGCGCTGCCGTTCAGCAGCGCTTAGCTTCAATTCCCAACATCGGCCCGCCAAGATGGCTCGGCGGGAGCTATGGAGCTGTTAAGTCCCAGCCGACTGATAGGCTAATCCATGTATCCCCCTCATACTGCCACTCTTTATCGCCGATACGATCCTGTCCGGCCACGAAACCGACGTTTAAGTTATCCCAGCTTTTTAAGAAGCCTACGGCGATAGTCACTCCGGACTTGTTGTCTTCGCTGATTTCGCCGTTTTCACCAACAGTCGCCACCGAGACTTGCGTCAATCCGGCTGATATGAATGGAGTGACGGTGAGACCACCGTTCATAAACTCATGCGCCCATCCCGCGTAATAACCAATCGTGGCCTCGCCACTCAAGGAATCGTCGTCGAGTCGCCATTTGTAGGGAACTATCAACGGCCCACTCACGGGGCCATTAGCCGATCTACTGACGACTTTCTCCACTGCGACTTTGTGATCGCTTTTCTTTGGGATGAAGTAAGTGATGCCTTCCTTCAGTTCCAACGCTGACGGTGGTTTGGAAGACTCGGTGGAGTCTTCAGAGCCGGATGTCATATCGCTGCTATCGTGTCCCCCCTCACTCGAGCGGATGGATTCAAATTGCACGGCGTAATAGTCAGAAAGTCCGTTATCTAAAACCTTAAACCGCGATTTTGCGCCTGCTTTAATGGTCGGACCCGTTGAGCCCTTTCCATCAACGCTGACCGCAAGATCCACAGAAGTGCGGTAAATCACTTGCTCTTCAAGCTCGGCAGCTATTCCATTAGAAATACACAGAACCAAACTGCACACCGCTATGACCCCTCGAAACATATGTTTCATTCGTATTCTCCTTGACTCAAGTAGCCACCGTATTGGCCAATTCGGCATCGCAAGTTGCTGGTCGCCGCATGATTAAACGATGTGATTGCTGTTGAAAAAAAACATTGCGAAACCGCCTAGACTTGGCGCCCATACGGTTGCGCCGTGAACGGTTTCAAATGGCGTTACCTGTGGCCAGAACAGCTGTTGAATCGAGAAGCACCGAGCTTTTTCAGCCAGAGTCAGCCAAGAGTGTTGCTGTGTCATCTCGAGGGCGGCCACCGAGCGAGGAAAAGCTATCGGAAGGGAAGTGGTACTGGTATATATCAAGTCGTATATCGACAGACGCGTATATCTCTGTTTAACCGAGCTAGAGGAGTTGGATGCAATCAGAGATTGACACTTTCTCGGCCAGCGTGGGCCTGATTTACAAGGCGAGTCTTGACCCCTATTTGTGGCCGACCGTATTGAAATCAGTTTGTGCGGAACTGAAGTCGACGAAAGGCCATGTGATGTATTTCAGTAAGGCGGATCAGAAATTCTCATTCACAAGCGGCTATGGGTTCAATCCGTATTCACTGCACATTGGTGTAGATCAATTGAAGCGCTGCATCGCGAGTGATCCCATTTATCAGTACGGCGCTGCGCACAACAACGAAGTGTTTTCGGATAAGCGCGTCATCGATCAGTCCACCTTACATAAATCGGAAATGCAGAAAAACCTACGAGCCCCGATGGGCATCGATCAGTTACTGACCGTTGTGATCGATGACGGACATAACGATTTTGTTGCTTTCGGGATCTATCGAGATGCCAAGCGGCCCGGTTTCACATCGGAAGATGAACAATGGCTGGCACGGTACGTGCCGCACCTTCGTATAGCGACGACCATCCATAGCCGATTCATCGGTGCCGCTCAGATGAAGCGGGTTCAGGAAACCGTGCTTGATCGATTAAGCACGCCTTTAATTATTGTCGATGAACGTCAAACGGCCATCTTTTGTAACGCCGAGGCACGGACGATAATGGCGAACTCGGGAGCGCTCAGCATTGAAGACGATCGGTTGCGGTGTGCAACGACCGCAGATAATGGACGGCTTCGTAGCCTGGTTGCTGCGGCTTTTTCGCGGCAGACGTCAGACACGGTGCGAAACGCTATCAAAGTCGGGGGCGACAGCGGTGTGTCGCGCCTCGTTGTTGTCATCAGTCGCCTGCAGGTACAGCGACTCGATGAGGTGCGGCAGTACTTACCCGTATCTGAGGAGCACTTCACTGCCACGATACCGACAGACAGGACAGCGCTGATTACACTTTGCGATCCTGCAGCGTATCGGCGCGGCGCGGTTGACGTACTACAGGACACATTTTGTTTATCACCAGCTGAGTCCGAACTCGTGGATTGCCTCGCGGACGATTTGTCACTCAAAGAGGCCTCAGAACTGCTGGGACGAACGGTGGGAACTGCGCGGTTACAGCTCAACTCAGTGTTTAAAAAAACCGATACTCATCGACAGTCCAGCCTCATCAAACTAATCATGTCGATCCCGAACTGACGAGCGCTAGGACGCCACTATCAACGCGACCCGCGCGTTTTTCAGCATCAAATTCTCGGAGGCTTTTGACAGTTTTTGTGCGGTTTTCGGCTAAGCGCAGGCTTGCGGCCCCATTGGACTCCGAACTTCCTACAGTCGCTTTTCGCCCAGTTATGGAAGCACTCACCTACCAATTATCGCTAAGCGTCTGCCTGACCGGTATTCACGGTTACCGACAATCGACGCTCTCAACAGGCTTTTAACCTGCTAACGCCAAACAGTGTTCACAAACGTAATTCCCCGATAGTTGATCGACGTTGCGGTCAGGATGCCCAGCTGCATGGCCGGGAAACTAGCTCGCCTGAGTTAACATCGCACCCGTCCTGAAGGCGGATCTGGAACCCTTCAATACGACCCGTCCGGGACATCTTTAAGCCTTTGATCTTTCCTTCGCCAATTCTCGCCCGCGAGCCTTAATCACAACAGGCAAGCCGATTTTGGATCGCAACAGCGCGTCCGGGGGAGTGGCCCTGCTTAGACTGGTCCACCTCGATCATCCTGTAGTTAAAGGAAATCTCCTCATAGACTTCTTACAGAGCACTCCGTGACGGCATACGCGCACCGCCTGGTGCGGCAGAAAGCTTGTCGGCTGAGGCTGCAATCGCGACGAACGCCCCATCATGTGCGTGGCCGAACAGCATGCTCTGAATATAGACCGCTGTGACACTGGGGGTAGACTTCCCCATGAACTTACCGATCTTTCCGAACGAACGGTGTAGTGTGTGCGTAGTCTGAGCCATAGCAATTCCCCCAACGGCAAACGTTTTTCGGCTATCGGAAGACCCAGCAAACATACAAATGAGATGACGCGGCGCAATCGAGCCAGTGTCGCACGGGTGCGTGCTTGATACCTTCTTCAACGCCGTATCTAAAAGCCCGCCAATCCTTTCGAAATACAAATTTTCTTGACCACGATCCTCAACATTTTTGGCTGCTCAGTGATCGCGTCCGGATTCAACCTCGTGGTGACTTTCATACCTGAGCTCACTGCCAGCTTCTCAAGAACCTCGCGGGTGGTGTCCTCGTCGAGCTGAGTCTCAACATAGCGTTGGTAGAACGCTTCAGCCTCAATTTCGCCGGCATCCAACAACTGCGAAATCCGCTCGAGGACCTCCGCCAATTCGGCATCACTCATGTCATCGACATTGCCCAGGTCCTTGCAGTAGGCCGCCCATTGCTGATCCGTATTCGGCGTTTCCGGCTTCGGTAATGTGCCCGCGCCGACGGCCTGCAAAGACGACGCCCATTGATTCCCTTCGGTTTGTGAGCTTTGCGCGTTGGCCGCCGCCTGCATACTGCGCCGAAAAAACAGATCACTCAGCGCCTCGCTGTACACCGGTCTCGGACGCTCAACGTTGATGAACAAAGGATTATTGGTGGACATATCAACTTGCTCGTAGATGGTCTGAGACTCTGCGGTCATTCCTAGCCAGCTCGCGATTATGAAAACGATCACTCCCTTATTCATCAGATCCCTGTCTCCTTAAAAATCCATCCCACTCGATACCGAGAGCAAGGTCGGTGCGAGCACCGATCTCAGTCTTCTTAAAAAGAATCCCTCTGGTTTCATTGAAAGCTTAGCGCCGGTTTGGGCTTAGTCCAGGCATCCCGCCTATTTGTGCGCCGGCTCTCCTTTCAGTCGTTTGGCGCCCAACCTGGGAGGTACCCCCTACCTGGACTCACCCAAGCCCGACACTTCACTCCCTCGCAGGCTCGCTCGCGGTTGGGGTCTTCGCCCCCAGAGGGATGGGGGTTGAAAACAAACTTCCGAGAATCAACAAACCAAGAGCGAGACACCGTGATGAATACAGCAGTGACGGCGATTGATACCGACGACTTCGAAGCAACCTACAGCCCGGAGGACAACAAACTACGGCTTTATGCGACCTATCGACTGGACCGCGATCTGTATCTGCGCGTTAAAAAAATGGGGTTTAAGTGGGCACCGAAACAGGGGCTGTTCGTAGCGCCTGCCTGGACTCCTGAGCGGGAGGATTTTTGTGTAGAGCTGGCCGGGGAGATCGGACCGGAAGGCACAACACTTGCGGAGCGTGCAGAGGCCAAGGCGGAGCGGTTAGCGAAACTGGCCGACAAGCGAGCGCGCCAGGCGCGTGGGTTTTACGCGGCGGCGGAAGCGATCTCCGAGCGCTTTGCCTTTGGGCAACCGATCCTGGTCGGTCATCACTCCGAAAGGCGTGCGCGCAAGGATCAGGAGCGCATGCACAACGCGTTGCGCAACGCCATCAAAGCGCAGGAGGCCGTGAGCTATTGGAACTACCGTGTGCGCGGGGTCGAGTGCCATGCGGAACACCTCAACAGCGACCGCACCCGAGCCAGTCGGATCAAACGTTTACTGGCGGATCTTCGCACCTATCAACGACGGATCAACCACGGACACAAGGCGCTTCGGCTGTGGACCCAATTGAGCGAACAGGAGGCCGGGACAGATCTGGATGAAATGGTTAAGCGGTGGGCCAGTGTACACGGAAACGACGGTGCGTTTGCGCGCTGGGAACTGTGGAGCGATCTGGACAGCGGAAAGGTCACGACGCAGGAAGCCATCGATGAGAGCTTAGCGCTGTTTTCCGGTCCCGCGTACCGCGTTCACTATCCTCGCTGGATTCAGCACATTCTGAATCGGCTGGCCTATGAAATCGACATGCTGGGCGGTGTGCCAAGATTCGAAGGCACCTTAACGCCGGTGATTCTGCAAACCTTCGCCAGAACGCAAGGCGCGAATAAGCCCAAAGCGACCGCGACCGACTCCGGTTTTGTCCTGGTGTCCGATGTCCCGCTACCCATGCAACTGGTTGCAGGCGACAGCGAGTGCAAGCGTTTGGAATTGAGTATCGACGGCTGGCGCGAACTGATGCACGCCGTTGGGCATGAGGTCATCGAGACAAAACGCCGAGCGAGCACCAAAAGCGCACAGTGTCCGCTGATCAACCCCACCCAGGCCGATGCGGAAAAACTCCAATCGATCTGGAACGCTTACGCCGCGAAAACAAAATACGGTAAGCCTAGCGAGGTTCGACCGATGGCGCAGACGTTCTACAGCGCCAACTCAAAAGGCGCTTACGGTCTGCTCTCCACGATCTCGCTGGATAAAAGAGGCCGCCGAATCTGGGCGCGGGGAGGGCAGGACACACCGCCGGCCGTGTGCCGTGTACGCGTATCAGCCGGTGGGCAACTCTACTCTGCTAACGCGGTGATTCTTATTGTGGACAAGCCCAGCAAGTCGCTCCCTTTTGATTTGGATGCACTGCTCAGTGAGGCGCAGGCCGATGCGCCAAGCGCAAAAGAAGAGGAGGCGACGCCATGAACCCGAACGTCTATACACGGCCCGCAAAGTCGTTGCGGGTCAGACGCCAGGCTGAAATACAGGAAGTGTTTTTTGAGACAATTCCGACAACGAGCGAGCCGCTTATGTTGGGAGCCTCCAGCGAGTGCCACGTCACACCGCCTGCAGTCGCGACGCGTATGGTGGCGGCACTGGAGGCCAAAACGGATGGCCGCGCGCGTGTACTGGAACCCAGCGCCGGAACGGGCAACCTGTTGTCAGCCCTCATAAACGCCGGATACCGGCCCGAAAAGCTAACGGCGGTCGAACTCGATTACACGCTCAAAACGCACCTTGAAGGTCATTTTAGGGGCGTAAATACGCTCCACGGGTGCTTTTTGGCACCCATGGCCGAAATTGATGACTGCGGCGGTTTTCATCGAATTGTGATGAATCCGCCGTTTCGTAAGGTTAAGCAACACATGAACCGAGCACTGTCATTACTCGCCGACGGCACGGCAGATTCGCCGGCGGTACTCGTGGCCCTGGTGCCGATCACTTACCAGCATTCTGGCGCTGAAATCCTCGAGGAGCTGCCCGGCGATACCTTCGCAACCTGCACCGTCAATACAAAAATCGTTCGGTTTAAGAAAACCGGAAAGAGAACAGTATTATAAGACAACTCAAAACGCGACCACTCAAGGAGACCTACGTCTCCGCAGCCTTTGCTGTCATATACATCGTCGGCGTCGACTGGATATGGGGCGGTACGCTGGGATCTCATGAGCTTGAGAGTTTCCACGCACAGTATGGATCGTCTGTGCTCGACTTCGTGGCGGTCAGCGCGTTCGGGTTGAGTGTGTTGCCCTGGACCTGGCTGATGGTATTGTCGTGGATCGTCGTTACGGGTGAGCTGCGAGAAGCGCAGCGACCGCGAATCTGGACGGGCGACGCCTAACTGAGCGGTGGGGCCATGGTGGGCGGCTTGCCGTTGCGCAGCGACACCACGGTTCCGCCAATAAAGCACACGACTGCAATGGCCAGAACCAGTGAACAGAGCGCCGTGTTCCAAAAGCTCACGCTCTCATTACGCTCATTCAAATACAGCGCCATTTTGCAATCGGCATACAGCTTCGGATGAGTCCGACAATCGATCTCAGGAGTTAATGTTTGCTGAGTAGCGGCCTCATAGGTCGCTGTCAGCCGCACCGCCTCTACTCGCTCATCGTAGAGATAGTGCACGATACGAACGACATCCAAAAAAACGAACAGCACGCAAACGGCCGCAATCGCAAACAGGACGATCCCCAGCATCGAGCGCGGACTGTTGGCCGGGTTTTCAGTCAACATCGGTCAGGGATCTCCCAGGTCAAACCTGAGTATAGCCATTTTGTTTTGAGTCGGAGCGCGAGCCTACGCAAGATTTCCTCTGGGTATACACTAACAACCATCATGAACTTATCCGAACTATCAAAACGCTTCATTCTGATGTCCTGGGTGTCCGGTTTGGCATTGGGTATCGTTGTTGTGCTGACCACGATCGCGGACGAGCTTCTAGGTAATCGAGTGGTTATCACGATTTCGTTAGGTTCGATGTTGGGCGCGCTCGTGTTTGCGGTATTTGGGTCGTATCTCTGTGCGCTTGAAAGCTCGCCCGAGCCACCCGGTCGAGACCCCCAGCACTTCACGGTGTTTCTGAAGACGATTTACACCTTGCTGATCGCCGGTACTGCATTCGCTGTTGTGTATCTCATCGATACATCATCGCGCGGACTGGGCTGGTAACGACTGAGCGCTCCAGGCGGGCACGAGGCGAGGCTTGCCGTCTTCGAAGACCGCAAACGCTCCGGCCACGCGTTGATTATTCGTCACCAAGCACCCCTGAATGTTCTTATCGGGCGGAATCGCGAGCCAATCGGAATCAAAACCGTCGCCCATCGTATACGCGGTGATTTCCAGTCGAACGGGGAGGGCGCCAGGAATCGCCTTCGCCCCGCGGACACTGATAAAACCTAACCAAAACACACAGCGGAGCTCGCCACAGCTGCGGAGAATCGCGACGTGCGTGTTCGGCCCGTCCGCGTGAAACAAGATTTTTCTGTGGCCGTTGCGCCAGAGGAGTGCGGGCATAACTGTACATATATACAGTATATACTACCCGTCCGATACGCGCAGGAGCTTTGGCCTGCGTGGTCAGAACAGTTCATTTCCTGATAATGACATATATGTCATCATAAGCCGTGATAGAAATTGTCGAGAAAGAGCAAAAAGATAGATCGCGCCCGTTTTTTGAATGGGTATCGAGCATCGATATACCGGAAAAACTCAAGGTTCGTACGGCCACCGCGCGCCCACGCGAAATACAGTAGTGAGGCGTTGCTTGCTAAGCTCTCTAAAAACGCCCTAATGGAGAGCCGCGACCAGCGGAACTTCCCCGCGCTACTACGAATAAATGACCAAGTAAGCCAGTCGAGCGATGCCGATTGAACGTGCTACAACAGCAACTGAGTAGCGGTTTCACGTTATACCGGCTGGGTCTGCGGCTGGTCCGACGGATACCCAGTTGTCGACAGTGAAGGCTAACTCGCCTCGATTGCAAGAAAGCGCCACCAGCTTACCAGAAGACCTTGCAGGTTCTGAGGGCAATCACACCGAAACGCGTGCAGGAATAGACTTGGATTAGTTGATAAGGGTCCATTGTCGGTTGCAGCCATATACCGGTTGCGGCAGTACAAGATTGAAACAATCTTACTTGGCGAGTTTGCCCTTCAAGTTAACAGATTTCACAATGCAGACGAAACCTCCAAATCAGCGTTAGGAGTAAATTCGTAGAGGCCAGACTTTTCTATTCCTAGTGCCGAGAAAAAAAGCGTTAAAACGCAAAGTAGAAGAACGTTCGACACTTGACTCGCCAGTTTGGACTTGATGTCGGCCAAGTACTCTTCGCTCCAAAGGTTGCTAGGGGTGTTAGGGGGCGTCCCATATCCTCTCATAAGCTTTTTGACGTCCATACTCGGATCGGGATTTTCTCTAGCGTTTCTTGCGTGGTTTAGAGCTTGCTTTGCATGCTCTTTCAGGTTTTTTTCGTCTCCAATTATGAGCAACTTATCGTTGCGCAAACGATATACATGCGCGGAATTGAATCGTATAACTTTTGGTATATAGAAATAAATGATCGCACTACAAGCTGTGGCAATAAAAAAAGCGATATAAAAATTGTGTCGGGTTATAAAGCCCATACCTAAGCCCATGCACGCAATTGCGACTGTTTTCACAGGAATTTTTATCCAGAAGTCGCTTAGCCCGCCTGCGGCGATCGCCCAGTTTTTCTTACGTCCTACAGCATGGAACAAAGTCGTTCCGAAAAGCACCGCCAAGCACGATATCGCAAAAGCGACACTAGCCAGCGGACCTAACTTCGAGTAGTCAAGATCCGTCATTTGTGTAAATGCACTGAAGTAGTGTCAGGAACCACAACTGTCTGATTCAAATCCCAATCTACCGTTGTATACATATTTCCGATGACTCCAAAAATATAATCGCCGTCAAGCAAAGTTCGAGCAACGGGGGACGAGGGCCCGCCGAATGTCGTTCCAGACGGCCGTATATAGTATGCGCCAGACTTTAGCACACTTAATCCGTGTGTATTCGTCGTCACAACGAATGTGGCGCCCGTTGTTTTAACTGGGTTGCCGCCGCTAATCGCTGGAATTTCGAGATTTACTCGACCGTTTTTCATCTCTTCCTCTTTTAACGATTCATAGTTGTACGCCAGACGCCTAGCGATACTCGACGCTGCTCCTTTTCTTACTACCAGCTGCGCATCTTCTGAAAGCATGAATTCGCCACCTATTCTCAAAATTCTTTCGAAACTTCTGCTGAATAGATAAAACTCTTTCTCAACGTTCAATAGCTGGAAAAATTTATCATCTGCGTGAAGAAACGAACATGGAACCAATTCACCGTTTACGCGCAATGCAGGGAATCCGACTCCTAACTCATTCAGATAATTTAGTTCACGGCTGAAAAAACTAAGGTCAGAAAAAACATCGATGACGGAGATACCGTCAGGAACTTCGACGTCCTTGCCCTCAATCTTATTTTCTACAAGCTCCAAGGAGGTGCTATAAAAATCTTCATATCCGAGCATGGGCAACCCTTGCGTGTCCGGAGTAAATCGCCCTGAGTATGCAGAGGGCTTTTACTCTGTGTAAGGCGATCATTGCATATCGCCTTAATGATCGCACACAAACAAAGAGAGAGGGAGTATTGCGTTGCCATCAGCAGCGGCGAGCACACGAAGACTTCTGGGCCGCCTGAACTTCTTGTTGCGAGAAGAACGGCTGTGCATTGCGATATCGCTATGTTAGTAGTGAGAACGAATGAAGGCCTACGGATGCGGTGTGAGAGTTTCAGCACATACAGTCAAAGACCAAGCTGGTTATCTTCACCAAAATGCCCGAAAAGATGCAGTAGCTATACCGGGGTCCACGCGGTCATACCTCAGCTCCAAGCGTTGGTTTTGATAGGTTTGTTCGCCATCTGAGCAAGGTTGACGGATCTGAGGCCCTCATCAAATTGGTACCGTTTGTAGAAATTGATACGCTGCCAAACCAGTGGCTTTAC
>JBCCNK010000064.1:0-14220 GCA_039025875.1 Pseudomonadota bacterium
CAGAACCTCGTCAGCTACGTCCACTAAAAAGTCCCCGGTTATATAGGCATGTCTGACGCCAACGCTACCAGTCCAGTGCCATTGAGAGCTTCGCGAGCGTGTCAACAGTGTTAGATCACCGGGATAGCAGTCGCTCGCCTTCCACTGACCTTCCACATTTCTGTCAAGACGGGTGTGTCCAGAAACGTATTCAATGACGAGAAACTCGCTCATTGCGGGGACATCGACGGTAGTTGGCTTGTAGTCGTAGTGTCTAAAGCTGACACCTTTCCAGCCAAGTCCTTCGCTGCTGGCAACCATTTTTCCAGGTATCCATGCAGGGAGCTGGTCGTGATTGATCAAATTATTCTCCCGGCTTCTTCCGAGCCTTTTCGTTTCTTATTGCTGCGCATCCAAACGGATTTGCCTTCGAATTGCACCTTAATCAGGTTCAACGCACACCTCGCCGAAATTCAAGACCGGCGTCATGTCTAGCGCTTACGCTCAGGCTCCAGAGAATAGCATCTAAAAACAACGGAGCAATTGTGAACAACGATCTAGAGTACGAACTCCTCTATGAGATGTTCGCCGGGCTAGACGCCCCTATCGATGTTGGCGCAGGTCCCGAGGGACATCGAATGATCGTCCCTGTGAATGGTGGACACTTCAAGGGTCCAAGGATGTCCGGCACGGTCCTGCCAAACTCCGGTGGCGATTGGCTACGGATTAGACCTGATGGCTCTGCCGTTCTCGACGTCCGCGGCGCTCTTCGCACCGACGATGGTGCAACGATCTATGCGCACTACAAAGGGCGCGGGCGCTTCCAAAGCCCCGAACAAATGGCACAGATTTTGGACTACGGCACGGATAGCCCCATCGACGGGTCTGAGTACTACCTGCGGATTGCGCCGGAGTACGAGACGGGTAGTGAGGCATACGCTTGGCTGAATTCCATGGTGGCCATCGGTGTGGGACAGCTGGGGCACGGTGGCATCACCTACCGAGTGTACGCGATCAAGTAGACAACCGCTGCGCCGATCGAACTGAGTGCACTGCGTCAAGTCATAATGGAGAAAGATCATGACCGAGTCAGTAGCTGTTCGGGTACTTGACGTGCTCGTTGTCGGGGCGGGCTTCACTGGCCTCTATATGCTTAAGAAAGCTAGAGAGCTTGGTTTCAAATCAGCTGTCGTAGAAGCCGGCGACGATGTCGGTGGAGCATGGTACTGGAACCGTTACCCCGGACTACGTTGCGACTCGCCAAGTCATATCTACTGCTACTCGTTTGATCCTGAGCTCACCCGAGACTGGAATTGGTCGGAGAGGTATCCGGAGCGTAACGAGATATATGCTTATCTACGACACGTTTCTGAAAGATACGACCTTAGAAAGGATATTCAGTTCAGTCATTCAGTTACGTCATGCACATTCGACGAGAACCGTAATGTCTGGAGCGTGAAAACTGATCGCGGCTTTACGTACGAGGCTCAATTCATCGTAGCGGGAACCGGATGCCTCACCGCAAGCCAGATGCCAGCTATAGAAGGTATTGATAGGTTTAGAGGCCGCTCGTTTCATACAAGTCGTTGGCCCGAGGGCGGAGTTGACTTCACGGCAAAGCGAGTTGCGGTAATCGGTACAGGCGCGACAGCTGTTCAGTGCATACCTCTAATTGCCTTACAAGCGAAACAGCTTACGGTATTCCAGAGGACGCCAACCTACTGCATACCAGCCAGAAACGGACATGTTGAACCCGAAGTTGTCGCCGACCGGAAGAACCGGGCGCACGAGATAAGGGAGAAGATCAAACACTCGTTTTTTGGGTTCGAGCACGAGTTTCAGGAAAAGCCAATTTTTGAAGCCACAACAGAGGAACGCGAAGCGGTGTTCCAACAGATGTGGGATCAAGGTGGATTTGCTTACTGGCTCGGGAACTATAGCGAGATGTACTTCGATGAAGATGCGAACCGCATAGTTTCTGAGTTTCTGCACAAGCAGATCAGGGCGATCGTCCACGACTCCGAAACAGCTGAAAAACTTGTCCCTAAGTATGCGTTCGGGACAAAGAGGAGTCCTTTAGAGACGAACTACTACGACGTTTTCAACAAGGCGAACGTTCGCTTGATTGACGCTACTGCGGATGGTCCGATCGAGCACGTAACAGAATCTGGCATCGTCGCCGCCGGTGAAGAGCACCAGTTCGACATCATCGTTTATGCGACTGGGTTCGATGCAATGACAGGTGCTCTTCGAAAAATGAATATTGTTGGAAGAGACGGGGCTCAGCTCAACGAGCAATGGTCTGACGGTCCACACACGTATTTGGGTCTGATGGTTGCCGACTTTCCGAATTTGTTTACCGTGACCGGACCGCAGAGCCCTTCCGCATTTTCAAACGTCCCCGTTTCCATTGAACAGCACGTCGAGATGATCTCCGGCATCTTGGTCCATCTACGCGATAGAGGATTGGCATTAGTCGAGCCAACACACGATGCCCAGAGCAACTGGGGCGTTCATCTCAAGGAACTCGTCGATCAGACAATCATTGCGAAGACAGACTCCTGGTATGTCGGCTCAAACGTTCCAGGCAAGCCACGAACCTTCATGATCTACCTCGGGCCGGAAGGTGTTGGGGGTTATCGACGCACATGCGATGAGATCGTTGCTGACGATTATCGCGGTTTCAAAATGTCCGCGTGAGGTCCACTAGCTATGAGTGATGAAACCTACTACGGACAGGCCTCTCTAGGCCCATATGAGTTGCTCGAATTGGGAGATTGGACTCTCGGGTCCGGCCAGGTAATTCATGATTGCAAACTAGCGGTCTCGACCCACGGAATACTAAATGACAATCGGGATAACGTCGTCTTGGTTCCTACCTGGTACTCGGGTTCCAGTAGACACGTTGCTGATACCTACATCGGCGAGGGCCGAGCTTTGGATCCAAAGCGGTACTTTATCGTCGTTGCCAATCAGATCGGCGGTGGACTTTCCACGTCCCCAAACAACTACCCTGATCGTACGGAGTTTCCGAGCACAAGCATTTCTGACGATGTGAGAGCGCAGGAAAGGGCGTTGTCGGATCACTTTGGTATCGAAAAGCTAGCAATGATTTTTGGTGCTTCGATGGGTGGGCAGCAGGGGTTCGAGTGGGCTGTGCGATATCTGATGAAGGTCGAGCGCCTCGCGGTTCTGGCAGCGACTCCTTTGGCCACTCCCTACACAAAGTTCTTACTGAAGGGCATGGCAGACACACTGACGACGCAAGATTCCAGTGTAGATGCAGCAGTAAGACGGCACGCCATGTGGTGGACAACGTTCGGTTGGAGTCCAGACTTCTTGCGCGACGAAGACTACAACGCGCTCGGCCTGGAGGGTATCGACCAGTTCGTCGAGGAATTCATGGTCCCCTACTTCGCGGCAATGGATCCCAGAGTCTTACTGGCTATGGCAAACAAAGCTATTGCTGCTGACGTTTGTAGTTTCACAGGAAAACCGGTGGACATCACCCTCGGCGGTGTGACAGCAAACACTCTCGTAATGTCAATTAGCGAAGATCGGATCTTTCCTCCGTCGGAGGTCGCGGCGCATGGAAAATTGATTCCATCATGTACCACACGCGAACTAAAGAGCCGTCACGGGCACCTTGCAATCTTTGGCGCTGATCCCGACTTCTTGCTGTCGCTCGATGCCGCCCTAGATTCGCTCCTTAGTCAGGACGTATGACGTGAACGGCGAAGCAACAGGTGCATCTACTCAATCGATCTTTACGCGGGATCTACCAGTCACTGAAGCAAACTATGTTCCGCTAAGTCCCATCAGCTTCTTGCCACGAGCGGCGGCGCTCTTCTCAGAAAATCTTGCCTGGATCGATAGCGGAGACAGCTGCAACTGGAGGGATTTCTTTACCAGTTGTAGAAAGCTTGCATCCGCCCTTGAGAACAGTGGAATCGGGCCAGGTGATACGGTCTCTGCTTTGTTACACAACACACCTGAGATGCTCGAAGCGCACTTTGGTGTTCCCGCAACTGGCGCGGTTCTGAACGCGATAAACACGCGGCTAGACGTAGAGGCAATTGCGTTCATTCTTGGTCATGCAGAAACAAAGCTACTCCTGGTTGATTTGGACCTTTTGAGTAACACCAAAGCCGCGGTGGAATTGCTGGATGGGCAAAAGCCCAAGATTGTTGTTGTTGGTGGTCAGCAAGCGGGACCGTATGAGTTCATCGATTACTGCGAGTTTGTGTCCATCGGTGATCCCAACTGGGCTTGGAGGGTCCCCAGTGATGAGTGGGATGCGTTATCGCTCAACTACACCTCTGGCACTTCTGGTAACCCGAAAGGCGTCGTCGTCCACCATCGCGGCGCCTATTTAAACGCGATATCGAACACGCTTACGTCTCAAATGTCAGACGAGACCGTCTATTTGTGGACCCTTCCGCTGTTCCACTGCAACGGTTGGTGTTTCCCGTGGACACTCGCCTTGGTGGGCGCCACGAGTGTCTGCCTCCGTAAAGTCGAGCCAGCAACAGTTTTCAAGATGATTATCGATCATGGTGTTACACACATGTGCGGTGCGCCCATTGTCTACAACATGCTCTTGAACTTTGAACGCGAAGCAACCGAGTCCCTGCCACAACGCGTAACCGGCTTCTTGGGAGGAGCATCGCCCCCGGCCAGTGTAATTGCGGGCTGTGAAGCGCTCGGTATAGATGTCGTGCATGTATACGGTCTTACCGAAGTCTATGGTCCGTCAGCGATGTGTCTACCGAGATCGGACTGGTCACAACTGCCAGCGGATAGTCGAGCAAAGATGCTGGCGAGACAGGGCGTTGCCTCCCCGCTGCAAGAGTCCATGGCAGTTATGGACCCGATAACAATGAGACCAGTACCTCATGACGGAGAAAGTATCGGAGAAGTCTTCTTTCGCGGCAACGTGGTGATGAAGGGCTATCTCAAGAACCCTTGTGCAACTGAGGCGGCGCTTGAAGGCGGCTGGTTCCACACGGGTGACTTAGCCGTAACGGAGCCTGACGGATACATAAAAGTCGTGGACAGATCGAAGGACGTGATCATCTCTGGTGGAGAGAACATTAGCTCTTTAGAAGTCGAAGAGGTCCTCTATCGCCACCACTCTGTTCTCCATGCCGCTGTTGTAGCGAAGCCAGACGACAAATGGGGCGAGGTTCCGTGTGCGTTTGTCGAACTGAAGTCAGGCGCGGTCAAGAACGGTAGTGAATTGATTGCGCATTGCAGAGAGCGTATCGCCCACTACAAGTGCCCCAGGGAAGTGGTTTTTTGTGAACTGCCAAAAACATCTACCGGCAAAATCCAAAAGTTCAAGCTGCGTGGTCACTTCTCCGAGATCTAGCACGCGAGTAATGAGTTCCTGTCCAGAACGATCCTCAGAATAAAACTAAGCAAAATAGTAGGTGATCACAGTGAAGAACAATCGACAATGTCTTGCGGCTTCTGCAGCAGTCACCGCGCTTGCTGCGAGTAGCCCCTTTTCGGTCATGGCCCAATCGACTTCAGAGAGAATCTTGGAGGAAGTCATCGTGACCGTCACACGCCGTGAGAGTGAGCTTCAAACCACGGCAGCGTCGGTTTCCGCATACTCAGAAGAGGACTTAGTAATTCGGAGTCTTGTCAATATTGAGGATGTAGGCCTAATCGACCCTAGTGCACAGGTCGCGTTGTACCAGGGGGAAGCTCAGGTTTTTCTACGCGGAGTAGGTACGCCGATCACTGTGGGTGGTACCGACAGCGCCACCGCGATCTACCGGGATGGTGAGTTCTTATCGCGCGCCGCGGCTTCCGTACCGGGCTTCTTTGACGTTGCGAGTGTGCAAATACTCAAAGGCCCACAAGGAACGCTGTGGGGGCGCAATGCTACCGCGGGATCGGTGCTCGTAACATCGCAACAGCCGACGGAAGAGCTTAGTGGTTATGTAACGGCTACTGCGGGCAACTACGACCGGATAGATGTAAGTGGCGCGATAAGTGGACCAATTGTGCAAGACAAACTGTTGTATCGGGTTGCCGCGCAGACCCGAGACAGAGATGGGTTCACCACTTCAAGAAATCTCAATGATCCCAGCCGACCGTCTAGCATTGGCTTGGAAGATCGCGACGAGATCTTCTTTAGAGGCGTTCTGGAGTGGCGACCCTCTGACTCATTGACGATCTCTTGGAGTGGCGACTACTACAAGGCAGACGACCGGGCGAATACGTTTTTTCTTACAGACAACAGCTTTGGATACGCGCAGCCGCCCTTCAATCCCGCGGGGCCGGCGATCAACACGTTCGGAGTCCCTGCAGGGAATTTCGGCATAAATAACTTCTCTTTACTAGGCCAGTCGGCTGGGAACATAAGCCAGGTCGCGACTCGCGAGAATCAACATTCAAATGAAAGGCCATTCAATCGTCCGGAGATCTGGGGATCTAGTGTGAGGTTTATCTGGGATGTTGGTGAGTACGAAGTAAAGTCAAGCTCGGCGTACAGAGAGACTAAACCCGAGAACTTCGTGGATTTTGATCTCTCAGACTCGACCGTTGGGCGTCAGACTCAGTACCGAGCAGAGGACCAGTGGCAGTTTACCCAAGAGATACAAATATCTTCTCCAGCGGACCGTCGCTTTCAATGGGTTGCTGGTGGATCTGTATTCATTGAAGAAAACTTTATACAGAACGAGTACTTGATCGCATCACTTCCTGCCCTGTTTGACTTTGCGGTAGACGCAGGGATTTTTCCGGAGTCCATCAATGGTGCACCCATACGACTTCCGGACGATGGGTCTTGTTGTGTCTTCGAGCTGAACGGTGAGCTGGAAACTGAGGCTGTCTCAGTGTTCCTAGACACGACGTATGACTTTTCAGACAAGCTTACGTTAGGCGTCGGCGGTCGATACTCGACTGAGGATCGGTCCGGACGCAACTTGCTCGCAACTGAGCTTGAGCTGGGCAATCCCATTTTGGCAGGCCCCCCGTTTTCTAACGTCGCGGAGTTTCCCGAGACAACGTTCGATGCGTTTACTCCGAAGATTGGATTGGAGTACCAAGCTTCTGACGACGTTTTCGTCTACGGAACCATAACGAGAGGTTTTAAGTCGGGTGGGTTCAATATCGGGAGCCTTCAAAATGAGCCGTTCGATCAGGAGCTTACTTGGGCCTATGAACTTGGGTGGCGATCAGATCTTCTTAATGGATTGCTCCGGCTCAATGGGACTCTTTTCTTCTACGATGTTACCGATCTGCAGGTACAAACCGTGGTTAACAACTCGATTGTTGTGAACAACGCTGCCGGTGCAGAAGTTTCTGGCATTGAGTTCGATGGCACGATTAGCGTCACAGACAATCTGAGTATCGACTTCGCGATGACCTATCTCGAAACTGAGATCACAGAGGTTGAGGTCGACGCCGCCATCGACCCAACCAGGCTCAGCTTCCCATCCGATCCAACGCTTGCAAGTGAACTGTCGGGTGATGGTGCGGTTCCAGCCACGGGTGCGTTCAACATTGTGGGGAACGATCTTCCCAAAGCACCTGAGATGCAGTTTAACGTCGGTGTGAACTACGTTCTGCCGTTTTCTACTGGCGCTGACCTAACTTTCCGGGGCGACTGGAGTTTTCAGGATCAGATCTTCTTTAATCAGTTCAACGACACCGGCTTCTCAGATCTGCCTGTTAGCCCCGTCATCGAGCAGTCATTTCATTGGCTGCGAGCCCGAGTCGCCTACACCAGCCCCTCGCAAACTTGGCGCATGTCTGTATTCGCGGACAACATCGGTGACGAGGAAGTGATCACTAATGCGGTCTACAACGGCGCTGTATCTGGTCAATTTGGACTCGGCAGTCTTGCGCCACCCAGAACATACGGTGCTGAGATTAGGTATAGCTTCTAACTAAAAATAAGTCCGGAGACCGAGATGAGCCCAGCGCAAGAATTTTCTGGAAAAGTGGTTGTCGTGACAGGGAGTGCGAGAGGGATTGGACGCACGACAGCTGAAATGTTTTCAGACCGGGGTGCTGCAGTGGTGTTTTCCGACATCCAAGACGAACTCGGGATGGATGTAGCACAGTCCCTGAAAGACAGAGGCCGCAACGCAATGTATGTGTCGTGTAACACCGCGGAAGAGTCGTCAGTCGCGCAGCTTATGGATAGGGCGACAACCGCCTGCGGCCGATTGGATGTTCTAGTGAATAATGCGGGGGTCGAGGGTCAAATTGCACCTACTCTCGAGTACACCTCAGAAAACTTTGATCGCCTCGTTTCAGTGAATCTCCGAGGTGTATGGCTTTGTATTAAGTATGCGGTCAAAAAAATGATCGAAGCCAAGAATGGTGGGGCGATCGTGAACTTGGCGTCGCTAGCTGGACACGTAGGCTTCGCTGGGCTCGGGCCTTATGTCATGTCCAAGCACGGTGTCGTTGGGCTAACAAAGGCGGTGGCAATTGAATACTCGAATATTGGTATCCGTACTAACGCGGTGTCTCCGGGGTGCATCCAGACTCAGATGATTGACAATCTAGCGGATGCATTGGGTGCTGATTCAGCCGATGAGGCGCTAGCTCATCTTCACCCTCTTGGTCGGTTAGGGACTCAAGAAGAGGTCGCCGAGTCAATTCTGTGGCTAGCGTCCGACAGAGCATCAAATGTAACTGGCACTTCGCTAAGTGTCGATGGAGGCTTCATCTCTCAGTAACACAACGCTGCGCGGTGCATTGCAATAAGCGTTGTTATTTGACACCGCCGCAGATGGCGGTGGCTTTTTTTATCGGTGTCTCTGCGAAGTCACTGCATTAGGAGTCCAAGAGTTATGACTAAGAAGATCGTAGTCTTCGAAGAGTTGGGTGGCCCGGATGTCTTGAAGCTCGTGCCGCATGAAGAGCGAAGGCCCGCCATCGGAGAGGTAAGACTCGAAGTTAAGGCTCTTGGCCTGAATCGAGCTGAAGCTCTATTTCGTCAGGGAAAATACCTAGAGATTCCAGAGCTTCCATCGAGGATTGGCTATGAGGCATCAGGAGTCGTAGAGGCGATCGGAAACGGTGTCACGTCGGTCGTACCAGGAGATGTAGTTAGCGTAGTGCCGGCGTTCGAAATGGGCGTTCATGGTGTCTACGGTGAGACAGCAGTCGTTCCCGCTCGTGCGGTCATAAAACACCCCTCCAAGCTATCCTTCTCAGAGGCCGCCGCTGTTTGGATGCAATATTTGACGGCGTATGGGGCGCTGTTTGATATCGGCTATCTCACAGAGGGGAAAACAATCCTAATCACTGCTGCAAGTAGTAGCGTCGGAATCGCCGCCATTCAGCTGGCACGAGAAGTCGGCGCTACAGCGATAGCCACCACACGTGGCCATCTTAAGAAAGAACGACTTTTGGAAGCGGGCGCATCGGCAGTCATCGTCACCGACGAAGAGAACGTTGTCGAAGCGGCGATGAGTATTACTGATGGGAAGGGTGTGGATCTTATCTTCGATCCCGTCGCCGGAGCCGGTCTTGGGCCTCTAGCAGAAATTGCCGCACCTGGAAGTCAAATCATCGTCTACGGGGCACTTGATCAATCGACACCCGTTTTTCCTCTATTTCCCGCACTTGCGAAGGGTCTATCTCTTAGGGGGTACACGCTGTTTGAGATTACTAACGATGATGAAAGACTCGCCGCTGCTGTGAGGGCCGTCGGCTCAATGCTGGAGGCCGGGCGACTGACCCCTGTAATAGATCGAACGTTCACACTGCCGGATATATGTGAGGCACATGCATACCTAGAGAGTAATCTACAGTTCGGAAAAATTGTTGTTTCCGTCCCATGATCAGCATCGGTGCTTCTTGAGGTGATTTACCGCACGGTCGATGTTTCAGGGAATCGCATGAGGGTTGGTACACGGCAATCCACAGGAACCCCGCTTCTCTTGCTTAACGGTATCGGGGCGAGTAGTGAGCTACTTGAGCCATTGATTGAAGCAATGCCCGATGTTCACCTCATAACAATAGATATCCCCGGTACGGGCGGGTCCAGCGGGCCGTTCTTTTTTATGAGTATGTCTAGTTATGCGGACTTGGTTGCGAAGGTCTTACTTAGGCTCCGCTACTTCCGCGTTTGTGTCATGGGAATTTCCTGGGGCGGCGCACTCGCGCAAGAGTTTGCGGTCCGATTCAAATCAATGTGTTTAAGGCTTGTGCTTGCCGCGACTAACACAGGCTTGATTGGAGCAGTGCCTCCAACGCTGTCAGTTCTTGCGTCACTAACGAACCCACTGCACTACGTATCAAGCGGACGAATGCTAGATGCCGCGCACAAGTTCTATGGCGGCGTATTGCGCGACAACAAGTCGCTCGCGAGAGCTTATGGGAAAAAAATGATTCCACGAGACAGATGTGGATACATTTCTCAACTAATTGCATTTTTTACTTGGACTGGATTTTTCTCGCTCCCCAAAATCAGACAGCCGACACTTGTACTCTCGGGCGTCGACGACCCAGTCGTTCCGCCGCTCAATGCAAGGCTACTCGCGATGCGTCTACCTAGTGCGAAGCTTCAGTTCTATCCCTGTGGTCATCTGTTTTTCTTGACTCAAGCAGAGTTAGTCGGTCGCGAGGTCACCAAATTTTTAAGAGCTGTTTGAGTCTAGATGCCAGCTGTCGAGTACTCCCTAGCTGCAGCTGATCGTTCGGCCCGGCTTCGTAGTGACTTGTTATCTGGTCCCAATGAGTACGTAAAAGCAGAAAGCATGGTGAATCCTCCCAGGTTTACCAGCGACCTGTTTTGTTGAGAGGGTTCTCCGATGACAAGATCTACACGGTGTTACCCCCGAAGTCAGATAGCGCGCCGTGCGGATGCTCTTCTGAAGTCTATTGCCGTAATGACTGGCTGTACGCCCAGGACACTGCGCAAGTGGGTTCAGCGGGCTGACATTGACGGTGGCCAGCGTCCTGGCCAGACCAGTGCTGAGAGCGAAGAACTCAAAGCGCTTCCGCGTGAACGCCGCGAGCTGAAACGAGCTGAGAGACTCTCCGAAAGGCGTCGGCTTTTTTCGATCGGGCGCAGCTAGACCTCGACTTCGTGCTCGCTGAAACGCGACAAGCGTACGAGCATTTCGCGTCGAACGCGTAGATCGGCAAGGTCGTGATCACTGTCTGATCGAGCGAACCGGACAACAGCGAATAACAGCGAATAACAGCAAGTTTCAAAAACCTACCGGGAGACCCACTATGAGCTCAGCGAGCAACATCGACTGGACCTTCGACGGCAACTGGCCGTACCCGCCGAAATGGTTCGATAGCCCGGAAGGGCGCATGCATTACGTTGACGAAGGACCCCGTGACGGGCGGCCGATCATCATGGTGCACGGCAATCCGACCTGGAGTTACCTGTATCGGCGGTTTATCGCCGCGGTGACCGAAGCAGGTTATCGTGCGATCGCAATGGATCACTTGGGCTTTGGCCGATCTGATAAGCCGAATACGCCGGCGCAGTATCAGATCCAAGAACATGGCAGGCGCTGCGAATCATTACTGCAGTCGCTGGACCTACACGATGCCACGGTCGTTGTACAGGACTGGGGCGGCCCGATCGGGCTGACGTGGGCTGCGCGGCACGCCAGTCGGGTCCGGAGTCTCGCGATCCTGAACACGTTTTGTCATCGCCCCTTGAACACCGTCAAGCTGCCTATTCCTCTAAAGATGTTTCGTGCCCCGGGGATCGGTGAGGCGATGGTCAAAGGGCTGCACGCGTTCGTGCGGGTGTTTCTTTTCAAAGCCGGCCTGGCCCACCCGGAGCGGCTCACTGCGGATGACAAGGCGGCCTATCTAGCGCCGCACCCGACTTGGAACTCGCGAACACCGATCCTGGTTTTTCCCAGAGAAATCCCAGCCGGCCCTAACGGTCGCGTTAGCGATTTCACTGCGGAGATCAACCAACGATTGGTACCTGCGTTCCGGGACAAGCCGGTGCTGGTCGCGTGGCCGATGAAGGACATCGCGTTCACGCCCGATATGCTCGACGACTATTGGATCGCCGATTTCCCCCATGCAAACGTTGTCAAGGTCCAGGACGCCGGTCATTACATTCAGGAAGATGCCTATGAGATAGTCATTCCGAAGCTGCTGGAGTTTCTTGCTCTAGAGTAGCCGACGACTGTTACTCCGTGCAGACACCACCATTCTGGTTATGAGGATTGCTGCGCGAGAATGCTTGTTGAAGTGGTTTCGCATATCTTAACCACCCTGCGGAAAGGTCGTATAGAGCACCGTTTGCCGGGAGGCGATTCGCAGCACACCCAGCAACGCTAAAACCACGAACATGCTCACCGAGGCATCTGCTTTACTTCTCGTCGGAACCACGATCTTCGTTACCATGGGCCTCTAGAGCTGGACCCCTGGATCGAGCACTATAATCATGAACGCAGTCACCAGGGTGAGATGTGCTGCGGAGGAACTTCCATGCAAACCCTGCGTGGTGGACGCGAGCAATGGGAAGCGAAGGCCAGTGGAGTAAACTGGTCTGACTCTCGGACGGCTATCGAGCCGGTAACTGTCAGATCAGGTCGCGACCAGTACAACTATGCGCTACAACTTCCAACCACCGGACGCTTCAACAGTCTGTCCAGTAATCCATCGTTGCTTGGAAGATATTAGGCTACTCACAACACTTGCTACATCACTTGGTGTGCCCGGCCTCCCAAGCGCGGTGTTTTGCTCAAGTTCGTACCGAAAGTCCTTATTTTCCAACAACTCGGACCTGAAGTTTACGTCAACAATTCCCGGTGCGACAGCGTTTGCTCTTATTTTACGGGGACCAAACTGTACCGCCCAATTCATAACCAAAGTTTCGAGTGCAGCTTTGCTGGCCGCAAAGAACCCAAAGTTTGGAGAGAACACTTTGGTCGTTGCCGCAATCGAGAGCGCAATGATGGAACTGTTTTCGTTGAGGTTTTCCACTAGGGAATCGGTGATGAGATACGGGGCGAGCGTATTTACAAGCAGCACATCTCTCAGCGCACCTGGCTCTAGATCACCTTCATTTGATGCAGTCGTAAAGGCACTGTTGTGAATAAGCGCATCGAGACCACGCCCCTGCAAGGCATCTCTCACGCTAGCAGTGAACGACACTAAGTCCTGTTCGTAGCGAAAATCGGCTTGAATACCGATGCCGTCACCACCTTTCTCTCGTATTTCAGTGATCGTGCTGTCAACGCCGTCACTATTATTACAATAATGTAAAACAGCGAAGGAACCTTCCCGCGCCAACTCCACCGCGATTGCTTTGCCGATATCCCGGCCCGCGCCTGTAACTAAGTAGTTGAATTGTGGCTGCATATGACACTCCGATTCAAGACTGCCTTAGTCTGCGAGAATCGGGCGAATGGTGATACGGAAATGTTTTACCGTTATCTTGGTGCTCATTCACTTACCGTAGCGGTAGCGCCGCAGCGTGAGTCGATCCCCATACAAACATTCGTTTGAGAGATGCATGAAGTGCCTGCCCAAGATTTGTGACCGCCCACTTTTGCTCTTGCTTTTGGATCACACCATCACGTTCGAGCTCTGCTAGAGCGAGAGTGAGAGCCCTTTCTGTGATTCCGTCGACAACACTGACGATTTCGCTATACCGAAGAGGTGAGGACAAAAGGTGCCAAACAATGCGGGCCTTCCATCGACCGGATAGAACAGCGATCGTCCGTTCAATTGGACATTCGGGAAATCTCTTTCGGGACACGGTCATTTTTGTAACTCCTCGAACCTATTAGTTAAACTACTGCCGATTTTGTGTTGAATTTCTACTTCTACCGACACCTACAAACTCAACAACTTCGAAGTAGCTAGGTAGTCATTGGCTTTGCCTCCGTGAGTGTAACCAGAAAAAGTAAGGGATTTACCGCTTCATGAGCGTCAGAAATGCTCAGTTCTTTGGCCACTCGGACTGTTAGGCTTTCAGTTTTTCCCGTAGTCCAAAATACGCCATAGCTGGCGTGATGTAGCTCTGAGAGCTGTGCGGTCTTCGTTCGTTGTACCGGCGACGCCATTTCTCAATCACTACCCGTGCCTCCATCAAGCTACCAAAGATCTCCGCGTTGAGACACTCACGGCGAAAGGTCCCGTTGAAGCTTTCGTTGCTGCCATTCTGCCAAGGCTTGCCAGGCTCGATGTTCGCCAGCTGGATGTTGTGCTTCTCGATCTCGTCACGCAGCGCTAACGCCAGTAGCTCGCTTCCGTTGTCGCTCCTGATGGCTCGTGGCG
>JBCCNK010000065.1:0-14073 GCA_039025875.1 Pseudomonadota bacterium
AAGGGTTCCTGGTGTCTAAGATCAGCTTTTGCACGCTGAGATAAAGAAGCGCCGAGATACTGCCAGCAATCAATGGCGACACCACCCAGCTGGCCGCGATGGTAGTCACCTGCGGCCAGTTAACAGCATCTACTGAGATCCCGACCGTGGCGAACCCAACTATCGCGCCGACAATTGAATGCGTGGTCGAGACGGGCCAGCCCCGCACGCTGGCGATCAGAAGCCACGTGCCCGCAGCAAAAAGTGCAGACATCATGCCGTAGACGAGCTTCTCAGGTTCGTCTGACAGCAGCTGGGGATCGATAATGCCCCGCCTGATGGTGGCGGTAACCTCGCCGCCGGCGAGGTACGCGCCCAGGAACTCGAACACAATAGCGATGAGGATGGCCTGGCGAATGGTGAGTGCCTTCGAGCCAACCGACGTCCCCATCGCATTCGCGACGTCGTTTGCCCCGATTCCCCAGGCCATAAAAAACCCGGCAATACATGCGAGGCCGAGAAACTGCGGCCCGTAGGCGACGATTACGTCCAAAGTGCTAGCTGTCTCACGTGGTCAGAGAGTAGGAGGAAGTCGAGGGATCCCGGCGCCGGAGTATAAATCTACAGCGGTGAACGTGTCTGCCTGGGTGAAAAAAAATGCACAAGGTCCAAAAGGCAGCTAAATCGGCCTCCGAACCGTATTCTAGTGCGCTGTGCTAGAGTTTCAGCCAACCTGCGGTGGGGGCCACTACCTCTATAGGTACGACCATGAACAGCCGCTATCAACTGATACGAGCCGGCGTCTGCTCGACTCAACTTAAACTTCGGCATGGGCAGGCATCTACGGAGTTCAATGGGGTTCATCAAGCCCTGACAGGATCTAAGAAGGTTAAAGAACGTCAAAGAAAGTTAAAGAAGGTCTAGGAAGAGAGCTCTGAAATGCTCCAGGCACGGACAATTTTTCAACCCGAGCAATCGCTCAGTTTACTGCTGTTGCTCGAAGGGCTCCTAACCGACGGACGCATCAGCGCCGCGGACCTTCGCCGATTCAAGGGCGTGACTTCGGGGGCCGTGCATCCGCTGGTGTTCTTAGCGGAGCAGAAGCTCACGGACCTCTCGTCCAGTGAGAAAGCGCTCGGCATGAGTGAGTTGCTCGACTGGCTTGGATCTCAGTCAGATCAGGCCGTCGTTGAGATTGACCCGCTAAAGATCAACGTAGCGGCTGTAGCCGAGGTCATGTCCCGCGCCTTCGCTGAGCGACACAAGATTCTCGCTGTCGATGTTTCCGAAGAAGAGGTTGTGATCGCCAGCGCGGAGCCATTCCTTAAAGCCTGGCAAGAAAATCTGGAACACGTCGTTCGCAAGCCCATACGCCGGGTGCTCGCCGATCCACGAGATATCGTTCGTTTTACCGCTGAGTTCTACACCATGGCTGGCTCGGTCCGGGGTGCGCGAGCGAGCGGAACTCGCAGTGTAGGCAGCGGTATCGGCAATCTGGAGCAAATGCTCGAACTTGGCTCCATGCAGGAGCTAGACGCAAACGATCAGCACATCGTCAGCATTGTTGACTGGCTTTTGCAATACGCGTTCGAACAGAGAGCGAGCGATATTCATATTGAGCCACGGCGCGATGTCGGCAATGTGCGCTTTCGCATCGATGGTGTTCTCACAAAGGTTTACGAACTGCCTGACCAGGTTTGCGCTGCGGTGACCAGCCGAATCAAGATACTCGGGCGCATGGATGTGGCCGAGAAGCGACGACCCCAGGACGGCCGCCTGAAAACGCGCAGTCCTCAGGGTGACGAAGTAGAGCTTCGTCTCTCGACTTTGCCGACGGCGTTTGGTGAAAAACTGGTGATGCGGATCTTTGATCCGGACCTACTACAAAAAAGCTTCGAAGACCTTGGACTCGCCAATGAGGATCTGCTGCGCTGGCATCGTATGACCGGCACTGGGAACGGCATCGCGCTCGTCACGGGGCCGACCGGATCCGGAAAGACCACGACTCTTTATTCAACACTCCGGCAGCTCGCGCAACCCGAAGTGAACGTATGCACTATCGAAGATCCGATCGAAATGGTTGAAGGCGCATTCAATCAAATGCAGGTTAACACCAGCATCGACCTCGATTTTGCACGAGGAGTGCGCACGCTCATGCGCCAGGATCCCGATATCATCATGATCGGCGAGATCCGCGACCTGGAGACAGCGAACATGGCGATTCAGGCTGCGCTTACCGGTCACCTGGTGTTGTCCACGCTGCACACCAATGATTCCCCCAGCTCGGTATCACGGTTGCTGGATCTGGGAGCGCCGGCCTATCTGGTAAAAGCCACGCTTAGAGGCATCATGTCCCAGCGTCTTGTGCGTATTCTTTGCGACGAGTGCAAACGCCGTGTTCCGACAGATAAGGCGGGATGGCAGGAGCTGGTCGCACCGTTTGATGTGCCCGCACCGGAGTTCGTTTACGAAGCCGTTGGCTGTAAAGCCTGTCGCGGCAGCGGCTACCGGGGCCGCCGAGGGATTTACGAAGTCCTGATCAACTCTCCTGCCGTACAACAGCAAATTGTCGCGCAGATTAATACCGCTTCACTTCGAGATGTTGCGGTTGGCGAGGGGACGCATTCGCTGCGAGTCAGTGGCGCGGCTCGCGTTGCCCGTGGGGAGACCACCGTCGAAGAAGTGCTTCGGGTTGCTCCTGCGCTGAGTCATTGACCAGCGACGAAGACGCGGAGTTTCCCGCGCCTCTTGCCGAGCGCGTCAGCCAGTTTCGGACGCTGATTGCGGAATCACTCAAACCCACCGAGTTCCAGCTACTTTCCGAAGCACTTACTCAGCCAGATCTTAAGCGGCAATTTTCTGTC
The DNA here is from genome assembly GCA_039025875.1 of Pseudomonadota bacterium. GTDB lineage: Bacteria > Pseudomonadota > Gammaproteobacteria > Pseudomonadales > Halieaceae > Congregibacter. The sequence continues at coordinate 2,844 of JBCCNK010000065.1, forward strand.
GTAGTGGCAGCATCACGCTACGCTGCGGAGCAGTTCCGGCGATCACCACAGACTCTACTGGAACTTATCTCCAGCGATCTACTTTTCAGACCCCTAGGCGAGAACGAACTTGAGTTTGAGCTGAAGGCGTGCTCCGAAGATCCTGAAGAGTTCTCCGGGCAGCTACGTCGATTTCGCCACAAGCAACTGCTTCGAATCATCTGGCGCGATCTCAATAGACTGGCAGGCACACGGGAGACGATGCGTGACACCAGCGCCTTGGCGGATGCGTCCATTCGCGCAGCTCTTGTTCGTTGTGAGCAACAACTGGTTGCAAGTTACGGGCGACCAATGGGGGCCGGCAGCGATGAATGCCAGAATCTGGTTGTGCTCGCACTCGGCAAGCTCGGGGGCTATGAACTAAACCTGTCGTCGGATGTGGATCTGATGTTTGTGTTCGCTCGCTCGGGTGAGACTTGCGGAGGCCCGCGCTCTCTCAGTAACGAGGAGTTCTTTACGCGCCTAGGTCGTGCGCTCATCGCTCAGTTGGACAGGGTAACGGTTGATGGGTTCGCCTTTCGCGTCGATATGCGTTTGCGTCCTTACGGCGAGAGCGGCGCATTGGTGCACAACTTCTCAGCCCTTGAGACCTATTACCAGGAGCAGGGCCGTGACTGGGAACGCTACGCGCTGATAAAAGCTCGCCCGGTCACTGGCTCCACCGATGAGCAGATGCAACTGAATGCGCTCATTCGTGCGTTTGTCTATCGACGCTATGTTGACTATCGCGCCGTGGAAGCCTTGAGGCAGATGAAAGCGCTCATACTCGCAGAGGTTCGTCGGCGAGGATTGGAGGGCGACGTTAAACTCGGTCGCGGGGGAATCCGCGAGATCGAGTTTATAGCCCAGTGCTTCCAGCTTATTCGCGGAGGGCGGGATGTCTCGCTGCAAAGCCGCGAGTTGCTGCCCGTGCTGGATCAGTGTGTCGTACTGGGTCTGCTTCCGAAGAATGCAGGTGATGAACTTAAGTCCGCCTACCTGTTTTTGCGCGACACCGAGCACGCGATCCAGGCCTGGGATGACAAACAAACGCAGAGCCTTCCCGAGGCTGCGGACGCAGCCGTTGCGTTGGCTTGGGTTATGGGCTTCTCAGGCCATGCGAGATTTCTGCGGACACTGAATGAGCACCGGGAGCGTGTGGCTGATCACTTTGCTGCGCTGATCGCGCCAGTAGATGAGCCTCAGGACGAGGAGATCGACCCTCAGATCTGGTCCGATCAATGCAGCTCCCAGGCCCTTTCCGAGCTCGGGTTTCACGAACCCGAGGTCATTGCCAACCAACTGATCACGCTCCACAAGTCACGATTAATCGCACAGCTGCAGCCCGAGGGACGTGCCAGGCTTGATCGTCTGATGCCACTGCTCATCCAGGCGAGTGCGGACCTGAGCGAGCCCGATCTCGCGGTGCAACGCGCGATCCCGCTGGTGCAGGCCGTGGCGCGACGCAGCGCCTACTTTTTACTCCTTATCGAAAACCCTCCAGCACTAGCCGACCTGGTGTCTTTATGCGGTGCAAGCCCCTGGATTGCCGAACAGCTAAGTCAGCGGCCTGCACTACTCGATGAACTCCTGGATCGAGCGAGCCTCTATTCCACGCCAGATAAAGCTGTTCTGGAATCTGAGCTTCGTCAGCTACTGGGCCGGATCCCCTTCGAGGATCTCGAGGCGACGATGGACACGCTGCGCTACTTCAAAGCCTCCCAGGTGCTGCGAGTCGCCGCGAGTGAGATGGCAGGGCGTTTGCCGCTGATGGAGGTCAGCGACAAGCTCAGTTTCATCGCTGAAGTCTGTCTGTCTCGAGTGCTGGACGTCGCGTGGCAGCAGATGGCGGCCCGCTACGGAGAACCCGAGCGAGAGGGTTCGGGCATGGGTTTCCAGATTTTAGGGTATGGAAAACTGGGCGGCATCGAGTTGAGCTATGCCTCGGATCTGGATCTGGTTTTTATCTTCGATGCGAATGCGCGTGCGATGACGCGTGGTGAGAAAGCGGTCGACAACGCCACTTTCTACACCCGCCTGGCGCAGAGAATCGTGCACATGCTCGAAACCTACATGACGTTGGGGAGACTCTATGAAGTCGACTTACGGTTGCGACCATCCGGGGCCTCTGGTCTGTTGGTGACGACGATCGCCGCGTTTGAGAAGTATCAATATGAAAGCGCCTGGACCTGGGAGCATCAGGCCCTAGTTCGTGCACGTCCGGTAGCTGGGGATGAGGCTCTGGGCAATCGCCTGCTCGATTTACGACGCCAGGTTATCTCGCAGAAGCGCGACGAGGTGCAGGTTGCAAGGGAGGTAGCGGCGATGCGCGAGAAGATGCGGGACCATCATTCCTCTGGGCGGGAATCCGGGGATTTTGACTTGAAACAGGACACCGGCGGTATCGTGGACATTGAATTTATGGTGCAATATGCGGTGCTTGCATGGTCTTCTCGCGAGCCCGCTCTGGCCGTCTGGTCCGATAATGTTCGCATCCTCGAGAGCCTGGTCGATACCCGCTTGCTACCCGACGGTGTTTGCGGTGGGCTGGTCAGCGCTTACCTAGCTATGCGCAGCGCGGTCCACGAAAGCGCGCTGCAGAACAAGCCAGCTCGGGCTGATGAGGCGCGTTTTCACGAACACCGGAAGCTAGTGCAGACCGCGTGGCGAGAGCTACTGGGTCATGTGGATATGAGCGGCTTTGACTTCTTTGAGTCACGCTCAACGGCGTTTTTGAAACCGCGATGAGACCGCCGCGTCGCGCAGCTGAGTCGAGTCTGTGCATTCGCACTCTTTGGAAGTTGTGGAGGAAAAAATGAGTTTCGCGGATCGCGATGGCAGCATCTGGTTGGATGGAGAAATGGTCCCCTGGCGGGAGGCCAAAGTGCACGTTCTGACACACACGCTGCACTATGGTCTAGGCGTGTTTGAGGGAGTTCGGGCGTATGAGACCCCGGATCGGGGCACCTGCATATTTCGGCTCGACGCTCATACCGAGCGGTTGTTCAACTCCGCGAAGATACTGCGGATGGAAATGCCCTTCGACAAAGCGACGATTGAGCAGGCGCAGCGCAGAGTTGTCCACGAGAATGGGCTGAAAGAAGCCTACCTACGGCCGATGTGCTTCTACGGGTCCGAGGGTATGGGGCTTAGGGCGGACTCCCTGCAAACTCACGTGATGGTGGCAAGTTGGGAGTGGCCGTCATATATGGATCCCGCTGCTGCTGAACGTGGGATTGCCGTGAAAACCTCGTCCTACACACGGCATCATGTGAACATCACCATGTGCAAGGCTAAAGCGAACGGCAACTACATAAACTCAATGCTTGCGCTGCGCGAAGCTCTGGATGCCGGAGCCGAAGAAGCCCTGCTGCTCGATAACGAAGGCTACGTCGCTGAAGGCAGTGGCGAAAACGTGTTCATTGTACGCCGCGGCCAGCTGCATACGCCGGAACTCACGTCTTGCCTGGATGGCATCACTCGCAGCACAGTGTTTTCGCTTGCCGAAGAGCTGGGACTCGAGATCATCGAGCGGCGCATCACGCGCGATGAAGTCTACGTGGCTGATGAGGCGTTCTTCACGGGAACTGCCGCCGAGGTCGTGCCTATCCGGGAGCTGGATGGTCGCGTGATCGGAAACGGCGCTCGGGGGCCTATCACCGAAAAGATTCAAAGCATGTACTTCGATGCGGTTCGAGGCCGCCGACCTCAAAACGCCGACTGGCTGGCCCCGGTCAGTGACTAGCTGCACCTGGCACCCAAGCTGCTCCAAATACTGTTACGAATGGCGTTAGCCTTGTGTGCATCCACGGTAGCCGCAGCCTGAATGATCGCGATTGGTTGCCCTGGACCAGACGTCTGATTGACTATCCGGTAGATCATCTGGACGATCATCTATCAGCCAACAAAAAGAGAGGCAGAGGCGTGCAAACACCAACATCAATCGAGCAAGAAGTCGCGAGCCAAGAAGCTCCCGTATCAGAACGGCCGGTTGAACCGGTGGTACCGATGGAGGTGTCATGTGAAGAGCACACGCTCGCCAGCGGAGTGTTCTATCGCCATTGGAGGGCGTCATCGCCGAAGGGCGTGGTACTGCTGGCGCATGGCCTTGGTGAACATAGCGGGCGTTATCAGCACGTGGCGGCCGCCCTCGGGCGTGTCGGGTTTTCCTGCCTCGCACCAGATCATATGGGCCACGGTCGTTCGCCCGGAAGCCGCTGTTTTGTAACGGCCTTTACCGACTTTTACGAACCTCTCGATGCCCTACGTTCCCAAATCGATGAACTCTACAAAGGGCTGCCGTGTTTTCTGATCGGCCATAGTATGGGTGGACTTATCGCCAGCACTTACCTGCTGCAACGACAGGACTCCTTTGCCGGGGCTGCCTTCTCCGGAGCTGCTTTCAAAGTGCCGGAACCACCAAGCGGGATACTTCTGCTCATCGCAAGGCTCTTGTCTTTGCTGATGCCACGAGCGGGTTTGATGCAGCTCGATGCCAGCGAAGTCAGTCGCGACCCCCAAGTGGTTGCTGACTACGTTGCTGACCCGCTTGTTCATAGCGGCAAAATCAGCGCTCGATTGGTAACTGAGTTATTCGGTGCTATCGACCAACACGTTCGTCGCAGTGGCGAGATCAAGGTACCAGTGCTGATCATGCACGGTGCCGGTGACGTGATGACGGCCGTCGAAGGTTCGCGAGAATTTCAAGAGGCCGTATCAAGCACCGATAAAACACTCAAGATCTACCCGGACCTCTATCACGAAATCTTCAACGAGCCTGAGCGCGACCAGGTGCTCACTGACTTGTGCGAATGGCTCGATGCGCGAGTCAATCGAGTGGCCTCCCACTCTGCATCGTAATCGTGTCACGAGTCGTTGTTACCGGAGCGAGGGGTCAGGTCGGGCAAGCGCTTGTTGAGCTCTGTCCTTCGCGCTTCACGCTGTATTCCTATGCGCGAGACGAACTGGATATCGCCGATCACTCATCCGTCGATGAAGTGTTGAGTAGGGCTAGGCCAGACATGCTGATTAACGCCGCAGCTTATACGGCCGTAGACAACGCTGAACAAGAGGCCGATGCGGCAATGCGAGTCAACCACCTCGGTTCGCAGGTCCTCGCGGAGGCTTGTGCGGAAAGAGGTATCCGGCTCGTTCATATATCGACCGACTTTGTCTTTGGTGGGACGGCCTATAAGCCTTACGCCGTCGATGCACCAGCCGCGCCACTTGGTATCTATGGACAGAGTAAGTGGCTTGGTGAACAAGCGATACGTGAGATCGCATCCGACCATCTAATTGTTCGAACAGGATGGGTTTATTCACATCGCGGTTCGAACTTTTTCAAAACCATGTTGCGACTTCACCAGGAGCGAAGTGAGATTTCGGTCATTTCGGATCAGGTAGGTACACCGACTCGCGCTGAGTCGCTTGCGGCTGCCCTGTGGCGGTTTTCCGAACTACGAGATCTGCACGGCACTTATCACTGGAGTGATGCTGGAGTTTGCAGCTGGTATGACTTCGCGGTCGCCATTGGGCGCTGCGCAGCCGAGCGAGGTGTTCTCGCCGCGCCTGCAGAGGTTAAGCCGATCTGCAGTGATCAATACCCGACTCCCGCTAAAAGACCGCACTACAGCGTTCTCGATAAAAGCGCTAGCTGGAAAGAGTTAGGCTATTACGCCAACCACTGGGAAGAAGAGCTGGCCCGGGCTGTGGAGTGTTGTGCCACCGCGCTCGAACTACCGCAGCCAGCATGAGAACCAAGTGTCCTGTCCCGTTAGTTCGCATAACTTCAGCGCGTCAGCTATGGCGTCAACCAAGGCGTCAACCAAGGCGTCAACCAAGGCGTCTGGCAAGGCGCGCCCCGCCGGCAACACCCAAAGCATTCGCCACGCTCATGGGGTGGGCTCTGGCCGTAGCCTTTAGAAATAGAACCACTATTTCCAGCGGAACGTGCCTTGCTGCAGCGTATGCTGTGGGCTCTGAAATTATGCAAACTAATGGGATAGGACACTAGCTATGTCTGATAACACCTTGCTTGTGACGGGAGCCGCCGGGTTTATCGGCGCAAACTTTGTGCGTTACTGGCGTAAGAACTACCCGGCTGATCGGGTCGTTGCATACGATGCCCTCACCTACGCGGGCAATCGCGCCAGCCTCGCCTCGCTTGAAGGCTCGCCGCAGTTCAGATTCGTGCACGCGGATATTCGCGATGAAGAGCAAGTCACGGATTTACTTAAAGCTGAACAGATCAATCAGATCGTGCATTTTGCTGCCGAAAGCCATGTAGATCGCTCGATAAGCGGGCCTGATGCGTTTATCGATACGAACATCGTTGGAACGCACAGCCTGCTAAAAGCTGCTCGGACCGTATGGCTAGACGGAGGCCGTACAATGCCCAGCCATCGCTTTCACCACGTGTCTACAGATGAGGTCTACGGGTCGCTGCAAGCTGGTGATCCGGGATTTCACGAGGAGCAACAGTATCAACCGAACTCACCCTATTCGGCGAGTAAAGCAGCGTCGGATCATCTAGTGCGCGCGTATCACCATACCTATGGTCTACAGGTGACGATCAGCAATTGTTCGAACAATTACGGTCCCCTGCACTATCCCGAGAAACTTATTCCGTTGTGTATCACGAATGTGCTGCGCGGACGCAAGCTGCCGATTTATGGGGATGGAAGCAATATTCGTGATTGGCTTTATGTAGAGGATCACTGCCGAGGGATCGACCTCGTGCTGCGCGACGGCAGGGTCGGTGAGAGTTACAACATCGGCGGTAATAACGAGCGCACTAATCTACAACTCGTGCAAACTCTGTGTGAGCTTATGGATCAGCGTTTTGCCGCGAGTTCAGTACTCGCTGAGCAGTTTCCCGATGCTCCACAGGCCGGTGGCACTAGCGCGTCGTCACTGATGGAATTTGTGACGGACCGTGCCGGTCATGACTGGCGCTATGCGATTGATGCGGCGCGTATTACTAGTGAACTGGGGTACGACCCCGCTGAGACGTTCGAAACTGGAATGAACAAAACGCTGGACTGGTTTTTAGCCAATGAGTCGTGGTGGCGACCACTCTTGTAGAGTTAAGATGCTAACTCAGTCGCGGTGCAGTAGCGAAGCTCAAACCCTGTTGGTCTTTTCCTGACAGAGTTGGCGGCTCTCCGTCGAGTAACGGCCAGTCAATAGCAAGCTCAGGGTCATCCCAGGCGAGACTGATTTCGCTCTGTGGATCGTAGCGGTCAGTGCACTTGTACTGGAAGTCAGCGTATTCTGACAGCACGTAAAAACCATGCGCGAAGCCAGGCGGAACCCAAAGTTGTTCCTTAGTTTCGCTGTCCAGATAAACACCTACCCACTGACCTAACGTCGGGGAGTCACGCCTTAAGTCCACCGCGACGTCATACACCCGTCCGGCCGACACGCGCACCAGTTTTCCTTGCGTGTGGGCCGTCTGATAGTGCAGGCCTCGCAATATGCCCTGCGCTGAGCGGCTGTGATTGTCTTGAATAAAGTTAAGATCAAACCCGGCCTCCTTGAAAACTTGAGCGTTCCACGATTCAAAGAAAAAACCGCGCTCATCACCAAATACTCTTGGCTTAATCAGATACACGCCGGGTAGTCTTGTCGCTTCAGCTCGCATCGCGCACCGCGCCTTCTTCTCGTAGCAGGCCGAGCAAATACTCGCCGTACCCGCTCTTTTTGAGCGGCCTGGCAAGTTGCTCCAACTCGTCGGCACTGATAAACGAGTTTCGATATGCGATTTCTTCGGGGCAGGCAATCTTCAATCCTTGCCGTTCCTCGACGACTCGAATGAAGTTAGCCGCATCGAGTAGGGAGTTGTGTGTCCCCGTATCCAGCCAGGCCGTGCCACGGCTCATGACTTCTACGCGGAGCTTTTTTTGCTGCAGGTAAGCCAGATTGACGTCGGTGATTTCAAGCTCACCTCGGGAAGAGGGTTTTATGTCCTTTGCAATGTGAATCACGTCATTGTCGTAAAAGTACAGCCCGGTTACCGCGTAGTGTGATCGCGGCGATTCCGGCTTCTCTTCAATTCCCTGTGCTACACCCTCAGCGTCAAAATTGACAACACCATAGCGCTCCGGATCATTCACGTAGTAAGCAAAAACAGTCGCACCGGAATCTTGTTTTGCTGCCCGCGCTAGGCTGGACGAAAAACCCTCTCCGTAAAATATGTTGTCTCCGAGCACGAGGCTCACCGGCGAGCCACCAATAAAATCCTCGCCCAACAGAAAAGCCTGCGCCAAACCATCCGGTGAGGGCTGTACGGTGTAGCTCAAGTTGATGCCCCAGCGTGCACCGTCTCCTAACAGATTCCTGAATGCGAGCTGATCTCGAGGAGTGGTGATAATCAGCACGTCACGAATACCCGCCTCCATCAAGGTGGCGAGTGGGTAGTAGATCATCGGTTTGTCGTACACCGGCATGAGCTGCTTGCTCACCGTGCTGGTCAGTGGGTGAAGTCGGGTGCCGGAACCACCGGCTAGGACGATGCCTTTATGCTTTTTGCTGTTCAATCTTACTCTCGCTGGGAGTTACCGTGGCTTGCGGGAAGCAGTATACCGGTGGCTTCTCGGCGAATGCTGGACCGCGCACGCTTAGTTGTCTGTCGCTGCGACGAATTGCACATTTGCAACACTGAGAACGCTTCTGACCGTGCTTGATGCAGTCAATGCTACCACCCAGCTTCGGTATTGCTGTGGCTCGGTATATAGTGCCCGCCCGCCGATTGCTACGACCAGCGACCTAGACAACCAGCTCCAGCTTTATCTGCATGCCTGAAAAACGCGACCATCTGAAGATTGCCTTGCTGGGTTATAGAAGCCTGCCCCACGGAGGCGGCCAGGGCATTTACCTGCGCTATCTGAGTAAGGCCCTCGTCGAAGCGGGTCATCAGGTAGATGTAATCTCCGGCCCTCCATATCCGGATTTGGATGATCGAGTGAAGCTCATCCGTGTTCCAAGCCTCGACCTGTTTGCAAACGGGCTAGGATCGCTAAGACCCCGTCATCTGTTGTCATTTACCGACACGATAGAGTGGCTAAGCAAGTTGACCGGTGGATTTGCGGAACCGTATACCTTCGGCAGACGAGTGCGTAAGTATCTGCGCCGGCATGGCCGGCACTACGACCTGATTCACGACAATCAGAGCCTGAGCTATGGAGTGCTCAAGCTTCAGTACGAAGGTTTTCCCGTGGTGACTACGGTCCACCATCCGATTACGCAGGATCGGAGGCTTGCGCTGGGCGCTGCGCGAGGCTGGCGCGAACGATTGCTGGTTCGCAGGTGGCACTCCTTTTTGCGCATGCAGACTCGCGTGATTCGCAGATTGAAGCACGTGATCACGGTCTCGAAACAATCGCAGCGCGATATTCGGCGTGAGTTCGGCTTGTCTGCAGACAAGGTCGATTTGATCTACAACGGAATCGATACCACCGTATTCACCCCCAAACAAATCGACCCTGGGTCGGCGCCAAGGCTGATGGCGACGGCATCGGCGGATGCACCGCTGAAAGGATTGAAGTATCTACTGCTTGCCTACGCAGATCTGCTGGCAGACTTCCCGGATCTTGAGTTGCTTGTCGTAGGCCGACCCAACCCGGGGGGGAAAACGGACCGTTTACTGGACCGGCTGAAGCTGCGTGGTCGGGTCGAATTCGTCTCCGGATTGAGTACCGATGAACTGGTCCTGTGCTATGCCCAGGCACACATTGCGGTTGTGCCATCTTTGTATGAAGGCTTCGGCCTTCCTGCAGGAGAGGCCATGGCCTGTGGTGTCCCGGTGGTGACGACGGACGGCGGTGCATTGCCAGAGGTCGTGGGCGAGGCGGGAGTCATAGTACCCAGTGGTGATGCGCAGGCGCTGGCAGAAGCAATCACCCGGTTGCTGCGTGATTCTGAACGTCGTCAGTCGCTGGCGGTCGCCGGGCGGCGGCGCATCGTAGATAACTTCAGCTGGGAAGTCTGTGCTGCGCAGTTGATTAACTACTATCGAGGGGTTATGGCCGATGCAAACGGTTGATCGCAGGTTTTTTCCGATGCAACGCGGAGAGCTGCTGCTCGACTTAGGCTGTGGTGAGGGTCGCCACTTGGTGGCGACCTGTCTACTGGATGGTATCGATTCGATAGGCGTGGATCTCTCCCAGCAGGATCTCGGTACGGCACGGCAGCGCCTCGACGAATTCGCCGAGGCCCTCCGTGCAGAGGGTAGCGCCTCCTCGGCCGCTCCGGCATTGTTTTCAGTGCTGGCTGGAGACGCGCTGCGTCTGCCTTTTGCGGATGAAACGTTCGATGCAGTTATCTGTAGTGAGGTGCTCGAGCACATCCCGGATTACCGCTCGGCAATCGTTGAGATACGCCGGGTGCTGAAGCCTAACGGCCGCTTGTGTGCCAGCGTGCCGCGAGCCTGGCCTGAGCGCATCTGCTGGATTTTTTCACGTGAGTACCATCAGGTGCTCGGGGGGCATCTGCGTATTTTCGATGCCGACCAACTTCAGTCGACAATAAGCGATCAGGGGTTCAACGCCTATGCCAGTCATGGAGCTCACTCCCTGCACAGCTTCTACTGGTGGCTGCAGTGCATGTTCTGGGAAACTCGCGATACTAATTGGCTGATTCGCCAATATCATCGATTTCTCGTCTGGGATATGATGAAACGTCCCGCGCTTACGCAATGGTTGGAGCGCGTTCTCAATCCATATTTTGGCAAAAGCATTGTGATGTATTTTCGCAAGGCTCTCTAATGAGTGGTCCTTACTTTACAACCGGGCTATATCCGCGTGAGTTCCTGGCTCCCACGGTCGAGTCCATCCTGGCTCTCCAGCGGGAATCCGGCGAAATCGTCTGGTCCGACGGTAAGCACTCGGACCCCTGGGACCTCGTGGAAGCGGCCATGGGCCTGTCTATCGGTGGCGAGTGGCAGGCCGCGGCGCGAGCGTATGACTGGTTGGCATCGATTCAGTTGGAAGATGGTAGCTGGTGGGCATCTTACGAGCACGGAGGTCGGCCGGTCGCTGTGCGCCGCGAGAGCAACTTCGTAGCGTACTTCGCTACGGGAGTCTGGCATCACTTTTTGGTCACGGGCGATGATGACGTCTTAGAAGCCATGGCGCCGACGGTTGAACGCGCAATCGAATTTGTACTCGCACTTCAAACTCGGCACGGGGACATCCATTGGGCGGTCGACGCCGCG
>JBCCNK010000066.1:0-14069 GCA_039025875.1 Pseudomonadota bacterium
CGAAACGCGAATCAATACAGCCTCGAAAAGATACCATTCGTTAAGGTCGTGGAATAGTGCACCGCTACGCAACACTACCCCTCATATCCGGTGCGGAATGGTTGTGTAAATAATCTTTCGCACTGATCTTTTCGGGGCAGTGCTCTCAAGCGGTACGTTGAATCTCCAAATCCTGTTCTTTGAGCCAATCCATCGACATGTACTTACGTGTTCCCCACGCAGTGCTCGCGATGTGTCGAAGCCTTGCTCCCACCAACATTACCGCTGACTCGCCGTCGGGGAATGCGCCCACAACTTTGGTCCGTCGTCGGATCTCTCTCATGATTCGTTCCATTGGGTTGTTGGTCGCCAGCTTGATCCAATGCTGCGGTGGGTACGCGTAGTACGTCAGTGTCTCCCCGATCTTGGCGCCAACGAGATCCGCGGCTTTGCCCAGTCGCATGCGTCTTAGTTCTTCGACCACCTGCTGCGCTTTGTTTTGAGCCGCATCACGATGCTCTTGTGCGTGAATCGCTTTGAGCATGGCCGCGACCTGGCGCGTCTTGTTGCGTGGCACATGGCTGAACACGTTTCGGTAGAAGTGAACCTTGCAGCGTTGCCAATCCGCATCGGGATAGTACTCAGCCACGGATTCAATCAAGCCCATGCAGGCATCGGAGATCACCAGGCGCACACCGGTTAATCCGCGAGCTTTGAGGTGCTCTAGAAATCCACCCCAGCCGGATTTGTCCTCCTTGTGGCCTTCCTGGACGCCGAGGATCTTCCGGTAACCATCCTGATCAACGCCAATGGCCACGAGCACCGAGACATTCTTGATCTCTCCCGCCCAGCTCCGCTTGAGAACGATGCCGTCCAGATACACGTAGGGATACTCGCCCTCGATGAGTCGATTGCGCCACTCTTCAATGTGCTTGTAGACCTTCTTGTTGAGCTTGCTGACGGTCCCGGAGCTGACCCGTGTCCCCCACAGGGCTTCGGTGATGTCCTCGACTCGACGTACGGAGACTCCGGCGAGGTACATCTCCATCAGAGCCTCCTCGATAGATGTCTCACGCCGCTTGTAGCGTTCGATAATCATCGTCTCAAAGGTCTGGCGCCGCAGCTTCGGGACCTTGAGATCTACCTCACCGGCCTTCGTATGAAACTTGCGGTCGTAGTGGCCAGCTCGGGTATCGACGCGGTCTGGTGATCGTTCGTAGCGCTGTGCGCCGCAGAGGGCGTCTGCCTCTGCATCCAGCATGGCATTCAGGGTCTCTTCCACGGTGCCTCGGACGAGCTCACCGAGGTGATTCCGGATACGCGATTCATCAATTTGAACGACTTTACCCAGAGTCTTGCTCTCGCTATCGTGATTCATGGCGGTTGTTTCCTTTTTGGTCTGATTAAGCTTCGCAACTCAATCGTACCAACTTGGGAACACCGCCCCTTCAACAAATGTGCGAAAGAAAATTTACGTTATCCTCCTCAGTGAGAGGCCGTGCTCGTCACGCGCGTAGTCCACAAGCTTGCGCTTCTCCGCCGGCCTTAGAGCTTTTTTTCAACGATGTCTCGCAGGGCTTCGTGCTTCAAACTGAGGTCGGCGAACATACGCTTCAGGCGCTGATTTTCCTCCTCAAGCTCCTTCAGGCGCTTGATGTCGGATACGCCCATCCCGCCATACTTCGCTTTCCAGTTGTAGTAGGTCGCGTCGGATATGCCTGCTTCGCGGCACACATCGCCAACGCCACGACCGCCCTCAACCTCCTTCAGCACCTTGATGATCTGCGATTCCGTAAATCGTGATTTGCGCATTATTCGTTCTCCTTGCCATATCGATTATGGCCGAGAACCCCAATCGTGCACGTAGCTGTTTCAGGTGGTACTTACAACACGACCTACCAGGTGGCCGGACATCGATGGAAGCGAGTGAGCAGATTAACCGACATCTTGGTTTTAACCTGTCGTCTTGATGCGGAAGCCGACGAGTTAAAATTAGATGAGGTTAAGCGCTGAAGGGTCAATGAGCTGCAATCAAGCCTGTACCAGTGACTGCGGGGGGGGCATTCCCCTTAGGTGGGCAAAAGGAAAGTAGTCTGGTCGAGAAGCGAGCTGCTACTCGAGTTTTTTCAACCAGCCCTCAATTGAGTTTGGCCCGGAGAGCAGCTCGCCAAGATCGACGGACACGGAGAATACATCCTCGCCTCCATGACTTGACCAGCCGACTGCGAACTGGTTGTACTCCAGCATTACGCCAAGACCCGTGTCGTCGACCTCAGCCAGGTCAGCAAACGTCGCTGTTGCTGAGATTCCCAGTACGTGTCTAGCACGGTTTCCGCTGTACTGCCAGCGCTTAAAGCCAAGAAGCTTCAACACGCCCATCGCCTGTGTCTGGTTACCATCCGGAGACGTGTCATTGTAAGAGAGCGCGACTGTGGGGTGGCCGATGATGAATCGAGACGTAGGCGCTCTTTCACGCTGAGCGATTTCATCGAACCCACCACGTAATGCTCGGTTAATCGTGAGTTCCCATGGATATTGAAAACCTGTGTCCGACAAGTAGCTTTTCCAGCGCCGATGGCGGTCGGAATACTCGACCGTGATTTGGTCGGCGGGCTTCTGATTGGCAGCTGGACGAACCTGACCGTGCATCACACTCTGAAACTCGAGAACAGGCAGAAACGTGCGATCAAAAGCCTGATCGCACACGGAGCCGGGTGTTGGCTTTTGTCCTGCACAAGCAGCGTTTGTGGCGAAGAAGGGTATGACAAAGGATTCGTCAAACACTGGTCCGCTATTGGCTCTTGGCCACCACTTCTGAAGGCCGACCGTGCCGTCTTCGTTAACGAGATTGTGCTCGCAGCCCCCGTCAACCAACGCCGCCCGCGAATCAAGCGCATGATTTTCACAAGCAAGTTCCTTGCTCATCGCGGCGACTGCCGCCTCATCTAAGTCAGCGGTGGTAGAAGTGAGTTTTGACAATTGGTTTTCAAGCAACGTGACTGCCTGACGGACAGACTTTTGCCTAGATTCTGGATCGTCAGCCGACCGGATTCTATCGATAAAAATCTGACCTTCCCCGAGTAGCAAACTCTGTCCGGAACACTCGTTCGTATAGGCAGCTGCTAACTCAATGTAGTTGTCACGGTCGCGAAACGATGCCAGCTCGTCGCTTGCTTTATCGCAGGTCGCGAACTCGGCATGTGCCGCTGTGGGCGCTACCAGAAGAGCGCACGCCAATACTGCGGACCTTATAACGTCTTGCATAGCATTCCTTAATCAGTGAGTGACTCAGAGAACTTTTTCAAGAACGACTGAAACTCGTCCAGGGCGCGCACAAATTCGGTGAACGAGGTCAGATCACGCTTCTGTCTCAGCTCTTGTGCCTTTTTCCAAGCTTTTTCGCTTGTCCCGCCGATGGTTTGTTTCGAATAGTTTTCGAGTCTTTTCTCCAATTTCGTCGGGTCGAACGGTGGCTTGCCGGTGTTTTCTGTACCCAGTGCCCAACAGAGGTCCGCAGCGACTTTAGGATTTTCCAGATAGCCGGCAAAGCTGTGAGAGTTGGCGCGTGTTAGTTCCTTTAAACCAAGCGCTGTTCTCCGATACTGACCCGCATACTCCGCGTTGTTGCCCCACTCCGGTGTAGGGTCAAACTCCCGTATCCACGTGAACGGATCGGCAGGGTGGAGTGCGCTAACGTACCTACTGCAGGCCCCTTTGATAATACTTCTGGAAGGCCACACTCTCGTGTCTTTCCATAACCGGGTCGGTGAAAACGCGAGCAGATGTACGACATTCGCGATCATTGCCAAAGACACCGGCTTGCCGAAGACACTGATGTTTGTGGGTGATGAAACAAACTCGTCCATGGCATCGTGTATCACGCGCGTCCCAAGAGAATGAGAGATAACGCTCCACGCAGGTTTATCTGGCTTTGCGTTCAACGTTTTCGTGATTTCTGATAGCACAAATGTACGTACCGCCGCTGCGTAGTCAGAAAGCCGATACAAATAGACATCGCCGAGCGCGCTCACCACAAATTTTTCGTTCTTTAACGAGCCTGTTGCGTAGTCGAATAGGCCTCGAAAAACTGTGTTGCCGCCTATCTGGCCGGTGGACATGTATGAAGTGATTTGTGCCGCGTTCTTGTTGTGCTGATCAATGTATTCAAGAAATAGATGATCATAGTTCAGTTCAACGAACTCAAAATTATCGTTGATGCTTACTGGGTAATCGATGGCTTTTGCGTTAGCCTTGAACGACTTCACTGCCTCCTTTGACCATCCGGCTTCGTGCGTACCCATGCCATGGAGGAGGAATATAATATGCTTGTTCATAAACTAGGCGTTGTCATGTTGCTGTGGCCTCATACAGAACCACAAGGTCGCCTCTATGTAAACTCAGAGGGAGTTAAATTTTGCCTACTCGCTAAACCAGACTAGTGCGTAAAACATCCTCGGATTATTGGGAGCTGTGTTCGATTCGAGTGTTTGATCATTGATCAGGCGTCACTCCTCACCTCAATGATTTAGCGTTCTTCGATCCCATCTTTGAACCCACGGCCGTCAATCACTTTTGCCGGGGGGTTGAAAGCGTATATTCGTCGCCAACGCTTCTCTGCACACTGGCCCAGTTTCACTATAAATGCCAGTATGATTCCCCTGAAATGTAATCGAGGTTTTAGGTTGGACATCTTCTAATGCTCAGAGAAGTAGAGCTTAATGAGTAAGTCTCGATTCAGCTGCAGCCAGATCCTGGCGATTCTGAAACAAGCGGAGGGTTGTTTGCCAGTCAACGACCTGTTCTGCGAACACGGTACGAACAACGCTTCGTTTCATTATTGGCGTAGCAAATCTGACGGCATGGATGCATCGATGACGAATCGTTTGAAGGAGCTAGAGGTGGAGAACACTCTCAACATGATAGGTCTCCAGTAAACCCGGGGTGATTCACTTTAGTTATCGCGTGATTTCATCCATCCTGGATGTGTAGTAATCGGGATCGAAGAGTAAAGCTTATTGTGTGGACATAGAATGGCTGCCTATCTCAGACCATGGGCACAACAACTGTCGGACCACGATTGCGCCTTTGCAAAAAAGGTAGAAACCAACGGTATTGTCTAGGCAGCTTTCCGCTATTCAGCGGCGTCCGATGTTTTCAGCGTCTCTCCAACAAGATCTATAAGGGCATCCAAATGCTCTGGTGTCATGTTCTTAGAACCAGCGATCAGGAGCTGTAACAATGCTGTTTGGTGAACCGACATTCTAATCTGGCGACCAAACCAACCAACGCCACCGATACCTACAATGCCCAGAAACGCAGCAATGGCCTCGTTGTTCCCCCAAAGCAACGTGACAGCTACTATTGTGAGGATGAATATGGCCAAGCTCAGCCCGATCTGGAAATAGTAACCAATACGGACGTCGTTCGCTGACTTCACAAGGACTCCTACAGTATCTGATGAGGCCATATTGAGTCGGCTGTCTTTGATAGCTTCGAGAGCCGATCTCAATTCATCCATACTTTTCATTTACTGCTATCTCCAATTTCTTTCAGCACCGTTCGCGCCGTCTGCCGTGCATTCCAGTATGGCATCGAGTGCTTCCTTAGTATCCTGACTGTGGCTTCGATCAAGTTTGGCCACGCGTATGGATTTAACTCATGAGGAGCCGATATGGTTCTAATGTAAGGTCGCTCACGATCAAACGCCGGTGCGGGCACTGTAGACGTACAGGCTACCAAATCCGCGATACCTTCCCGATCGTCGGGAAACGCATCAGCAAACGAGTATGCGTCAATGAACACGTCGGCCAACTCAAAACGATTGCCAGGAACGGTTGCGCCTGCCAGATTCTCGTCGAGACGTTCTCTCAAGGCGTTCAGATCCGACTGAGTGATTTCATCAAGCGTGCCGGGCGATATTGGCTTTTGCCTTGTTAGACGTTTCATGCTCCGGTTTAAAGCTGAAGAAAGGCGCGGAATCGAGGCGCTGTCATTTCTAGTCACAGCTTCAGTGAGGTCCGGCTCACATAGGATCATGTCACCATAGAGAGCTCTGACAATCCCATCAGGACTTGCTTCAAGGCGTGCAAGCACCTTCGAGGGCGAATCAACAAAATCCCAATGCGAAAACGGAAACCCCTTCCAATGGCCCGCGAACACGATGACGCGATGTGATCTAGTAGCTTGTTGGAGCGAGTCCAATGTGACGTCTGGCCAGATTCTGACACCCATCTCCTCTACTGCCGAGACAAACTGACGCATCACGGAGGCGGCCGGTGAATACGCGCGGTCGAAAAAGCTCTCTATCGACTCGCCCTGGTGCCTAACCAACTTGCGAAGGTAGTCACCTCGTTCTGCAGGTTTTTCTAGACATCGGGTGAATGATTCAATGTTGAATGGTAGAGCAATACAGATGCCAATATCTTTCGGACTGATCGAGTGACCTAGAATTGTCATTTACGGTCTAGCCAAGAAACAAGCTGAGCGTTTTCTCACCCTTCGGCTCTCAGTTTTGGTCTTGACAATGTGCCTAGCTCGTAGGATTCCTCCCGTTCAGCTTTGAGAAACCGGATCCTAGCGTCGTACCCCTCTGACTGCATGCTCCGTTGCATTTCGGCGCGGACCGATCTGATGACATCCTCCGTTACCGGGTTCTCACCCGCGTCGTAGCTTCTTCCGGCCATTCCAAGCGTATTGCGCAATGATGTCAATCCAACAGCTTCGCCTTTCTCTGTCCACTTAGACAAAGAGAAGGCCTGTACAAGGATCGTTGACAGTCGCTCCAGTGTGGTGCCCGCTCGCTGAAAGTAGTTATTCTCAGCTCGTCCTGGTGGAAGCGAAACTTCCCATGCTAGTTCATAGTATGTTTTTCCGTTAACCGTGACGGCCATCTCGTCCGCTGACTTTACGACAGGGTCTATGGTGGCCTGGGACCAATCAGGTCGTCGACCGAGAAATAGTGACAGTAGTTGCCGGCCACGGCCCTGACTTCTCTTCGAATATGTGATGATCTGAAGGGGCTGGTCTCCCCCCGGCCTAGTAAACGTTAAGCCACGATTTGCGATCTCACCGTTGCCATCACTCATCGCCATTGCCTCAAGTTCGACGATCTTAAACTCTCCACTGGGGCGAGACGGGACGCGATCCATTATCGCTTGAATTCTAGCGAACGGTACGTCGATGAATTGGATCTTTGATCGTGCGGATGCGAATGTCGCAAAAGCTTCGTAAAGTGCCTCTCGTCCCTCGATGACAAACTGACCCGGTGGCGCCTTTCGATAGATCACCATATCGCCGCCAATAGACTTTACAATCAGGTCTAGCCCTCGACTCTCCGCAATTGCGAGATGGCGATCAAGTTCTGCCTTGTTCAATCGCCCAACTTCAGAACGCCACCCGTAACCCGTCTTGAGAGACCTCGGTGGGAGATGTTCTGCTGCTGCGCCATTCTCGAGGGCTATTGAACGCGATTTACCGATCAATGATGCCAGTGTCCTATGCCGTCTTGTGGGTGTGGGTATTTCTATGGCATCGCGGATACCACGCAGGTCGCGCGACTTCAGGTCATCTATCACCTTCGGCATATCCAGATCATCGAAAAGCCGTTCAGGCACTTCAACAATGTAGCGTTGTGCATCCGAGTCCTCTCTTACGGTGAGATTCGCTTTCGTCGTGGGCCGAAATACTAGCTCTTCCCGGTGCAGATTGTGTCCACCGACAGCTGAAGCATATAGATTCGACAGAACAAAATCTGTCGTTCTAATGTTCCCAGAGGCTGTGAGATCGATCCTGTCGACCACGTTGTCTAAAGCCCCGGCCAAACAGTTTTGTAGAGCTTGCTGAAATAGCTCCCCCACATATAAATCTAGGTAAAACGCATCAACGAAGTCGATTTCGACATCATACGACTTACTGAGAAACGAAGCCGGTGTCTCGATATTACCTGTTGGTTCTCTCATGCGCCGAATCAGCCAATCGCTTATCGAAGAGAAAACCTCTTTTTCAGACAGCCCTTCCACATCAGCGTAGGAATCCACACGCTGAACGAATTCGCCTGCAAATTCATCTGTGAGCCCTAGGAGCTCGTCCGCTGTTACTTTGGTTCCAAGTCGCTCAGATAGTAGGAAATCGGCTTCCTCGTATCTGCTGAACTTCCGCTTCAACCCAGATGCGACAAAACTTTGCAGATCTTCAATGTCGACCAGATTCTTATATACTGCCGCCATCACCTCCTCCGCAGGCACAAGGGTTCTCGCAGCAGTGGCGCTATCTTCAAGTGCTAACCGTTCCCTTCGATTCTGAGTGACCGACAAAAGGGTTGTGATTTGTCGCGCCTCAAAAACCGGGAGCGATTGGAGATTCAGAAAATAGGCTTGGCTCTCAACTTCACGATGTGAAAGGTCAGGCCCTTCCTCAGCGAAATAACTGATCGAGAGTGCATTCGTATGGTCCGCCATTACGAATCGTGCTTGAGGGTCCTCCAAGATTTGGATGCCGCGGTCCAGGCTCCAGTTGTACGTCAAATTTCCGCCGCTCTCGACAAACACATCAGCGCGCTTGAATGGATAGGTTACGGGGGGGGGGAGGTCCATGCCTAGAACGTGCATTTCACCTCCCTCTGTATAACTCTTGATCAGAACGTCGGTGAAATTCAGGGTTGAGCCGAAGCGGGTGTCAACGAGACCTTCAGAGAGAAACGCTGGGAAGAAATCAAAACCCTCATACTTTCCATCACAAATCGATGTACCCATAAACAGCGCAGTTCCGAAAGTTTGAAATTGACCAATGTCCCGCACGTTCACCGCAAGTTCAAGGTCCTCAAATCGTAGAGGCGGCACCTGGAACAGGCCCGTTTGGCGTTCACGCCCTATAAGCACAATACGGTCACTTTGGTCACCCGCTGAGACGCCTCCGAGCAACAAGTCTGAGTCCAAGGCGAATCGGCGAAATTCGTCCCTCAAGTCGGCTATTTCAGTATCAACGGAAAAAGAGAAGGCGACCAGTCCCTCAGGATCACTGTATGCTACACCCCCAAAGCCACCGTCCAGCATTTCAATGAATGAACCGATCGATTCATGGTTCCAAGTGCGAAACTTGAGTTTTCCCGGCGTTTTGAGCAATTTCACAAACCCGCCTGCATCAATCTGTAAGTCTTTTGGTGCGGAGAAAGCATCAAAATCTGGGACGTCTGAAAACGGTGTTGCGTGGGCCTTGTAAGCAGAACCAAACACCACCGAGCTGATACTTGAAATCGTTTCTGCTAGTTGCTCATTGCATCTGGCCGAGGGTCGTGCCACGCATTCACTCAGCTTTGCCGAAATGACAACGTCGTCCACCCAGCCGTTCATACCTCGCTTGGTTCTATTCCATGTGGTGCCGGCTTTACCGTCGAGGAGTGCAACGAGATCAGCCATTTGAGAGTTTGAAGGTGCGAGTATGCTTGGGGGTTCCGATACAAGCAGGTGGACGTCGCCTTCGCTCCCGTCGAAGGCATACACGATCGTTTGGATGTGCCATGGCCACTTTTCACGAAACTCTGTTGCTAGCGAATTTGCGTTGATCGCGTGCGTCATTCCTGCACACAAGAATGCGACTACCATAGAAACAGATACCGAAGCGACTGATAGACCTCTGACCTTAGCCGATGACAACGATGGGCTGGTCTTCCGCGCGAATAAGTTCGAAAACAGCAAAATACTAATCGTGGACAACACAACTTCCCTCCATAAACCTGCCTAGTCTCTTTCTAGCGTGTCGGTATTTAGTCAGCCTGTTAATCACCCAATATCGCTCGCAAGACGTCCTGGAACTAGAACTAGAACTAGAACTAGAACTAGAACTAGAACTAGAACTAGAACTAGAACTAGAACTAGAACTAGAACTAGCTGTGTAATGATGCATGAGTTGTGACAAACACAATAGTTTTTAACGTTAAGTTTTCTTACAAAATCCGCAGCTGATGGACCCCACCCGGTGTGTACTGAGGAATACACATCCTGAGGTGTTCACTTGTGACGACCCTGCTCGTCTGCTGCACTTCACGCGGCGGATTTGTTTTCATTGGTCGCTTTGCTCGCGTGCGCACACGATCTGCTCACCCCGTTCTGCGTAACGATCATAGATGGTAGGCCCATCGCAAACAGATGCAACAGAAAAATAATAAAAAGTACGAAAATGGAAACGTAATCGCCCCAAAAGTAGCGGAGTTTAGAAGTTGAATTTTCCAGCTAGGAAAAGTCTACTGATGAAGAAAAGCCGATACACAGAAAGTCAGATCTTTCAGATCCTCAAAGCAGCGGACGCGGGTGCTCCAGTCTCAGAGCTGTGCCGGCAGCATGGGATGCGCTACGCGACGTTCTATAACAGACGGTCGAAGTACGGCGGCATGGATGCCTCTGCCATGAAGCGACTGAAGGAGCTTGAGGAAGAAAACGCTCGGCTTGAAAAGATGTATGCCGAGGAGAAGCTGAAGGCGGAAATCGTGGCCGAGGCGCTCGACCAAAAATGGTAGCGCCATCTCGGCGAAAAAAGATGGCGAAGCGGGCTGTCGCGTAGAGTGGTTTGTCAATACGGCAAGCCAGCAGAGCTTTCCGGATATCGGAAACTTGTTATCGATAAACCGCCAAGCTCAGCAATGAGAACGCTGTGATCTCGGATTGGCTTCTCAGGCTAACGACAACGCATCGTAAATGGAGCATTGGTCTGCGTTTTCTGTATCTGAGAAAAACTGCAAAGGCTGCCTTCCGTGAAGGTATCACTCTGCAGAGGAAGAAGATTTTATGTCGGACATAATGAAAGTAAGTCGACCGTCTTCATTCTCGATAATTGTAAGCTCGCCACGCTGGATTAATCGATCAATGGTTAGTTGAGATTCGATAACGCGCTCGCGCTCTATATCCATTTCAAGCTTGTCGGACTCAAGTTCTATCTTGCGCGCGAGAGCCTCTTTCTCGCGAGCTTCTGCAACTTTAACTTTGATAGATGCCTGTCTTTCGAGGTTCTTTAATTGTGGCGACTTCAGAGTTGCGAGCGCGCTATCGCTTAGTGAATTCAGCGCGTCAAGCACTTTTGGGTCGGTTGGCGCCCCGGATGGGATGTCTAAGCCAAGATACTTCTTAACACTATTGAGGATTCGCTCGAAAAAGCGAGAGCTCCTTTTTTCCCAAACTGTGTGATCTCGCCCTGATAGGTCTATCGCAATGTGACTCGTGTTTTGTGCAGCGGGGACCTGATCGCCTTTCTCATCGTCCTCATTCATTTTGCTGACGCCGACTTTTTGAGAATCTCTATCGGTTGACTAGATCTGGGGTTTGGAGGTACCTGCCCAACGTCGTTTACTACTAGTTCGTCTCCTCCAACAGAGCGGTAAACGTTGGATAGGTGCAGTACCAGCTCAGCAACTCGGTCGTCCGCAAAATCTGCAGGAACCACTAGTGTTACACCATTAGTCGAGGGTTCGTCGATATCAGTCTTATTACGTAGAAATGCTGGTATGTCGAAGTAGTCGCCACCAGTTGCTTCACGCGCTACTTTCATTTTTGCTGCAGTGACCTCCGAGCTTTCGAGGTCCGGTAATGCCTCCACGAGGCCGTTCATAACGGCTGTCACGCCCACACGTAACTTGTCTTGCATAGCTTCATCAATCACAGTGCCCACGACTACGATTGCATCTGTCGAGGCGAATTCTTCGATCGTGTCACCCACCTCAGAGAATTCTCCAAGCGATAAATCCAACCCTGAGGTGATATTTATGAGAATACCGCTAGCTTTTCCTAGATCTATATCTTCCAGCTGCAGAGCCTTGATTGCACGCTCAGTTGCTTCACGTGCCCGGTGCTCGCCACGAGAAGTACCGCTGCCGTAACGGGCAATGCCGCCACCAGATAGGATCGTCCTTATGTCTGAAAAATCGATGTTTATCATTCCAGGTGACTGGATAAGATCGGTAACGCTCGTGATGGTTTCGGACAAAACCCTGTTCCCTTCCTTGAATGCCTCCAGCAGCGATGCGTTTTTGCCAATAGATCTGAGCACTGACTCATTGTCTAGCTGGATCATTGCGTCGACCTTAGACTGGAGGCCCTCCAATGCGTCAGCGGCTATAGAGCGACGCTTATCTCCCTCAAACTCAAACGGTGTAGTAACAACAGCGACCGTCAAAACGCTCAACTCCCGAGCGACTTCGGCTATGACCTGCATCGCTCCAGACCCTGTGCCACCGCCAAACCCTGCAACGATAAAAACCATGTCCGCGCCCGACAGCTTTTTGAAAATCAGGTCTCGGCTTTCTTCAGCCGCGCTCCGGCCTATCTCAGGATTGGCACCTGCGCCTAGGCCTTTACAAAGCTCTGGGCCTATGAGAATCGCGTTAAGATCCTCTGATTCCGGTAGCGCTGCCTGGTCGGTATTTGCGAAGATGAAGTTTAGACCTTTGACCCCTTCGTCTATCATGAATTGAATAGCGCTGCACCCGCCACCGCCCAAACCTAGAACTCTAAGGTCTGCACTTTGCGGTACGTTATCAATTAGCTCAAACATCTTCCGATTCACCTTGTATTAAACATCGCAAGTCATTTGTGATTCTGATCAAACTTGGGATCGATCCTTCAATCAGTTTGCAAGGTTTGCATTTTCTATGCAAACAATGCTGCCTTGTATGTTCGCGCAGTCTAAGCGACACGGAGCGGCGTGGGTCACCCGGGTTGGTTAATCAGCGAGTGCCATGTGTCTAGACCAAAAGGCACTTTCAAGTAACTATTATCAGATGTAGCAAAGTCTGCAAAACTGAAAGTGAATCACCCCGGGTTAACCGGAGACCTGTTATGTTGAGAGGATCCTCCGATGACAAAGCCCACACGATATTCCCCCGAGGTCAGAGAGCGCGCTGTACGGATGCTCCTAGATCAAGAACCATCGTATTCTTCGCGATGGGCGGCACTGCAGTCCATTGCTACGAAGATTGGCTGGACGCCCGAGACGCTGCGCAAGTGGGTTCAACGAGCTGAGACTTACGGTGGTCAGCGTCCTGGCCGAACAAGCTCCGAGATCGAAGAACTAAAAGCACTTCAGCGTGAGAACCGCGAGCTGAAACGAGCTAACGAGACTCTCCGCAAGGCGTCGGCTTTTTTCGCCCAGGCGGAGCTCGACCGCAAGCCGAGGAGATGGTGGCGTTCATCGACGCGCACCGAGACGACTCTGGGGTCAAGCCAATGTGTGCCGTATTGCCGATTGCCCCGTCGACGTTCTACGAACACAAAGCCCGAGAGCGGGATCCGAGTCGGTATCCGGCACGTCATCACCGTGATGAGGCACTGAAGCCTGAGATTCAGCGGGTCTGGAACGAGCAGTTTCAGGTCTATGGTGCCCGTAAGGTCTGGAAGCAACTGCATCGAGAATCGATGCCCGTCGCCCGCTGTACCGTCGAGCGTTTGATGCGGGTATTGCAGCTGCGCGGCACTCGACGCGGCAAGACGGTGAAGACAACAGTCCCGGACACCGCCTTAGCGCGCCCAGCGGACCTGGTGCAGCGGCGGTTCGTGGCGACACGATTCAATCAGCTGTGGGTTGCGGACATCACCTTCGTCGCAACGTGGCGCGGCTTCGTTCACGTCGCCTTTGTGGTTGATGTGTTCGCTCGTGCCATTGTGGGCTGGCGAGTCTCGACATCACTGAAGACAGACCTGGTACTGGATGCACTTGAACAGGCGATCTATGCACGAGGCAAGTCAGACGACCTCACACATCACAGCGGGCGTGCGATGACCATCGTAATTTCCAGAATGCGCACTGCTGCTGGCTGACCATCTGACTAGCGACCCTCTGCACCAAAATATCGCAACTTGTTCTGATCAATCGCCTTCTGCCGCTCTTACGTAGATAACTGCGTCTAAAATGCTGCCGCCTAGTTTTGGGCGTCGCGAACGCGAATCATCTGAGATGTACCACCGAATGTTGCAAAGTCTTCCTGCCGTAGCGGTTGTTGGTACATCTCAGATGATTCGCGTTCGCGACGCCAAAAAGTGGGCGGCGGCATTTTAGACGCAGTTATCTACGTAAGAGCAGCAGAAGGCGATTGATCAGAACAAGTTGCG